>DASXSE010000067.1:0-17203 GCA_036506175.1 Gaiellaceae bacterium
CGAGCTGGCCGCCATTCCGAACTTCGGCAAGAAGTCGATCGAGGAAGTCCGCGAGACGCTCGAGGCGCACGGGCTCACGCTCCGCGAGGAGTGATTGAAGCGATCCCCTCGCTCACAGCTCGGGGCCGCCGCGATGCTGCAACGCCTCGCCTTGCGGCGTCCTCGGTCGCGCCCGTAGCCTCCGGCTACGAACCCTCCCTGCGTCCTTGCAGTGCTCGCGTTTCGCATGCGTTGACCGCGATCTGCTGGCGAGGTGATCGCTAGCTTGCGGCACCGCAAGGCCGGCAGGAAGCTCGGGCGCGACTCCGCGCAGCGCAAGGCGCTCTACGCCAACCTCGCCTCGGCGCTGATCGAGCACGGTCGCATCAAGACGACCGAAG
This sequence comes from Gaiellaceae bacterium, assembly GCA_036506175.1. Taxonomy (GTDB): domain Bacteria; phylum Actinomycetota; class Thermoleophilia; order Gaiellales; family Gaiellaceae; genus JAIBJP01. The sequence continues at coordinate 381 of DASXSE010000067.1, forward strand.
CGAAGGCGAAGGAAGTGCGTCCGATCGTCGAGGAGATGATCACCCTCGGCAAGCGCGGGGACGTCGCCGCTCACCGGCATGCCGTCGCCTTTCTGCGCTCGAAGGCGATCGCGCACACGCTCTTCGCCGACGTGGCTCCGCGGTTCGCCGACCGGCCCGGCGGCTACACACGCATCATCAAGATCGGGCCGCGCCAGGGAGACGCGGCCCGCATGGTGTATCTCGAGCTCGTGGACTACGAGCCGGAGCGCGTACCCGCGCCGGTCGCGGCTTCCACGTAGCGCGCGAGCGCCTCGTCCCAGCCCGACTCGAAGTGCTCCGGGATCTGGCCGCCCGGCCCGACGAGCTGCTCCCAGCCGCGGTGCTCGAGCTCGACGAGGGTCGTGTCGCCCGTTGGGGTGAAGCGCACCTCGACCTCCTGGCCGGTCTCCGCGGCGCGGCCGGGATGCCAGCAGAACGTGAGCCCGAGAGGAGGTTCCCAGGCGAGGACCTCGCCCCACATGTGCTCCTCGCCGTCCCGCGTGCGCTCGTAGACCCGCCCGCCGGCGCGCGGCTCGATGACGAGGTCGACGGCCTCTTCGAGGGCCACTGACTTCGACGTCAGCGGCCACCATGAGCCGATCTCCTCGGTGAAGACCCGGAACGCGGTCTGCACAGGGACGACGACCGTCAGGGACTTGCGAATCGCGAGAGCTGAGGTCGATTCAGGCATTCGCCGCCTCGACGTAGTGCCCGAGCACCGTGTCCCAGCCCTCGGTGTAGCTCGAGATCGTCTCCTCCAGGCTGCCCGGATGCTTCTCCCAGCCCCAGTGGCGGACTTCGACTCGGGTGCCGTCGCCCTCAGGCGTGAACGTCACCTCGACCTCCTGCGCAGTCTCCTCGCCCCGGCCGGGATACCACGTGTAGCCGACCCGGGTTGGCGGCTCCCAGGCTACGAGCACCCCCCACACGTGCTCGGTTCCGACGGGTGTTCGCTCGAAGAGGCGGCCCCCGACGCGACCTTCCATGACGACTGTTTCAGACGTCTCCGTGTCCACGGCATGCGTGCGAAGCGGCCACCACGTCCCGATCTCCTCGGTGAAGACACGGAAGGCGGTCTCGATCGGCGCGGCCACGACGACCGACTTTTCGATCACGAGCTCACTCGTCTGCTGAATCATCGTTGTCTCCTTTCTCGGCCGCCTCCTTGAAGGCAGCCAGCGCCTCGTCCCAGTACTGCTCGAAGTAGTCGCGCAGCTCCGCGAGGCCGTCGCCGTTGACGCTGTAGAAGTTCCGCGTCCCCTCCCGCCGCTCCCTGACGAGCCCTGCCTTCTTGAGGACGCGGAGATGCTGCGAAACGGCCGGCCGCGACACGGGGAGGCCGCGCGCGATCTCGACCACCGGCCGCGGGCCGCCGCGCAAGCGCTCGAAGACGCGGCGCCGCGTCGGATCCGCCAATGCTGCGATAGCAGTACCGTAAGCCATTACTTACGGTAAGTGTAGGCTTACATGTCCGTGTTTGTCAAGGCTCGGACGGCGCAGGTGTGGACCGGCTCGCGTTTCCCGCGCACGGTGACGTCTCCGACCGAGCTGAACGAAGCCACCGCGCCGGCCGCGCGCGCCGTCGGGTCGCTGACGAGGATGGGCTGGCCAGTCTCTTTCGTCAGCGTCTGCAGGCGGCTGGCGAGGTTGACCGCGTCGCCGATGACCGTGTACTCGACCTTGTCGTCGCCGCCGACGTTGCCCGCGACGACCTCGCCGGTGGCGACGCCGATGCCTACCCGCAGATCGGGATGATGGGGGTCGCGCTCCTCTGCATTGAAGCGCTCTACCGCTTCGAGGATCGCGAGGGCGGCCCGAACCGCTCGCCCGGCGTGGTCCTCGGCGGGGTTCAGCGGCGTCCCGAACACGGCGAGCACGCTGTCGCCGCCGAACTTGTTGACCATGCCGCCCTCTCCGGCGACGGCCGAGGAGGCTGCCGAGAGAAACGTGTTCAGGGTTCGGATCAGCGCCCGCGGAGCGAGTCGCTCGGCGAGGGCGGTGAAGTCGCGGATGTCGACGAAGAGGACCGTCGCCTCGATCAGCTCGCCGTCGAGGCGCCCTTTCCGCTCGATCGCGAGGGCGGCGACTTCGGGCGACACGTATTGGCCGAAGAGATCGCGAACGAGCCGTTCTCGCTCGAGGCCTTCGATCATTGTGTTGAAGGAGCGGGCGAGGTGTGCAATCTCGTCGTTTCGTCCGTTCGTCTTGGCCCGGACATCGAGGTCTCCTCCTTCGACGCGGTGCATCGCGCCCTCGAGCTCTCGCAGCGGCCGTACGAGGGAGCGACCGAGGAAGGCGGCCGTGGCGATGGCGAGGACGAGGCTTGCCGCCGCCACGCCGACCTCCACATGTGCGATGCGGATCCCGAGGATCTCGTCTCCGGTCGCCTCGGTGTGCGCCTCCTCCGTCCCCTCGGGCCCGGGCCCACTTGTCTCGCGGGCCGAGAGGTACGCGAGAATGCCGATCGGAAGAAGGCTGACGAGGAGGAAGGCCGCGATGAGTCGCGCGACGATGCCGCTTCGGAACGATCCGTGCCGATGCTCCCGTTCCATGCGTCGAAGTGTGGTTCCGCACAGAGTCGCCGGTCAAGCCGAGCCTGCGGCGTTCCGCGTCTGACGGCGTGCCGGCCGTAAAGCTGACGCTCGAGTACGACGGGACGGACTTCGCCGGCTGGGCCGCACAGCCCGGGCTACGCACAGTCGAAAGCGAGCTCCGAGCCGGGCTCGACGGCGTCTACGAGACCTGGGACGGGCTCGCCGTCGCGGGGCGCACGGACGCAGGCGTCCACGCGCTCGCTCAGGTTGCGAGCTTCCAGGCCGACGGCGGCCCCCCGGTGGAGAAAGCTGCCGCGGCGCTCAACACGATGCTCCCCGACGACATCGCCGTGCTCCGGAGCGAGGCTGCGCCGGACGACTTCCATGCCCGTTTCTCCGCACGGTCTCGCTCCTACCGCTACCGCGTCTGGCTGCGGGCGACCCACTCGCCGTTCGAGCGCCGCCGCTCGCTTTGGTGGCCGCGTCCTCTCGACGAGGATCGCCTCGCCGAGTCGGCCGACCTTCTCTCCGGCGAGCACGACTTCCGAGCCTTCACCCCCACGGAGACGCAACATTCCTCCTTCGTCCGCGTGGTCGGCGCGGCGGCGTGGGAGGCTGCCCGCAACACGCTCGAATTCACGATCACCGCCGACAGCTTCCTGCGACACATGGTGCGAATCCTGGTCGGTACGATGCTTGAGCAGGACCCGACGGCCATCGCGCGCCTCCTCGAAGGGAGGCCGCGCGAGGAGGCCGGAACGACCGCGCCGCCGTGGGGCCTCTACTTGGAGAGAGTGGACTACTGATGCGCTATCCAACGGTGCTCTTCGACCTCGACGGTACCCTCATCGACTCGGGGGCGATGATCCTTGCCTCTTATCGCCATGCGACCCGCACGGTGCTCGAGCGCGAGGTTCCGGACGAGGTGCTTGCCGGCTTCATCGGCGGCGGGTCGATCCGCGACCACATGCGGGCGCTGGACGAGGGACTCGCCGACGAACTCGTACGCGTCTACCGCGAGCACAACGAGCCGCTGCACGACGAGCTGCAGGCCTTCCCCGGGGTCGAAGAACTCCTTGAGAACCTCTCAGCTCAGGGCCGCAAGCTCGGGGTCGTGACCGCCAAGCGGCGGAGGACTGTCGATCTCGCTTTCGCCGTCCTGCCGATCGAGCACTACTTCGACGTCGTCGTGACGACCGAGTCGACTGAGCGGCACAAGCCCCACCCCGACCCCGTGCTTCACGCGCTCACCGAGCTGGGAACCACGAAAGAAGAGACCGCTTTCGTCGGCGACTCCCCGTGGGACATCGAGGCCGGCAAGGCGGCCGACGTCTTCACCGTGGCCGTCGCGTGGGGGAAGATCCACAGCGAGGAGCGGCTGCTCGAGGCGGGAGCAGACGTCCTCGTGCACACACCGGGGGAACTTCTTGGCGTCCTCTAAGACGAAGGCGCCGGACGAGCGGATCGTCGAGCTGCGCGAGCTCGTCGACTATCACCTCTACCGCTACCACGTCCTCGACGACCCAGAGATCTCGGACCCGGAGTTCGACCGCCTGTGGGACGAGCTCCTCGCGTTGGAGCGCGAGCATCCCGGTCTCCAAACGCCGGACAGCCCGACGCAGCGGGTCGGGGCGCCTCCCTCCGACAAGTTCGACAAGGTCGAGCACCCGACGCCGATGGGGTCGCTGGAGAAAGTCACGACGGACGAGGCACTGCAGAAATGGCACGCTGATGTCGTCAAGCGCCTGGGAACCGGCGAGATCCGTTACGTCACGGAGCCGAAGATCGACGGCCTCTCGATCAACCTCCTCTACGAGGACGGCATTTTCGTGCGAGGCGCAACCCGTGGCGACGGCTTCCGGGGCGAAGACGTGACCACCAACCTAAAGACCATCAAGGCGATCTCGATGCGCATGCAGCTCGCCGAAGGCGAGGAGCCGCCGCCGATCATCGAGGCTCGCGGCGAGGTCTATCTCCCGCTCTCCGGCTTCAACGAGCTAAACAAGCGCCTCGTGGCCGAGGGGAAGAAGCCGACGCCGAACCCGCGCAACGCGGCGGCGGGATCGCTGCGCCAGAAGGACTCGTCCATCACCGCTTCGCGTCCTCTCTCCATCTGGATCCACGGCCTAGGGCGGAAGGACCGGCTCCCGACCGAGGGCCACTGGGACTCCCTCCAGTGGCTGCGCGAGCACGGCTTCCGCACGAATCCGTTCGCGGAGGTGCACGAATCGATCGAGTCGGTCGCGCGAGCGTGCCGCGAGTGGGAGAAACGCCGGATCGAGCTCGACTACGAGATCGATGGAATCGTCATCAAGGTCGATTCGTTCGCGCAGCAGGAGCGGCTCGGCGCCCTGCACCAGCGTCCGCGCTGGGCCCGCGCCTACAAGTGGGCACCGATGACTGCCGTCACGCGCTTGAACAAGATCCTGATCCGGGTGGGCCGTACGGGCGCTCTGAATCCATGGGCGATGCTGGAGCCGGTCGAGGTGGGCGGCGTGACCGTGTCCCGGGCGACGCTTCACAACGAGGAGGACATCAATCGCAAGGAGATCCGCGAGGGCGACATGGTCATCGTCCAGCGCGCCGGCGACGTCATCCCGCAGATCGTCGGGCCGGCGGGCGAGCACGCCCCTGGGACGAAGCCCTTCCGAATGCCCAAGAAGTGCCCGCTTTGCGGCACGGAGATCGTCAAGCCGGAGGGCGAGGTCATGCACCGCTGCCCCAACCCGGCGTGCCCTTCGCGTGGACTGGAGACGCTCATCAACTGGGTGGAAGGCCCGGCCGACATCGAGGGTGTTGGCGAGCAGACGATCAGGATGCTCTGGGACGAGGGGCTCGTGCGGTCGCTTCCCGACCTCTATCGCCTCAAGAAGGAGCAGCTGCTCGAGCTGGAGGGCTTCGCGGACATCTCCGCGACCGCGGCGATCGACGCGATCCAACGGTCGAAGGACGTACCCTTCTCGCGCGTTCTGCTGGGGCTCAACATCCCGAAGCTCGGCTGGGTCCTGGCGCAAAGCCTCGCCCGCCACTTCGGGACGGTTGACCGCCTCATTGCGGCTTCCCAGGAGGACATCGAAGAGGTGGACGGCTTCGGACCGGACCGGGCCGAGATCATCGCGGAGTGGTTCGACGACGACAAGAACCGTGCGCTCGTCGCCGAGCTGCGCGAGCTCGGCTTGCGCTTCGAGCTAGGCGAGGAGGATCGTCCCAAGGAGGGCCCGTTGACAGGCAAGACCTACGTCGTCACGGGCACGCTCGAGGCCTGGTCGCGCGAACAGGCGACGGCTGCGCTCGAGGCGCTCGGGGCGAAGGTGACGAACTCAGTGTCCGCGAAGACGACTGCGCTCGTCGTGGGAGAAGAACCGGGCGCCTCGAAATTGACGAAGGCGCAGCAGCTCGGTGTCGAGCTGCTCGACGAAGCCGCCCTGAAGAAGCTACTGGGCGGCGCGGGCTAGGACCTGCGCAAACCGGTCCTGCGCTGTGCGCGCGTACCACCAAGGGACCGGATTCCCGTTCATCAGGATCGAAAAGACGTACCGCGGCTGGTAGGACAGGTTCGTCGCATAGCCCGACAGCGCGGACGCGCGATCGGTCGTGCCCGTCTTCGCGAGTATGTGCCTGTGCGCGGGGCCGCTTCGCATCCGGTCTTCGAGGGTTCCATTCACGCCTGCGACCGGGAGCGACGCCACGAAGGGGCTCTTGATCGTGGGGTCACTCACTGCCGAGCGCAGGAGTTGGAGCACCGCGGTCGCGGTCAGCCGGTCGTAAGCCGAAAGACCTGACCCATCCGCGATTCGCACGCCCGTCAAGTTCAGGTTGCGCTCGTTCAGCTCGGAGCGCACGACTCGAGCGCCGTCCGCCGTTGTGCCGCTTCCACGCCGCACGGCGCCGAGCTCCTTCATGAGCATCTCGGCGTAGAAGTTGTCGCTCTGCCGGTTCATGCGCCTCACCAGCGTGCTCATGACCGCCGAACGGACCTCCGCCACCACATCGAGTGTTCCGGCGACGCTTCCCTTGACGGCCCGGCCCACGACGGCGACCCCTGCTGTCTCCAGCGCTCGCCTGAACAACATGGCTGCCGCCAGTGCCGGCTGGTCGGAGATCCGGCCGCCGAATCGCGCACGGTTGACCACGAGCGCGGAAAGGGGAGGCGATTCCTCCTTGTAGTAGGAGGCCTTCCAACCGGGCCCGACGCGAACAGCGTCGAAGTAGGTCTCGTCCCCGAGGATGCGGCCGTTCACCTTGACGATCCCTGCGGCGCGGACCTGCGCGGCCAGTCTGGCAAGCCCGGTGCTCGTCAGTGACGGATCGCCGTTGCCGCGCAGGATGAGGCGGCCCTGCCACATGCCGGTGGCGGGATCAAACGTGCCGTCTCCGAGGACTTTCGTCGGGATCTGGAAGTCCACTCCGAGCCGGTCGAGCGCCGCGATCGCGACGGTGAGCTTCTCGTTCGAGGCCGGCCGCAGGGGCAGCAAGGCATTCCGCCGGAAGACGGTGGAACCCCCTCCGGAGAGGTCGACAGCGAGGACGCCGGTCTGGCTCGAGCGGACGTGGGATCCCGAGAGCGCGGTGGCAAGGGCGGTGCGGAGGGAAGCCGACGCGGTCCCGGAGAGGTATACGCCCGCGAGGAGCGCCGCCGCCACGGCTGGAATACGACTTCGGGCTATGGGCCTACGCGGGCGCGAGGATGGGCCGCCCGGCCCATGAATCGGACGCACAGCTTTTCGATAATCAGGCGAGCCGATGAGTCTCGACCTCGCGCCCCTCCTCGCGCGGATCCACCACCTGCTCGATCCGCGCAACCCCGACCCCGACGAGCCCCTCCTCACGGAGATGGAGCATACGTTGACCGACGGATACGCGCGGGCGCTCGAGCTGGAGGCGGAGCGGTTGCGCCTCGAGCGCCGGATCGGTGAGCTCGCGCACCACATCGAGGGCCAGGACGAGGCCGACGAGCTGCGCGCGCTGGCTCAGAAGCTCAGGACGGCGGACGACGAACTCGCCGGGTTGCGTGACGTCCTCAGCGCCCTGCAGAGACGCGTCGACGCCGAGCGCGCAGCCGCCTAGACGATTCCGCTGCGTACGGCGTAGACAGCCGCTTGGATGCGGTTGTCGATCTGCAGCTTCATGAGGATGTTCGAGATGTGGTTCTTGACCGTCTTCGGGCTGATGAAGAGCTCGCGCGCGATCTGAGCGTTGTCCTTGCCGTTCGCGATCAGCTTCAGCACCTCGATCTCGCGGTCGGAGAGCTCCGCGCGGATGGTGGCTGCGGCGTCCTCGCTCGTGCTCTGTGCTCGCAGCCGCTGCAGGACCTTCGCGGCGATTTGCGGGGAGATGAGCGACTCGCCCTGGGCGGCGGCGCGAATGCCCGTGATCAGATCCGGTACGGACGAATCCTTGAGGAGGTATCCACACGCACCGGCCATGACCGCGTTCATGACATCGTCGTCGTCGGCAGAGATGGTTAGGACTACGACGCGCGTCAACGGTGCGATGCTCGAGAGTTGACGAGTCGTCTCAACGCCTGTGAGGCCCGGCATGTTCAGATCCATGATCACGACGTCGGGCGCGAGATCGCCGACCAATCGAAGGGCAACCTGGCCGCTCGGGGCTTCCCCGACCACGTTGACGCCCTCCTGCTCGAGCAGGTTGCGCAAGCCTGAGCGAAACAGGTCGTGGTCGTCGACGATCAGTACTCGGAGCTCGTCGAGCGCCTTCTCGGCTTGGGGCGCTTCAGTCTTCGTGTCGTCCACGAGACCCCCTGGGCGAAGGTCGATCGCGAAAAGTCTAGTCAGTTCCGGCTAGTACAGGGTGATTTTGACCGCTAGTGAATCGTGATCGTCACGGTCTTGCGGCCCCAGCCGAGCGCCTGGGCGCACGTGGGGAACCAGAGATCGATCATCGCACCCCTCACTGCCGAGCCCGTATCGGCAGCGACGCCTTCCCCGTATCCCGGGACGAACATGCGTGTGCCCAGGGGAATCACGCTCGGATCCACCGCGACCACGCCCCAGCCCACGGGAATCCCGGTTGCGGTCGTTCCCTTCAGGCAGTAGCCGGTGGACGAAACGGTCATCTGTTGCCCACTCTGGGGCGGCGGTGCCGGCGGTGGCGGCGTCGCGCCGCCCCCACCTCCCGACCCGGAGGTCAGCTGCTCGGACTGCTGCTCGCTCGCTGCGGCCTGGGCGTTCAGGTCCGCGATCTGGCCGCGGTTGAGCTCCTGGCGGCGGCGTAATGAGCCGAGATACGCCGTCTGTTCGGCTTGCGCCCGTAGGAGATCAGTCTGTGCGGCCTTCGCCTGGGTCATGAGCGCACGGACCTGCGCGCGGCGGGCCGCAAGACGACTCAGCGCAGCGCGCAACTCGGCCCGTGCGCGTGTGAGCTGCACCAGGATGTCCTTGTCCTGGTCGGCGAGGCGGCTCAAACCGTCGATGGCCGAGAGCGCGTCGTCGAGCGAGTCCGCGCCCAGGAGAACTGCGAGCGGATCGACGTCGCCTTCGACGTAGAGCTGGCGCAGGCGGGCGCCGAGCTGCTGCCGGGCGGCGGCCATGTCCTCACGAGCGATCTGGAGCTGGAACTTGGCCGAGTCGACCTGCCGCTCAAGCTGAGCATTGCGCGCTTCGAGGGCGTCGATCCGCTGCTTAGCCTGTGCGAGGCGACTCTGGAGCGAATAGAGCCGGAGGAGAACCTGCTGCGACTTCGCGGCCAAAGTCGTATTGCTCGAGCGCAGTCTCGCCGCCTGGCTGGCCGGTTCATCGGCCCGGGCGCCGGCGGCGGCGAGCAGCGCAAGGAGCGCCGCGAGTCCGGCCAGGGCTGGGCGCGCCCCACCGGATAGCCAAGTCCCCCGCACGGGGCCAACACCCTAACAGGCCTGGATAGCCCATTTCTTGGTTGCGGGCCGTCAGGAAGCCCTGTTAAGGTGCCGTGCTTGTGACGGCGCTGAGTCCCCAGTCCGCGCCTGCCATGATCCCTGTCGGGGGGTCCTGATCAGAGCGACCAAACGACACGCGGTAGTCGTAGCTCTGCTCATCCTTCTAGCGGCCACCCTTTTCCCGGCCGCCGCACGCCCCTCCCCCGTCGGCACCAAGAAGGCGGAGGCGCAGCAGGTTCTCGCTGAGATCCAGACGATCGACGCCAACCTGGAGAAGGTCGTCGAGGCTTACAACGCGTCCCAGATCAAGCTCGACTCGATCAAGGCGGAGCAGCGGGTCAACGAGCGCCGGCTCGAAATCGCGCGTTCCAATTTCCGCCGCGCACAGAGCTTTCTGCAGCAGCGCGTCGTCGCTCTCTATACCTCGGACGAGCAGTCCGCGCTCGAGATCCTTCTCGGGTCGGCGAGCCTCGACGACTTGCTCACCCGGATGGACACCGTCAACCGCGTCTCCGAGCAGGACGCACGAATCGTCACAGAGGTTCGCTCGTTCAGGGCTGAGATCAAGAAGCGGGAAGGTGAGCTCGCGCGGGCTCGCACCTCACAGGAGGCCGTTGTCGCCGATCAAGCCGCCAAGAAGGCATCGATCGAGAGCCAACTGGCGACGCGCAAGCAGTTGCTCGCTTCCATCAGGAGCGAGATCGAGAGGATGCAGCGTGAGGAAGCTGCCGCGCAGGCGCGGCTGGCGGCCTCGGCGCGCTCACGGCTTGGCGGGTCGATCTCTTCGGGCGGAGGCAATCCGTCCGGACACGCGGGCGGCGTCGTCGGAATCGCGATGCAGTACCTCGGCGTTCCTTACGTCTGGGGCGGCGCCTCGCCGAGCGGCTTCGACTGCTCGGGCTTCACGATGTACGTTTTCGCCCAGGTCGGGATCTCGCTACCGCACAACGCGGCGATGCAGTACTCGATGGGGAGCCCCGTCGGCCGTCAATTCCTTGCGCCGGGCGACCTCGTCTTCTTCAACGGCCTGAGCCACGTCGGGATCTACATCGGCGGCGGCCAGTTCATCCACGCACCGCATACGGGCGATGTCGTCAAGATCTCGTCCCTCTCCGGCTGGTACTCGTCGACGTATGTCGGCGCCCGCCGCCTCTAGCCCCGTCGGTCAAAAAGGGGAGTCGCCTTCCCCGGCGGGGTGGATGCGCTTGCGCATGCGCACCCGTGTGCCCGCGCGGGTGCGCGCGAACTCGATCTCGTCCACGAGGGCGATCATGATCGGAATTCCGCGGCCTCCGTCGAAGTCGCGCGCCCGCTCGGGCTCGACGTCGCTCTTCGGCAGGAAGATGCTCGAACTCTCTACCTGGATGTCGACTGCCTCGCCCTCACAGGCGATCATCACCTCGACCGGGGGATCGCCCGCCTTAAGCGCGTTCGTGACGGCCTCCGTCGCCGCGACCCGAAGCGCGAAGCGGTCTTCCTCCCGGAGCTGACAGCTCTCGGCGACACGGTCGACCGCTGCGCGAACCTCGCGCGTCGCGGAGGGACGATTCTCGAGCTTCAGATCGATAACCGACTGCTTCTGCGTGTCGCCCGCGCCTCCTTAGTACCCCATCGAATACCCAATAGGTATAACGTCTGAAACGCATAAAGGGTTTCGGCCGCGAGGCCAGAAACTATGCGGTCTTCAGTTACTCTTCGAGGGCGGCTCATGCGCACTATCTGGAACGGATCCATCAACTTTGGCCTGGTCAACATCCCGATCGGGTTGGCCGTGGCGCAGCAGCGAAAGGACACCGCCTTTCGGACGTTGCACCGCGAATGCGGGACGCCGATCAAGCAGAAGCGTTATTGCCCGTTCCACGAGCGCGACGTCGAGGCCGACGAGCTGGTCAAGGGCTGGGAGTTCTCCAAAGGCCAGTTCGTCATGGTGGAGGAGTCCGACCTCGACGCCGTCGCGCTGCAGCGGTCGCAGTCGGTGGACATCATCCGCTTCGTCCCGATCGACCAGGTCGATCCGATCTACTTCGATCGCACCTACTACCTCGCGCCTGCCGGTCCGGAGGCTCAGCGCCGGCCGTACGTCCTCCTTCTTCGGGCTATGCAGGACGCAGGCATGGCCGCTGTCGGCAAGTTCGTCCTCTGGGGCAAGGAGAACCTGTGTCTGATCCGGACGCTTGGCGACTCGCTCGCGCTCGAGACGCTCTATTTCGCCGAGGACATCCGTTCGCGCAGCGAGATCGACGAGGCCGTCGAAGAGACCGAGGTGAAGGATCCGGAGCTCGCGATGGCGCGCCAGCTGGTCGAGAGTCTCGTCGGCGACTTCGATCCGGAGGACTACGAGAACGAGTACCGCAACGAGCTTCGCGCGATGCTCGAGGCGAAGCTCGCCGGCAAGGAGATCACTATGCCGGAGCCCGCTCCCGAGGCGCCTGTCGTCGACCTGATGGAGGCGCTCAAACAGAGCGTGGCGCAGGCCCAGAAGGGCAAGGAAAAGGCAGCGCCCGCCAAGAAGAAGGCGGCGTCAGGCGGTCGCAAGCGCGCCGCCGCGCGCTAGCTAGGCCTCTGGACGGCGGCTTTCGCCGGGCAAAGCCCGGCTTCGCCTCGCCTGCCGCCGCTCGCGGCAGGAGCCTGCGAGAGCTCGCCCTCCGCCGTACTTCTACGTACTGTCTCGGGCTCGCTCGCTGGCCTCCTTTGCGAGCGACGCCCCAGAGACCTAGCTAGAGCGGTCCTGGTTTCGCCAATCCCTCAGCTAGCCCTCCGGCGGCGGGCCTTGCGAACTGCGTGAGTGGTCGTTCCGCTAAGCGGCTGACGCGCGGCTCTGACCGGACGCCTCGAGCTGAGCCTGGAACAGGCTCTTGTCGATCTTGCCCTGGTAGATCGGGATCGCCTCCTCGAGGCACACGCGGATGACTTCCTCCCGGTCGATACCGAGCTCCTTCGACAGCTCTTCCGGCGTCAGGTGATTTGCCACGACGTCTCCTTTCGTCCTCGGGCGTAAAAAAACCCGCTCTCGGCGCACCGAGGCGGGCTAGACGCGTCCTTCCATGTCGGCCACGGGGCTCAAAGGCTCCGCGCTCCTTCCCAGTCCATGGCCACAGGATAGTTTGTCTGCGGTGTCCGAGGCAACGCTCGTTCGGGGAGGCTTCGAATCGCGGCTCGCCGAGGTGCGCGGTGTCCGCACACGCTACTTCGTCGGTGGGGAAGGGCCGCCGCTCGTCATCGTGCACGGGCTCGGCGGAGCGGCCGTCAACTTCACGGAGCTGGCCCCGCTGCTCGCCCGTCGGCGGCGTGTGCTCATCCCGGATCTCCCCGGACACGGTCGCTCGGAACCCCTTCGGAGTGCGGACGGCCTCACGTCATATGCCAACCAGATGGCGGCCGTCGCCGAGCTCGAGGCGATGCTGCCCGCCCCCGTGCTCGGCTACTCCATGGGAGGAGTGATCGCGTTGCGCCTCGCCGTCGCCCGCCCCGCAGACGTCACCGCTCTCGCTCTCGTCTCGGCCGCGGGGATCGTGTCCGTGACGCGCCGTGCGCAGATCTGGCTCGGGATCACGGGCGCGCTCCGGCCGGCGCAAATCATGACCCGGCATCGGACGACGTTTGCCCGCCGGCCACGCTTGCGCTGGCTTCCCTTCGGGCTCTGGGGCGCCGTGGACCCGCCGGGGCTGTCCCCTCAGAGCGTGCTCGGCTTCCTCGAAGGGCCCTCGCAGCACACCGACGTCGGGACGGCCGGCCGCGCACTCTTACGCGACGACCCGAGGCCCGATCTCGACCGCGTCACCTGTCCCGTCCTGCTCCTCTGGGGTGCCCGCGACCGCCTCGTTCCGCTCGAGGACGGATTCGAGTACGCACGGCGCTTGCGCGTGCCGATTCGCGTCCTGCCTGCGGCAGGCCACCTCGTGGTCGGGGAGCAGCCGCGTGAGTGCGCGCTGATCCTCGAAAGCTTCCTAGACCGGGTTGGGGAGGTCGACGAACTCCCACTCGAGGCCGAACTGCTCGGCCAGCTTCGCCGCGAGCGCGCGGACGCCTAGCGTCTCGGTCGCGTAGTGCCCGCCGCCGACGAAGTGAATGCCCGCCTCCTTCGCTGCGTGTTTGGTCGGTTCATCTGCCTCCCCGGTGAGGAAGCAGTCGTATCCCTCCGCTGCGGCCTCGTTCACGTAGCGGGCTGCTCCTCCGGTCAGCACAGCGACGCGCTCGACAAGCTCGGGGCCGTACGAGAAGACGAGCGGGACCTGCCCAAGCCGCTCTTGCACCCTGCTCGCGAGCTCGTCGATCGGCGCGGCCGTCGCGAGCCGGCCACCGTAACCCCAGGCGGTGAAGCGCTTCTCGGGCTCGACACCGACCTCTCGGGCCAGAAGGGCGTTGTTGCCAACCTCCGGGTGAGCGTCTAGCGCGAGGTGGTATGCGACGAGACTGAGGTCGTAGTCGAAGAGGGCCTTGAGGCGGTCCTTCATCACGGCGCCGACGACGCGCGTGTCCTTCTCCCAGAAGAGCCCGTGGTGGACGAGCACCATGTGGGCTCCCGCCGACGCCGAGCGCTCGAAGAGCTCGCGGGAGGCCGACACGCTGCAGGCGATTTTCTCCACCTCGGGCGCGCCCACGACCTGGATGCCCATCGGGCCGTAGTCGGGATAGGCGTCCAGGTCGAGAAATTCGTTCGCGAACGCGACGATTTCGTCCCGAGCGGCGGCCATTTGCCGGTACCCTATGGCGGGTTCGGGGTGTAGCGCAGCCTGGTAGCGCGCGCCGTTCGGGTCGGCGAGGTCCCCGGTTCAAATCCGGGCACCCCGATGGTTTTGAGACCATTCCGGCAGTGCGCCGGAAAGGTCTTGCTCTCGCAGCCGCCGTCGCGCTTGCGCTCCTTCTGCCGAGCGCGGCGGCGGCCCATGCCGTCCCCGGCATCGACTACCGGTTCCCCATTCCCGTCTGGCTCTACGGGCTTGCGGCCGGGCTGGCCGTCCTCTTGTCCGCGCCGGCGGCCGCTCTCGCCTACGAGTCCTCGGGCAGGCGCACGAGCGGAGACGTGTACAAGCCCTTCCGGCGCCTGCGAATCGGATGGATCGGCGTTGCGATCGCCACATTTCTCCTCGTGGTCGTGGTCGTGGGAGGCCTGTTCGGGCCCGACGACTTCTTCGAGAACCCTGCGACGATCGTGATCTGGGTCGACTTCTGGGTCGGGCTTGGAATCGCCACCGCGCTGATCGGGAACGTCTGGGACTTCGTCAGCCCGCTGAACGCAGCCGGCCGCTGGCTCGACCGCTTCCTCGCCAAGCGCGGCTCGGCGGCGATGCCGTATCCGCATCGGCTCGGATTGTGGCCTGCCATCGCGCTCCTCCTCGCGTGGTCCTGGATGGAGCTCGTTTGGCCGCCTGGGAAGGAGCCGCACACGCTTGTGCTCATCCTCCTCGCGTATATCGGCGTCCAGCTGGTCGGCATGGCCGCTTACGGCACCGAGACATGGCTCGCTCGCGCCGAGCTCTTCACCGTCGTCGCGCGGACCTTCGCGCGCTTTGCGCCGCTCGAGCTATACGTGCGCGAGCCGGGCGGGCCCTGTCGAACAGGGCTCTGCGTCGAGGACGAGCGGCGTGGATGCCCCGCCTGCTGGCTGGACGCGTCTCCCGAGGCACGCGGGATTCGCCTGCGTCCGTATGGATCTGGCGTGAGCCGGGAGGCGCCGCTCGCCCCGGCCGGCGGCACATTCGTGCTCGCGCTGCTCGCCACGGTTGTCTACGACGGCTTCTCGCAGACGAACGTGTATGCACGCTTCGAGGGCTTCTTTCTTGACCGCTCTACGTGGCTCGCTGCCCACGAAAGGGTGCTCGACACGCTGCTGATGGCGGGGATCGTGTGCGCGTTTGCACTCGCGTTCCTCGCTGTCGTCACGATCGTCTCGCGGATAGAAGGAGCTGCGATTGCGGATGCTGCGCGCCGCTACGCCCCGACCCTGATTCCGATCGCCGCGGTGTACTTCGTCGCGCACTACTTCCTCTTCCTCATCTACGGCGGCCAGTTCACGTATGCGGCTGTATTCGACCCTCTTGGGCGAGAGTGGGTTCCTGATGTCGAGTCGCCCTGGAAGGGAGTCCCCGGCGCGCTCGTCTGGTACCTCCAGGTCGGCCTCATCGTCTGGGGCCACGTCATTGCAGTCTTCGAGGCCCACCGCGTCTCCCTGAGGGTGCACGGAGTACCGCGGCGCGCCGCGCTCGCGCAGTGGCCGCTCGTGCTCCTGATGGTCGGCTATACGTTTACCGGCCTGTGGGTGCTCGGGCAGGTGCTGGCGCCGCCTTGAGCCTCCTTCTCGCCCACGGCGACGCCGTGCCCACGTCGGAGCTCGGCTCCGCCTGGGAGGCGCCGCCGGCCGTGCTCGCAGGCTCGGCCCTGGCGCTCGTCCTCTTCTTCCAGGCGTGGTTGCGGCTGCGCCGGCGCGGCCGCGCCGACCTCGCCGGCTTCGACCGAGCGTTTCTGTTCGTCGCCGGGGTCGCGCTGGGGACGCTCGCGCTCGTTTCCCCACTCGACCCGATCGGAGAGGAGTACCTGCTGTCGGCCCACATGCTCGAGCACGTGCTCATCGGGGATGCGGCCGTGGCGCTCGCGATCGTCGCTATCCGCGGCCCGCTGACCTTCTTCCTGCTGCCGAGCTGGACGCTTCGGCCCATCGCGCGCATCCAGCCGCTACGCTCGTTTCTGCGCTTCCTGCTGCGGCCGAAGGTCAGCTTCGCCGTCTGGGCCGCGGTCATGGCGGGTTGGCACTACCCGCCGGCGTATGACTACGTCCTCGACCACCAGGTCGTGCACGACCTGCAACACCTCACGTTCGTCATCGCAGGGATCCTCGTGTGGACGCAGCTCGTGGATCCTGCGCGGCGCGGGGAGCTGACCCGCGGCGGCCGAATCGGCCTCGCAGTCGTGCTTTTCGCCTGCGGGCAGATCCTTGCCGACGTCCTCATCTTCGCGTTCGAGCCGCTCTACCCCGCGTACGCAGCGCAGGACGAGCGATTGCTCGGCCTGTCCCCGCTCTCGGACCAGAATCTCGCCGGCATCGTGATGATGGTCGAGCAAGCGATCACCCTGGGCACCTGCGTCGGCTTCCTCATCCTCTCCTCGCATCGCGAGCTGGTGGCGCGTGAGGCGCGGGAGCGGGCTGCTCGCGCGGCGTGAGCACCCCGCCTGCCTCGTCCTTCACCTTCGAGCCGCTCTTCCTCGCGCTCGCGGTGGCCGCGGGCGTGGCCTACTGGATTGCCGCGCGGCGGGATCGCCCTGGTTGGCGCGCGGTGCTCTTCACCCTCGGGCTCCTGCTCGTTGCCGGCGCGCTCAACTCCCCCTTGGAGACGATCAGCGTCCACTACCTCCTGCTGATCCACCTGCTGCAAAACGTGATGATCGCCGACTGGGCGCCG
>DASXSE010000068.1:0-2725 GCA_036506175.1 Gaiellaceae bacterium
CGGCCGCTTGGGCACCGGGCCCGGCTTGATCACCTTCACCGACACGCCGGGCTGCACTGCGCAGGCGTGCGAGATCCGCGACGAATGGTCACGGTTCCGCGAACAGGGCGCGGTCGTCCTCGGCGTGAGCCCGGACGACGAAGCCTCGCACGTGCGCTTCCGGGAGAAGTACTCCCTTCCGTTCACCCTCCTTGCTGACCCCGGGCACCGGGTCGCGGACGAGTACGGGGTCTGGGTGGAGAAGAACATGTACGGCCGGAAATCCATGGGCATCAAGCGCTCCACGTTCGTCATCGACGAGGCCGGGAACGTGAAGCGCGCTCTGCGAGGAGTGAAGCCGCAAGGCCACGCGGACCAGGTCCTTACCGACTGACTAGCTCGAGGCGCGGGCGACGCGGAGCATCTGGCCGCCGCCCCAGACGGCGGCGAACACGATCACGACGGCGCCCACGAGGATGAGGACGGCCTGCGCGGCGATCGCGAAGGAGACAGCCTGCGATGTTCCCACGCCGCTCGCGATGAGGATGGCGGCACCGGCGCCGGCCTGCGTGGCTGCCCCGGCGGGTGCGATCGGCAGCGCGGCCGAAGCAGCCGCGGCGACGAGAAACGCAATCGCGAGCGGGAACGAGAGCGACACGCCGAGTGCCGCAAGGAGGAAGAACAGACCGACGGCACGCGCGAGCCACGAGGAGAGCACGAGCACCCAGGCCTTCCACGCCTCGCGCGGTGAGATGACGCGCTCGCTGACCCACTTTGCGATACGGAACCGAATCAGCCGTCCGTTGGCCGCGAGGCGCGGGAGCGTGACCACGAGGACCGCGGCCGCCATTCCCGCGAGGGCGACGACACCCATGGCCGCGCGCACGCCCACAGAGCTGTCGGACGTGGCGGCGGCCGACGACGCCAGCGGCATGAGGGCCGCGGCGTCGATGAGACCGAGCATGAAGAGCGAGAAACAGACAGTCGGCACACCGGAGTCACAGCCGGAGTAGCGGCGGACGACCGCGACGCGGAGCACGTCGTCGAACCGGCCGGGAAGCGCCGCGCCTCCCACGGTCGCCGCCCCGCCGGCTGCGGCCAGCGTGAGCGCGCGCGGGCGGTTGGCTGGAGCGAAGAGCCGGTGCCAGCCGTAGGCCTTGAACGCATATGAGAGGAGGAAGAAACCACTGGCTGCGACAAGCAGGGTGATATCTGCGTGCGCCAGCGGCCAACCCGTCTCCGTGAAGTGACGAGCCGCGAGGACGGCTACGCCCAGGGCCAGGACCCCGGAAGAAAGATTGATGACGAGCCGGCCCCTTGGGCTACGGCAATAGTTGAGAAACCCTCGCACGCTTCTAACCATCGTCCCCACTCCGAACGGTCTCAACCCGCAAACGGGTACGAATGTGTGCCGAGTTTGAGGGAGCGGAAAGGGAGATGAAGAGCGCCTTCGGCGCGACTAAGGAGCTGGGCCACCCTACAGTTTCGGTTCGGACGCAGCGGAACCTTCCGGAGGGCATCCGCCTGGGCAATCGGCTAGGGTGCCGCGCTCGTGTCCGCCCGCGTACCGTTCGCCGTCGGGGCTTTCGCCCTCTCAGCCGTGCTGACGGCGATCGGCACGTTCAGCGGAAACGACACCCATCAATGGCGTCAGTGGCTGATCGTGCTCGGCATCTCCGCGGCGGCCACGCTGATCGTCTTCTGGGTCATTGTTCCGCGCATTCACCGTCTCGGTCGGGGCGCGTTGATCCTCGCTGTCGTGGGAGCGATCTCGATCATCGTGTTCTGGCTGGGCATCCCGGTCGTCATCGCCGGCGGCGCAGCGCTCCTCGGGCTGGAAGCGCGCCGGACCGAGCCCAACGAGGCCCGCCTGGCGACCCCTGCGATCGCGCTCGCCGCGCTGACGGTCGTCGCTGCGGTCGTTTTCGCGTTCGTCGCCTAGCCCTGGGGCTCAGGAAGGAGCGCCCGGGCGGCTTCGAGGTCCGCTTCGTGCACCAAGACTTCCCGCGGTCCGGCAGCAATGAAGTCCTCGATCGTCGAGTCGATGGCCTCGGTGTCGCGATAGGCGCACTCGATGCCGTTGGAGCGGAGCAAACCGCAGAGGAGCTCCGCCTCGGTTTCTCCTGGGACGACGGTCAAGACGACGGTCGCGTCTGGATCCATGAGCTGGACGCTACTCGAACACCGGGAGTGACGAGGCCGGGTCGAATGTCTTAGCTCGTTGGAGTGCCAAAGCGGATCGCCCCCGGCCGTGCTCGACACAGGACCGGGGGCGATTTTCGAGAAGTCGACTACGCCGCCTCTGAGGCCGGCACGGCGTATCGCTCTTGCCTTCGCTTCGGAAGCCAGTCGAGCCAGCGCGGCAGATACCAGTTCCAGTCGCCCAGGAGCTTCATGCTCGCGGGGAGCAGCACGGCGCGAATCACCGTCGCGTCGATCAGGATCGCAACGGCGAGGCCGAAGCCCATCTGCTTGATGTCGAGTTGATGGAGGTCGCGAAAATGGCGAAGACGGCGACCATGACGATCGCTGCGCTCGTCACGGTTCCTGCAGTTCGAGTAATCGCCTTGGCGACGGCGTCTCCGTCCTCATGCCGGAATCGACGAGTTCCTTGACCCGACTCAGGATGAAGACGTGGTAGTCCATCGACAGGGCAAAGAGCACGACGAAAAGGAAGAGCGGAAGCCACGAGGCGATCGCGCCGTTCGAGCGGAAGCCGAGGAGCGATTCGCCATGGCCGCGTTGG
>DASXSE010000069.1:0-3672 GCA_036506175.1 Gaiellaceae bacterium
CTGGCCGAGGGGCCCGACCGGGCGGCGCGCCTGCGCGCGGCCGCCTCGCTCGCCCACGCGGTCGATGCCCGCGATGCGTACACGGGCTCGCACTCCTACATGGTCGGCGAGCTGGCCGCGCGGGTGGCCAAGCACATGGGCCTCGAGTCGGAGCAGATCGAGCTCACGCGCCTGGCCGGGAGCCTGCACGACCTGGGCAAGCTCGCCATCCCCGAGGAGATCCTGCGCAAGCCCGGTCCTTTGAACGAGGCCGAGCGCCTCGTGCTCGAGCGCCATCCGCAGATCGGCTTCAGGATGCTCGACTCGCTCGGGGTCGAGCCGGTCGCCTCCTGGGTCTTGCACCACCACGAGCGCTGGGACGGGGACGGCTACCCCGAGCGCCTGGGCGGGGAGCGCATTCCGCTTGGCTCCAGGATCCTGCTCGTCGCCGATGCCTACGACGCCATGACGACCGACCGCGTCTACCGCTCGCGCTTCTCGCACGAGCGCGCCATCGCCGAGCTCGAGCGCTGCGCGGGCACGCAGTTCGACCCCGACGTCGTCGAGGTGTTCGTCGCGATGATGAAAGAGCAGGTACCTGCTAGAAGCTCATCCGGCTAATGCAGGCCTCTGTCCCACTTCCAGCCGGCTGCGACGGCTGACGTGGCGACGAGGGCGCCCAGCGTGAGCGCGCGCAAGTACCAATAACGAAGCTGCACCACAGTTGATCCTTTGTCGAGAGGGAGAACGGCCGAGAAACAGCCCACGACGACATCGACTCGGATCTAGAGCCGCGGCAGCCCGTTAAGGGTGATTCCGTGCCTCCCCGAACGGGGGCTGTAAAGGAGGGCTTGACGAAACATCAGCTGAGCCGCCGGAGGCGCGCCGGATCGCCCCGACGCATCCGCGTTCAGAATGACGAGTCGCCTCCGTGTCTACATCGATACGAAGGCTCCCTGCGTCCTTGCCTCGGAACGACCGTCGCGTCCCGGCGACGAGCGACGTTCCGGCCAAACCCACCTAGTTCGAACTGGCGACGGAGGAGAGCTCGCGGATCGCCGAGAGGCGCTGCAGCGCCTGACCCTCGAGCTGGCGCACGCGCTCGCGCGTGAGCCCGAGCTCGTGGCCGATGGCCTCGAGCGTCCACGGATCGCCCTCGAAGCCGAAGCGAAGCTCGAGAATCCGCCGCTCGCGCTCGGGGAGAGCGTCGAGCGCCTTGCGAACCCCCTGCTTGCGCAGCGACTCCTCAGCCTCGTCGAAGGGATCGATTGCCTCGCGGTCCGCGAAGAGGTCGCCGAGCTCTCCTTCGTCATCGGCGCCGACCGACTGGTTGAGCGAGACGGATGCGGAGGCGGCGCCGAGCGCTTCATCGACGTGCTGGATCGGAAGGCCGGTGGCCTCCGCGAGCTCTTCCTTCGTGGCGTCGCGGCCAAGCTCGACCTCGAGCCGGCGCGCCGCTCGGCCAAGCTTCTGCTGGCGCTCGACGACGTGCACGGGCACGCGAATCGTGCGCGCGTTGTTGGCCACGGCGCGCTGCACGGACTGGCGGATCCACCAGGTCGCGTACGTGGAGAACTTGAAGCCCCGGCGCCAGTCAAACTTCTCGACCGCGCGGTTCAGGCCCAGAGTTCCCTCCTGGATCAGATCGAGGAACGGCACGCCCAGGCCGCGATAACCCTTGGCGATGGATACGACGAGGCGGAGGTTGCACTCGATCATCTTCCGCTTGGCGATGAGGTCGCCCTTCTCGATCCGCTTGGCGAGCGTGACCTCCTCGGAGGCGGTCAACAGCTTGTGCCGACCGACGTCCGCGAGGAAGAGCTGCAGGCTGTCGCCCGCGCCGTGCACGGGCTCCGCAGCGATCTCGACCTCTTCGACGACGTCTTCGACCGGCCGGCCGATCTCGAGCCCGATCGCCTCGAGCTCATGCGTGACTTCGGCGATTTCCTCCTCGCCGAGGTCAAGCTCGAGCGCGAGAGCCTCGAGCTCTGCAGGCTCGATATAGCCGCGCTCTTCGGCGCTTTCAACCAAGGAACGACCCTGGAGCGTGTCAAGTAGCTCGTGCATAGAGTTCTGACTCACGTGTTCCTACTATCCCCTTCGGTAAACGAGGCCGGATGGATGGTTTCAACCCATCAAACGTTCTGACTGTACGAGCAATTCCCTCGTTCAGCTACGCGCGAACAGGCCGCTTAACCGGGTTCTAACCTTCCTGTTACCGAACCGTTGCCGCTTGCTCAGGCTGCGTCGCTGCCCACTGCTTCAGACGACGGTTCCGGCGTTCGGTTGGCGCCGTTTCGCGCCCAGTCCTCGTCGAACTCGACGCGCCACTTGCCGTCCTCGCCCTGCTCGAGCGCGAGCTTCGCGCTGAACGTCCTCCCCGAGCGCCCGCGGAAGCCGGTCACGGCCTTCGCGGTCTTCTTCGTCTCCATCAGTTCCCTCACCACGGAGACCGGGAGAATCTTGTTCGCCTTCTTCTTCCAGATGACGAAACCGCAGCCCGGATCGTCCTTGCTCCAGCACGAATAGCCCTTGCGGTTCTCGATCACGTCGCGCCCGCAGACGGGGCAAGGGCCGAGGTTCGCGCGCTCGATCTTCACGCCCTTGAGCTTGTCGAGCTCTGCGACGGTCTCCGTCGTGAAGCGCTCGATGTCGGACATGAACGCAGGCCGCGTGTCGTCGCCCTGCTCGATTCGCGCGAGGCGGCGTTCCCAGTCTCCGGTCATTTCGGCCGAGGTGAGCGGATGGCTTCCCAGGAGGGAAATGACCTGGATGCCCTTCTCCGTCGCGTGCAGGGCTCGGCCCTCGCGCTCCAGGTACCCGACCTGGAGCAGGCGCTCGATGATCGCCGCGCGCGTGGCCGGCGTCCCGATTCCCGAGTCCTTCATGGCCTCGCGGAGCTCTGAGTCCTCGATGTCCTTCCCCGCCGTTTCCATAGCGGCCAGAAGCGACGCGTCCGTGAAGCGCCGGGGCGGCTGCGTCTCCTTGCGCAGCGACTCCACCGACCGCGTCTCGACCTGCTCGCCTTCTCGCAGCACGGGCAGAAGCTGGTCCCCGCCGGAATCGTCGTCCTTCGGCTGCCCGTTGGTCTCCTCGCCGTAGACACTCTTCCAACCGGCCTCGAGGAGGACCCGGCCGCTCGTGCGGAAGACGTGCTCCTCGACGGTCGTCTCGACGCGCGTGCGCTCGAAGACCGCCTCCGGATGGAAGGCGGCGAGGAAGCGCTTCGCTACGAGGTCGTAGATGCGCGCTTCGTCCGGCCCCATCTTCGCCAGGTCGTGCTCGGACCTGGTCGGGATGATGGCGTGGTGGTCCTCGACCTTCGCGTCGTTGACCACGCGACCGAGTGGAAGCTTCTCCAGGCGAGTCACGTATTTCGCCGCCTCGGTGTACTTCGAGTTGCGGCCGACGAAGTCAGCGGTCGGCTTGATCTCGGTGATCATGTCGCTCGTCAGGAAGCGCGAGCTCGTGCGCGGATACGTGATCGCCTTGTGCTCTTCATACAGCTTCTGCGCGGCGGCCAAGGTGCGGCGCGCGGAGAAGCCGAAGAGGACGTTGGCGTTCCGCTGTAGCGAGGTGAGGTCGTAGAGGAGCTCCGGCCTCTCGCGCTCCTCCTTCTTCTCGAGCTTGGTGACGAGGCCGGGCTTGTCCCGCGACTCCTCGACGATCTTCGTAGCCTCGGCCTCGGGGATG
>DASXSE010000070.1:0-10429 GCA_036506175.1 Gaiellaceae bacterium
GACGGGGGAGGAGCCGCGGGAGCTGCGCCTTCTCAACACCGAGGTGGGGCCGGTTGCCTTTCTCACGCTCGGCATGGACCCGGCCCGGCCGCTCGCCGAGGCCCACGCCCGCGCCAGCGATGTCGAGGAGCGCATCCGGCGCGCGCATCCGGAGATGGCAGATGTTGTCGTCCACACCGAGCCCTGAGCAGCTCGAACGACCCGGTGCACCATGGGGGCTTTCGGCCGCAATCGCTACAATGCGCCCGCCGCGGGGGAGTTCCCGAGTGGCCAAAGGGGACGGGCTGTAAACCCGTTGGCTCAGCCTTCAGAGGTTCGAATCCTCTCTCCCCCATGAACGTCCGCGGCGCGGGGCGGAGACCGCTTGGTTGAGCGGTTCAAACTCGCCGTCGGCGCCCCTCGCTAGAAGTGGTTTGTGTACGAGAGGAAACGCCACCCGCCGGGAGTGGAGAGCAGTTGGTAGCTCGTGCGAGTATCTCGCAGGACGTTCCCCTCTGAGTCCAGCGCGTTCCAGCGCACCGTTGCAAAAACGGCGTGCTCTCCGAGCTCGTGAGCGTCGATCTCGACGGGCGTCCATGTCCCAGCGCCCGCGAAGCGATAGGCGTTGATCGCCGAAGCGAAGTGATCACGCACCGCGTCGCGGTCCGGCAGGTGGATCACTTCTCCTCGTCGGATGGCGAGAAACGGCCAGAGGCACAGTTCGGTCACACCTTCAACGTCCCGCTCCGAGTACCGACGGGCGTACTCGTCGAAGAACGCCTGGACCGTCGCGGTCACAGCCAGGACTCTGGCACTTGCCTCAGGCACGGTCAACGGCGAGAACGGCTCGGCGCCCCGACTCGTCCCCCTTTGAGGGGTGGCGAGGCCAAAACGAGGCGCCGATACGCGGTTTTGGCGCCTATGGATCTGAACGGCCTCCTGGAACGAGTGATCGAGCTCGGCGGTAGCGACATGCACCTCAAGGTCGCTTCGCCTGCGATGGCCCGTATCGACGGGGAGCTCGTCCCCATCGACGAGCGGCTCCTGACCGTAAACGACCTCGAGACGCTCGTCTCGCTCGTCACCGAGCTCACTCCCGCGAAGCGCGAGGGCTTCTACACCCACGGTGAGCTGGACACGGCCTACATGGTCGATGGCGTCGGACGTTTTCGCGTCAACGGGTACCGCCAGCGCGGTTCCATCTCGTTTGCCTTCCGCTTCATTCCAAAGGAGATTCCGAGCTTCGAAAAGCTTGGCCTGCCGGACGGAGTAGCGCGGCTCGCCGAGGAGCGTCGCGGCCTCATCCTGGTGACGGGCGCCACCGGCTCGGGGAAGTCGACGACCCTCGCCGCGATCGTCAACTCGATCAATCGCGCGCGCAAGCACCACATCGTCACGATCGAAGACCCGATCGAATTCGTGCATGACGACTGGGGCTGCATCGTGAACCAGCGCGAGGTCGGGATCGATACCGACTCCTACAGCGAGGGACTGCGCCGCGTCCTGCGGCAGGACCCGGACGTCATCCTCATCGGTGAGCTCCGCGATCAGGAATCTGCACAAGCGGCTCTGCAGGCGTCCGAGTCAGGCCATCTCGTCCTGTCGACCCTGCACACGATCGACGCGGCCGAGACGATCGGGCGCCTCGTCGACTTCTTCCCGCCCGAGAAGCAGGAGATGGTGCGGCAGATTCTCGCTGGCGTCCTGCGCGGGGTCGTCAGCCAGCGCCTCCTGCCGAAGATCGGGGGCGGTCGCGTTGCCGCCGTCGAGGTGATGGTGAACACCGCGCGCATCTCCGACCTCATTCGCGACGGCCGGCAGGACGAGATCACCGAGGCACTCGAGGACGGCGAGTTCCACAGCATGCAGAGCTTTGGGCAGCACCTGGTGGAGCTCGTCTTGGAAGGGCTTGTCAATCAGGAAACGGCTGCAAGCGCGGCGAGCAACCGCCACGACTTCGAGATCGAGATGAATCAAGCATTGCGGCGCCGAACGGCGGAGGAGAAAGAAGCGGCTGCGGCCCAGGCTCCCGAGCCAGAGGAGGCGGCGGTCGAAGAGGAAGAGGAGCAAGAAGTGGGTCTGCGGCTAGCACCGTCCGACAAATGAAAAGGCGCGTCGCCGTCGTTTTGGCCCTCGCGGCCATGTGCGCGACCGCGCCTGCTGCCGGAGCGCAGGTTTTCACCATCGTTTCGACGGGTGGGCCCTCGCCTGCGCCCCCGCATGTCCTTCCCTCGCCGACGAAGCCGAACGGCGCCGGCTCGATCACGGTTCCGCTGGCGCTGTCGACTCCTCCGGTGCAGCCGACGCGCCTCTCCTACGAGGGGCTGCACAGCCTCTGGCAGAACGCAGGAGCCCAGTACGGAGTCCGGTGGCAGGTCCTGGCGGCGATCAACAAGATCGAATCGAACTTCGGCCGCAACATGGGGCCCAGCTCGGCGGGGGCGATCGGCTGGATGCAGTTCATGCCGTCCACGTGGATGCGTTGGGGCCTCGACGCAGACGGGGACGGCGTCGCCAACCCGTGGGATCCGCAGGACGCCGTCTACGCCGCCGCGCGCTATCTCGCCGCCGCAGGCGGCCAGCGGGATCTCCCCCGCGCTGTGTTCGCCTACAACCATGCCCAGTGGTACGTCGACGAGGTGCTCAATCTCGCGTCGCAGTTCGATTCCGGCGACGGAGGCTTCGGAGACGGGCTCGCCGCGGATCCAGGTGCGCTGCAGCTGGTCGCCCTCCAGGGCCAGATCGACCGCGCGCGTCGCTCCGTCGCGCGTGCCCACCGCGGCATCCCGGAGGCCGAGGCTTTGCTCGCGCAGCTCGACCGCCGGGAGCTCGCACTGACCCGGCGCGCGGGCGACGCGAAGATCTCGGACGCCAAGTTCAAGAAGCTCGAGTCGCGACTGGCCAAGAACGAGGAGGCACAGGACGGCGCCCGGACGAGGCTGGATCGATCCCGCGCGGACCTCGACGCGGCGGTCGCCCGCCTGCAGAGCCTGGAGGATCAGATCGCGGCAGCAGCAGTCGCCTCGCCGGCGGCCGCAGCCTCGGGCGGCCTTTCTTCGATCGACGGCTACGTCTTCCCTGTCGGAGGCGGGCCGGGGTCCGTGTCCGTCTCCCATCATCACCACGACTATCCGGCCGCGGACATTGCAGCCCCGGAGGGTGCGCCTCTCTACGCGCTCGCCAACGCGGTGGTCGTCGATACGTACGAAGACGGGGAAGGGAACTGCGGGATCGGTCTCAGGGTCAAGCTCGAGAACGGCACCGAGTACACCTATTGCCATCTTTCCTACAGGGAGCCGAACGTCGTTCCCGGAGCGGCTCTCGCAGCCGGAGCGCCCGTCGGGCTCGTCGGAGAGACCGGCCATGCGACCGGTCCGCATCTCCACCTGCAGTTGGATCCAGCGACCAGCTACCCGCAGGACGAGCCGTGGTTCAAGTCCTTCGCAGGAAGAGCCTTCCGCTGGCAGGACGCGCCCACGCCGAAGCGCGCTGCAAAGCCGCGCGGCCCGGTGTTCACGGTCGTGAGCGAGGGGAGCGATCCATTCGCAGAGGGCGGCGTGATCACATTCACGCGCTAGGGGCTTGACCTTTCGCCAATTCATGCCGATGGGGGAGGCATGGCGGCCCGTCTGACTGCGCTTTTACCGCGCCTGCTCGCGCTGACGGTCATTTGGCTCCTCGGAGCGGCGACGTTCACCCTTGCCGCGGAGAAGAAGCCTTCCGAGCAAGGCGCCACTGCGACCGAAGCCGCGCAACCGACGGTATTGGTCGTTCCCGACGTGCGTGGCAAGGCTTACGTCTTTGCCAAGGGCATCCTTCAGGACGCTGGATTCGCGTGGCGGGTGCAGGGGTCGGTCCAGGGCTACGCAGCGAACACCGTCGTCTCGCAGAGCGCTCCCCCGGACGCGCGTGTGATCGACAACGGCGCCCCCACAATCGTCCTCACCCTGGCCAAGAACAAGTCGTACGCGGAGGCAGGTCTGCCCGAAAACGATGCGCCCTTCCACGCGACGCGCCTGGTCTACCTGAGCGACTGGCGGAGGGATCACGCTCAGTCCCAGTCGACCTCCGAGACGACGACGTCCACAGCTTCGACGACCACTGCGACGACGACGACGACGGAGACCACGACCACCGAGCCGGCGCCGGAGCCCGAGCCTGCGAAGACGCGCAAGCCCGACTTCATCGTTCCCGGCGCGCCGCCGGAACCGGCCGATGAGATCCCTCTGCCGGAGCGTGCCCACCGGCTTCAGGCCAGGATCGCTGCCGCCTCCAAGACGTCGGAGCGGCTGGTGAACTTCTGGCTGTACCAGCACGCGTGGATCGTGACCGGCGCGCGCTTCGGCTGGCACAACGGGGCCGAGGCGCTCCGGATCCTGATCAAGGTCGATCAATCGCTGCAACGCCGCTGGGACTTCGGAGCGCGCAGCGAGGCGCTCGCCCGCCGGGCGCTGGCCGAGGTCGAGGCCAAGGGGAAGTGATGCTTGCCCGTCTGGCCCGGCGCATGCGGAGCCGGGGCGGATACACGCTCATCGAGCTGGTCGTCGTCCTGGCGATCTTCATGCTGATCGTGACCTCGCTGACGAAGCTCTTCACCTCGGGCGCGCAGGCCGAGCTCGATCTCAACCGACGGTTCCAGGCACAGCAGGAGGCCCGGAATGGGCTCGACCGCCTGCGGCGAGAGCTGCACTGCTCCAACGGGATCACTGCGACGCCTGGAACGCCAGTGTCGTCGATCACCGTGGCGCTTCCCGCCCAATGCCCGAGTGCACGCGGTGTGGCGCGCACGATCGTCTACGACATGTATCAGGTTTCGACGAACCGCTGGCGGATGAGACGGACGATGAGCGGCACCACGGTCACGATCGCGGACTACATCACGACGGCGAATGGGCTTGTCTTCACCTACACCGCACCATCCGCATCGAGCCGCGCGATTCTCCATGTTGACCTGCCCGTCAACGTCCACCCGAACGAGGGATGGAAGCAATGGCGGCTCGTTGACGACATCGTCCTGAGGAACACGCTGCGTCAATAGCTCACCAACCCCGGGACAGACAAATGAGCATCTTGCGGCGCCTTCTGCGAAGGCAAGAAGGAATCACGCTGGTCATGGCCATCGGCATCCTCGGCGTGCTGACGATGTCGGGCACCGCGCTCATCTACTACTCGAACACGAACGCGCGCAGCGCCGAGTACTCGGACGACAAATCGAGCGCGTATGACCTCGCCGAGGCCGGGGTCAACGAGATGATGGCGATCCTCTCGAAGCCCGACAACAACGCCCTCAACAAGTATCTCCTCGGTGAGCAGGCGAACGGGACGGTCGTCCACACGACGCACACCTACGACCGAGGCACGGTCGAATGGTGGGGGACGCTCACGCAGAACGTGAACGGCTCGTCGAGCTGGAGCCTCACCTCGATCGGGTCGATCAAGAACTCGACGGGTAGCACGGCGTCCGCCGCGAATCGAACGCTCACGGCGACCGTGCCCGTCGTCCCGACGTATACGCAGCCGCTGAACAACCCTTCGTGGAACTTCATCTACTCACGCGGGACTGGACAGACCTGCGACATGACCATTCAGAACAGCGTGCTCGTGCGATCGCCGCTCTACGTCGCCGGCAACCTGTGTCTGAACAACACGGCCGCGATCACGTCCGGTCCTCTGATCGTCCAGGGCTCGTTCACGATGGCGCAGTCGGCGAACTACGCCGGCACCTCGACGACCCCCCTGAACCAGCTCCACGTCCGGAACGGCTGCAAGTGGAAGAACAACGCGCAGCACAACCCGTGCCAGCAGGGCGCCGGCGCGAGCGGCTTCGACAACATCTATGCGACCTCCATCAGCAACAACCCCTCCACGTCGGCGGCGCCCACCGTGGACTGGGACGCGTGGTACCTGAACGCGAACCCGGGTCCGTACTACGGCTGCCTGACACAGAGCGGAACGCCGCCGACCTTCGACAACGACCAGGGCTCGGCCGCCTCGCCGAGCGCGACGCACCGCAACAACAGCCTCACGACGGTCCAGGATCTGACGCCTACGTCGTCCTACACGTGCAAGGGCTCCTCCGGCGAGCTCTCGTGGAACGCGACCACGAAGGTCCTCACCGCGAACGGAACGATCTTCATCGACGGTAGCGCCCAGATCCAGAACGGCGCGGTGAACACGTACACAGGCTCGGCCACGATCTACGTCTCCGGGACGCTCCTGTTCAAGAACTCGTCCCTGTGCCAAGCCGTGAGCGGCGGGACGTGTACGACGACGGGTTGGGACCCGTCGCAGAGGATGCTCGTGTTCGTCGTGAACGGAAACGGCTCCGGCGCTGCGCCCCAAAACCAGGTCAGCGCGGGTGACAGCGTTCAGCTCGTCAGCGCATATGCGCAGGGTGCTCTCTACGCGACGAACGCAATCGACCTGGGGACGACCTCGCAGTTCGACGGTCCACTGGACGGATCGACCGTAAGTCTCGGCCAGAGCACGAGCTCGAGCTTCCCCGGGCTTTCGTTCGTGCCCGCCGGCATGCCCGGGAACCCCGAGGTCTACGCGCAACCGCAGCCGCCGTCGCTCTACGCCGGCTAGCGGCTTTAGCCGACCGCGATCGCTGTCGATATGCGGGACGTGGAGGTTGCTCTCGCAGCCCTTGTCTTCGCGCCCGCGCTCGCCGTCGGCAGTTTCTTGAACGTCGTCGCTGCGCGCCTGCCGGAGCGACGCTCGCTCGTCAAGCCTCGTTCCGCGTGCACATCGTGTGGCACGGAGATCGCCTGGTACGACAACATCCCACTCGTTTCTTACCTCGTGCTCCGGGGGCGCTGTCGTTCCTGCGGAGCGCGGATTGGCTGGCGGTATCCGGCCGTCGAGCTCGCCACAGCCGTCCTGGTGGCGGCCTGCTTCTTCCGCCTCGGCTTCACGGGAGACGCGTTCGTGGCCGCGTACTTCTGCGCGGCGCTCGTCGTTCTCTCCGCCATCGACGCCGAGCGTCGGATCTTGCCCGACCTGATCGTCCTTCCCTCCTGGATTCTCGTTCTTTGCGCCCAGATCGCTCTGCATCCGGATCGTGCGCTCGAATGGGTCGGGGCATCCCTCGGCGCCTCGCTCTTTCTCTTCATCGCGCTGCTCGCGTATCCGCGCGGCATGGGCATGGGGGACGTCAAGCTGGCGCTCCTCCTCGGCGCGGCGCTCGGGAAGGCCGTCTCCGTCGGTTTGATGGTGGGGATGCTGGCTGCCCTTGCCTTCTCGCTGGTTCTCTTCGCCCAGCACGGCCTGCGTGCGCGCAAGATGGCCATCCCGTTCGGGCCTTTCCTTGCATTCGGCGCCCTCGTCGCACTCTTTGCGGGCGACCAGGTGCTTTCGGCCTACCTAGGCCTCGTCTGAGAAGTGCCACCCCCATTGGGGGAGGCCGATTTCTGCCGATAACCCGTGTAGGAGCTCTACGTGGAGTTCGACGATCTTCATAACCTGCGCGGCGTTCCCGCCGAGGGCGAGGAGACCTCGTCCGTTGAGCCGTCCCCGCCGCCCGGCGCTGGCATCTCGCCGAACGCGGCGACCGAGCTCGCCGCAGACCTAATCGAGACGACAGGGCTCGTGCCCGTCGACCGTCTTGCCGCGGCACGCTCGCGTGCGGGGACGGGTTCGCTCGCCCAGGCGCTGGTGGACGTGGGTTTGGCAGCTCCGGGTGTCGAGGGCCCCGAGCCGACTTCCCTCGCTCACATCCGGGCTGACCATTCCCACCTCCCGTACGTCGATCTCGGCGCCGAAGGAGTCGACAAAGCCGCTGCTCAGATCATCCCTGCCCACGTGCTCGAGCGCGCTGTCGCGATTCCGTACAAACTGGAGGACGACCGCCTGTACGTCGCAGTGGCCGATCCAACGAACGTGCAGGCGATCGACGAGTTACGCATCGCGACGCGCCATGCGATCGAGATCGGAGTTGCCCCTGCGGAGGACATCCAGGTCGAGCTCCGGCGGCTCGTGCGCGCCACAGAAGCCTGGGAGCGCGCCGCGCTCGTCGAGGACGAGCTCGTCGAAGATGAAGAGCAGGAAAGCGACGATCTCGAGGCCGAAGACGGAGTTTCGGATGCCCCGCTCGTCCGCCTTGTGAACTCGATCATCCTCCAGGCGGCCGAAGACGGCGCGAGCGACCTGCACTTCGATCCCCAGGACGATTCACTCGTCGTCCGCCTCCGCATCGACGGTGTTCTCCACGAGGTGCAGCGAATTCCGAAGCGCCTCGCCCCCGGCGTCACCACGCGCCTCAAGGTCCTGGCCAAGCTCGACATCGCCGAGCGGCGCAAGCCGCAGGACGGTCGTATTTCCCTCAACGCGAAGGCCGCCGGACGCCTCCTCGACATCCGCGTCGCAGTGCTGCCGACCGTCGAGGGCGAGGGCGTGGTCATGCGCCTCCTCGACAAGTCGAAGCGCCCTCCGACGCTCGCCGAACTCGGCCTCTCGGACGAGATGCGCGCGCAGTTCGCGGAGATCATTGAAAAGCCGACGGGAGCTCTTCTGGTCACGGGGCCCACGGGCTCGGGTAAGTCCACGACGCTCTACGCCTCACTCGCCGAGATCAGCAAGCCGGAAATCAACGTGATCACTGTCGAGGATCCGGTGGAGTACCGCCTGGCCGGTCTGAACCAGGTGCAGGTGAACCCGAAGGCCGGCCTCACCTTCGCCTCCGCCCTTCGATCGATCCTGCGCTCTGACCCCGACGTCGTGATGGTGGGAGAGATCCGTGACGCCGAGACCGCAAAGATCTCGATCGAGGCCGCTCTCACGGGTCACTTCGTCCTCTCCACTCTCCATACGAACGACGCGCCGAGCGCGCTGACGCGGCTGAACGAGATGGGCGTGGAACCGTTCCTCACAGGCTCCGCCGTCACCGCGGTGCTCGCTCAGCGTCTCGTGCGCAAGCTCTGCACGCATTGCTGCGAGATGTACATGGCCACCTCGGAGGAGATGCTGGAAGCCCGCTTCACCGCGGAGCAGGCTGCGGCCGCCGACGGCGTCGCCCTCTATCGAAAGAAAGGTTGCCCGCGCTGCAACCAGACCGGCTACAAGGGCCGCATCGGCGTCTACCAGCTGATGACAATGAGCGAGACCCTTTCACGCCTTGCTGCGCAGCACGCCAGCCGCGAAGAGCTCGAGCGGGCAGCCCTCGAGGCGGGCATGAAGATGCTTTGGGACGACGGGCTCGCGAAGGTGATCACGGGCCTGACCTCCCTCGAAGAGCTCGCCCGCGTCCTCGTCTAGCCTCGGGGCGCGCCCCAGAGAGCAAGACGAGAGCGGTTCAGGAGACTTCGCAACCGAGGTAAGTCAGACAGGTGACTACCTCGGCGATGAATGCGTCCGCCTCGCCGCGCGTGCGAAACCGGTACGGGCCCGGGCGCAGCGGCTCGACCCGAAGGCCGTCCACCGGATACACGTCGGACTCGATCACGAACATGCCGTCTGCTTCGACGCAACGGATCGTGACGATCTCGCGTCCGTCCTTGCGCGCGGAGCGGCGGTCGAGCTCGGTCCCGAACAGAGGCTCCGAGGTGAGTTGCGGATCCATGACCGACTTGCTCAAGCGCCGGCGTTGGCCGCGGCCTGCGCGATCGCGTCGTGATCCAAATAGCCCATGACGCGGTACACCACCGAGGGGCCGCGCTTGAAGATGACCGTCGCGGGTGCGTCGCGGATGTCGTATTCGGCGGCGAGAGCCGCAATCTGGCTGTTTTGCCTGACGTTGAGCGCAAGGAAGCCTGCGTGGGCCTCGAGCGCGCCCGCGCGGGTCTCGCGGGTCTGGATCGCGTCGTAATCGGCCCCGGGCGCGTAGAAGAGGACGACGACAACCCGATGCTGCGTCAGCGCTCGCGCGAGCGGCGTCTGCTTGGGGCCCGTTGTGACCGGTTTGGTCGGCTTCGAGGGCTTCGTGGGGGAGGTGGTCGTGGTCCCTTGCTTCTCTTTCTGCTTCGCCGCGATCCGGGCTGCGATCGCGTCGGCGTTCGAAGTCCCGCTCGGCGCGTTCCGCGTGGTTGCAAACGCGCCCACGCCGAGGCCGAGGACCGCGAGCACGGCCACGGGGAGAAGGACTTGCAGGCGAAGCTGCGACGCCATTGGCCTTTCTATCGGCATTCGGGCCTCTTCCCCTTAACGGCAGAGGGCGCGTTTCCGCGCCCTCTGCCGAGTACTCAGACAGCGAGTGGAGCCTGGACTAACAGGCGCCCGACGTGATGTCTGCGGCCGGGCCGCCCTTCTTGTATGTGTTCTGGCCGACCTTGCTCTCGATGCAGTACGACGTGCTGGTCGCACGCACGACCTGCACGTTCTTGATCCCCTGGTCGTACGAGGCCTTGAGGACCGCGGACGTCAGGGACGAGTACGTGTTGTGGTCGGCGTAATAAGCCTCGACACCGGGGATCGACGCGCGAACGTCTGCCTGCGCGGCCGACTTCTCGGCGCG
>DASXSE010000071.1:0-10640 GCA_036506175.1 Gaiellaceae bacterium
TGTGCTCAGTCCCGATGTAGTTGTGCTTGAGCGCGCGGGCTTCGTCTTGCGCGAGAACGACGACTTGTCGTGCCCTCTCGGTGAAGCGTTCGAACAACCGCAAATCCTTTCCGGCCGACTTCGGGACCTATCGTAGCTGACCGCCCAGAGGCTACTGAACAACCGTCGGAGTGGCGATACTCACCCGTATCGGACGCTCGACACGTTTCCTCAAGTGGCCCCATTCGGGGGACAGAAGGGCCTTCCCCCGTGCCGACGTAAATAGGCATGAGGAGCTGGAAGGGGTCTGCTCGTGCCAAGACTCTCGTGGTCCTTCTCGCTGCGACCTGCGCACTCGTTTCCGCCGGCCAGGCAGTCGCCGCGACGATCACTCCCAAGGACGCCGTCGAGCCGGCTCTCGTCACGCGGATCAACCACGTGCGCTCCCTCCACGGGCTTCCTGCGCTTCGCAGCGCATCCCTGCTTACCTCGGCCGCCACGCGCCACACGAACTCCATGGCCAAGGTTGGCTACTTCCGCCACGAGCTTCGCTCCAACTCGACCTGGAAGTCGTTCGGAACCTGGATCCGCTGGTATTGGCCGGGGCCGGGATACAGCTCCTGGACGGCCGGCGAGAACCTTGCGTGGGCCGCGCCCGATGCCACGCCGGGCCAGATCGTCACGTGGTGGATGAATAGCCCGGGGCATCGTGCGAATCTACTCGGCAAGTGGAAGTACGTGGGCGTGGCGATCGTCCACGTTACGGCGCCGGGTGGTTACTACCGCGACTACCCGGAAGTGACGATCGTGGCCGCCGAGTTCGGCAAGCGGGCCTCCTGACGCGCTGGGCGGCTCCGGCTACAGCCGGGCGTGGCCCGGCTCCGCCGCCGGCCTGACGACGCTGGCTACAGGATGCGGCGCGGGCGCCGCCTCGCTGTACTGACTACTGACCTGCGTACTGTCTCGGCGACGCCTCGCGGGCCTCCTTTGCCAACGTCGCCCCAGCGCGCCAGGATTCGCGGTCGTCCGCAGGCGCCTCCGTTAGTCTCCGGGCGCGTGGCACTCGAGACCACGATCGTCCCCAAGCCGCCCTATTCGCTTGCCCTCTCGGCCCGGATGAAGAGCGACGCCACGCGCTTTTTCCGTGACGGCGTGCTCACGATGGTTTTCGAAGTCGACGGCGCGCCGGCGCTCGCGCGCGTGTATCAGCGCTCGGACGGCAGCCTCGCGGTTCGCATCGAGGCGGACGGAAGGACGGCCGCTTTCGAGAAGGTCCGCTTCATCCTCGCGGCGGATGCCAGCCACACGCCCTTCCTCCTGCGCTTCGAGCGCGATCCGCTCATCGGCCCGGCGACGCGAGCGCTCGCGGGCTTGCGCCCATTGCGCACTGCCACCGTCACGCACGCGCTCCTCAAGGCCGTTTGCGGCCAGCTGATCCAAGCCAAGGCCGCCCGCCTGCTCGAGAACCGGCTCGTGCGCAAGGCGTCCACTGAGCACGCCGGTCTTCGCCTGCCGCCGGAGCGGAACACGTTCAGCCGCTTCACCCGCGCGGAACTGGCGCGGGACGGGCTCGTCTCGCGCAAGGCTTCGGCGCTGCTGCGGCTCACGCACGACTTCGACCCTGAGCGACTGCACGGCGTGGAAACCGCGGCCGCAGCAAGGCGGATCGAGCGCGAGCGCGGGCTCGGCCCCTGGTCGGCCGGAATGGTATGCCTCCACGGACTCGGCCGCTACGAACACGGGCTCGAAGGAGACCTCGGCCTCATCAAGCTCTGCGCGGCCTTGCACGGACGTCCTGCGGACGTCGAGGACACGCAAGAGCTGCTCGAGCCGTACGGCGAGTGGGCCGGCCTGGCGAGCGTCTTTCTACTCGCCTCGTTTCCGAAGAACCCACGAGGCAGGCCGAAGGCCCGCCGAAATATTGCTTTCAGTTACGGCTCTTAGGACTGAAGAGCACGAAAAGCCGGTCTACTCTCGGGCGCCCAGATCGCAGAGCCAGGCCCGCGAACGCCAGCAGCGCACCGCCGAGAATGAACCCGAGCGCCGGAAGCCCAGTGAACGGAAGGTCTTCCGGGGCCTGGGCTGATGCGGTTTCGGTTGCGACTCCAGAGCCCTCGTCGGGAGCCTTTGCGTCCGGCTGCGGTGCCTGGTTCGGTTCGCGTCCCGCAGGCCGCCCCGGACAGCCGTCCACGTAGACGAAGTCGTCGTGGTGCCTGAAGTGACCGTTCATCACGCCCATGACGTCAGGCGAGATGACGATGTAGCCCGAGCCGGTGCGATGGCAGATCGTCACGTGGTTGTGGCGGGCCACGGCTCCCGGCGGAGACGCCTTTGGTGTCGAGGTGACGGCCGCCGCAGCTCTCTCCGCCCGAGCGGACGGCTTCGCGTGAACGGTGACGGTCGCCAAAGAACTGGAGAGCTGCGGCGTCGCGGCCTGGTTCTTGGCCTTGCCTTTCGCCCATGCGTGCCCTTTCCCCTGGTGGCCCCCCGCAGCCGGATAGGCGCCGCCCGCGGCCGTAGCCGCTGCGAAAAGCCCAACGAGCACCAGGCAGGACGCCCTGCCGCAACGCCGCATTGCTCTCCCCCTCTCCCCTGTACTGACAGTACGGAGGATTGAGCAGATTGCAAGAGGTTTCGACCTATTCGGTTGGGCGCAGTGTCGGGAACAGGATCACGTCCCGGATCGTGTCCCTCCCCGTGAGCACCATGGCCAGCCGGTCGATCCCGAGGCCGAGCCCGCCCGTCGGCGGCATGCCGTAGGAAAGCGCCTCGATGTAGTCCGGGTCGTCGCCGCCAAGCTCCGCGAAGCGCGTCGCCTGCTCGTGGGAATCGTTCAGCTCCGAGTAGGCATTCCCGAGCTCAGCGCCTCCGACGAAATATTCGAAGCGCTCGACGATGCCCTCTTCGCCCTCCTTGCGCCGCGCGAGCGGAGAGAGCTCGACCGGATAGTCGAAGACGATTGTCGGCTCGACCAGCTTCGGCTCGACGATGTGGCTGAGCGCGTGGTCGACGAGCTGACCCCAGGTTTCGTCGCGACCGGTGTCGACGTCGCGCACCTGCAGACGCCGGCGTAGGTCGTCGGCGTCGGGGGTCCAGACGCCTTCCTCCTCGAGAGCGTCGATCAGCTTGAGGCGTCGCCACGGAGCCTTCAGGTCGATCTCCTGCCCGCGGAAGGTGACCTGCGTCGTGCCGATCGTTTCCTGGGCGACCGTGGCGACCAGATCCTCGATCCGCGCCATCGTGTCCTCGTAGTCGGCGTAGGCCTCGTACCACTCGAGCATCGTGAACTCGGGTTGGTGCTTGTAGGAGACGCTCTCGTTGCGGAAGTCCTTGCCGATTTCGTACACCTTGTCGAGACCCCCGACGATGAGCCGCTTCAGGTACAGCTCGTCCGCGATCCGCAGGTAGAGATCCGCTTCTAGCTCGTTCGAGTGGGTGACAAACGGCTCAGCGAGCGCGCCTCCGTAGCGCGGCTGGAGGATCGGCGTCTCGACTTCCACGAAGCCGCGCTCGTCCAGGTAGCGGCGGATGGCGGTCACCATCCGCGTCCTGATGAGGAAAGCGGCACGTGTCTCCTCGTTTACGAGGAGATCCAGGTAGCGCTTGCGGTAGCGCGTCTCGGCCTCGACGAGCCCGTGAAAGGTGTCCGGCAGCGGTCGCTTGGTCTTGGCGAGCAGCTGGAGCTCGTCGACGGTCAAGGACGGCTCGCCGCGCTTGGTCTTCGAGGGGACGCCTGCGACTCCGACGATGTCGCCGAGGTCGACGTCCACCGCACCGGCACGGTCAGCCGAACACAGGAGCTGAATCTGGCCCGACCGGTCGACGAGGTCGAGAAAGACAAGACCGCCATGACCGCGTCTCCCCAGCACGCGACCCGCGAGGCGGCGGCTCTCGCCGCTTTCACCACCCGCCTCGAGCTGCCCGGCTTCCGCCCGAACCGCCGCGATCTCATCCCGGTCGGGGAAGCGATGCGGGAGCTCGCTCACAGGCCCCAGATCGCCCAGCCGATGAGGATTCCAATGCCGAGCGAGACGCCGAACAGGACCCATCCTCCCAAAAGCGCCATCGGGGGCCGCGAGCGTGGAAGGGCCGGCGGGAGGTCCTCCTCGCCGGGGACCGCACGAGTTCCAAACCGCGCTTGTCCGCCCAACGTCTGCATGACCGCCGCACGGATTCGCTCGGCATCGACGTCGAACTCGAGGAGAACGCGCTCAGCGACTCCTTCGCGCGTGTCGGCGACACCGAGGAGGATGTGCTCCGTCCCGATGTAGTTGCTCCCGAGGCTCCTGGCTTCACGAAGCGACATTTCGAGAGCCTTCTTCGCTCGCGGGGTGAACGGGATCTGTCCGCTCGCCACCTCGTCACCCTCCCCCACGACGCGGGCTATCTGGGCCCGCACTTCCTCGATCCTCACTCCGAGATCGGCGAGCGCACGGGCCCCTAAGCCCTTTTCCTCGCGCAGCACCCCGAGCAGAAGGTGCTCAGTCCCGATGTAGTTGTGTTTGAGGTTGCGCGCCTCGTCCTGCGCGAGGACGACGACCTGGCGGGCTCTCTCGGTGAAGCGCTCGAACAAGCGGCGCGAGCCTAACGGCTCACGCTGCCTTGATGTCCATGATCTTGAACTTGAGCGAGCCGCGCGGCGCGACCACCTCGACCGTCTCGCCTTTCTTGTGGCCGATGATCGCGCGGCCGACGGGCGACTCGTTCGAGAGCTTGTGCTCCGCGGGATTGGCCTCGGCGGAGCCAACGATGTGGTACTCGATCGTCTCCTTGGCGTCCATGTCGCGGAGGCGAACCTTCGTCCCGACCGCGACGACGCCGGTCGGGATCTCCTTCTTGTTGACGACACGCGCGCTCTTCAGGCGCTCTTCGAGCGTGGCGATCCGGTGCTCGAGCATCGCCTGCTCGTTCTTCGCATCGTCGTACTCGGAGTTCTCGGCGATGTCGCCGAACTCGCGCGCCTGCTTGATGCGCTCGGCAACCTCGCGGCGCTTGACCGTCGAAAGGTGCTCGATCTCAGCCTTGAGCTTTTCGTGGCCTTCGGCCGTGAGAATTACTTCTTTCAACACTGCCTCCAATGGTCCCCGGATATGCAACACGGTGCCCAAAGGCACCGTCGCGGCGGACATATTACCGACGCTGTCAAGCGGAAAACGTTCGGCGCCCCGGTACCATTCCCTCCTTATGGCAGTAGACCTCGAAGCACACTGGAATATCGGTCCAGTCGAGGTTCCAGGCCGTCTCGTCCTCGCTCCCATGGCCGGAGTCAGCGTCCAGGCGTTTCGCCGCCAGGGACGGCGTTACGGCGCGGGTCTCGTCTGCTCCGAGATGGTGAGCTGCGCAGGGCTATCGCATGGAAACGAGCGCACGCTCGGCTACTTGAGGATCGGCCGCGACGAGCACCCGCTCGCGGTACAGATCTTCGGCTCCGAGCCGGCTGTGATGGCGGAAGCGGCCAGGATGGTCGAGGACGCCGGAGCCGATCTCGTCGACATCAACTTCGGGTGCCCCGTGCGCAAGGTCACGAAGACCGGCGCCGGGGCGACGCTCCTCGAGGAGCCCGATCGGGCTTGCCGCATCGTCGAGTCCGTCGCGAACGCGGTCGACGTGCCGGTCTCCGTGAAGATGCGCCGCGGCCTGCAGAACGGCTCGCGAGCGGCCCTCGACGTCGGCCCGAAGCTCGTGGAAGCCGGTGCCGCCTCGCTGACCCTCCACCCGCGCTCCGCCAAGCAGATGTACACGGGGACGGCCGATCACGACCTGACGACAGAGCTGGTCGACCTCGTCGACGTGCCCGTGATCGCCTCCGGGGACATCGACTCGCGCGCGAAGGCAGAGGGAGTCCTGGAGGAGACCGGGTGCGCCGCTGTCATGGTCGGCCGCGCGGCGCAGGGGAACCCGTGGGCCCTCGGAGAGATTGCCGGCAAGGTCGACGGTGGTCCTTCCCGCGAGGAGGTCGTGGCGGAGCTGTTGCTTTTCATGCACGACACCGTCGAGGAGATGGGGGAAAGCCGTGCCACGGGCTTCCTGAAGAAGTTCTACGGCTGGTATCTCGGCCGCGGCCGCTTTCCCAAGCCGTTCAAGCAGGAGCTCGTGCAGCTCGAAACCGGGGCCGACGTAGAAGCGCGCTTGCTGGCGGCCGCACCGGGCGCGAAAACGGCTCTGGAGCGGTTGAAAGCGTCACTTCCCGCACCGGACAACGTCGTCCTCGACTTGCCGGTTTCGATCTACGCGGGCGGATAAACCCCGCCTACCTCGTCGTTATAACTCCTATATGGCCGTAACAGCTCAGGAACGGCGGATAGTCACCGCCCTCATAGCCGACGTCGTCGGCTCGACCGCGATTGCCGAAAAACTCGGTCCTGAGCGCTCGAAGTTCTTGATCGACGAGGTCATGCGGATCATGAACGAGCAGGTGCGCCGCTACGACGGCACCGTGGCCCAGATGCAGGGAGACGAGCTTCTTGCTTTCTTCGGTGCCCCGGTCTCCTACGAGGACGACTCCGAGCGTGCGATCCGCGCCGCTTTGGCGATTCAGCGCGCACTCGCCCAGTACGCGGCCGAGGTGAAGGACGCCTATGGCATCGAGCTCGCCGTGCGCATCGGCATCAACACCGGGCCGGTTGTCCTCGGAGGAGCGTCAGACGGCCAGGACGGCTACGACCCGTGGAATGCCCTCGGGGAGACCGTCAACCTCGCCGCGCGCCTGCAGCAGGTCGCCGGCGGGGGCGGTGTCGTCATCGGGCCGACGACGCAGCGCCAGGTGGAGAGCTGCTTCGAGGTCGAGGAGCTCGGCCCGCAGGATCTCAAGGGCGTAGGGACGCAGGTTTCGGCCTACCGAGTCGTCGGAGCGCGGGACTACGAGCCGATGGAGCCGAGCCAGCCGCTGGTCGACCGCGAATACGAGGTCACCGTTCTGGAGCGGACGATGGACGCCCTCGTCGAGGGACGGGGCACGATCGCCTCTATCACAGGCGAGCCTGGGATCGGCAAGAGCAGGCTCCTGTGGGATGTCCGAGCTCGCTACCGCGACCGCATCCGCTTCATCGAAGGGCGGGGGGTCTCCTACGCGCAGAGCTTCCCGTACTGGCCCATCCGAGATCTCCTCCGCGAATGGCTGGGCGTGGGCGCCTCCACCCCGGAGGCGCGCGTGCGCCTCGAGCTGAAGGCCGAGGTCGCACACCTCTTCGGGGATGAGTCCGAAGAGGCGTATCCCTTCTTTGCGAGCCTCCTCGGGCTGACCCTCGAGCCGGACGCGGCGCAACGCATCCGCGAGCTCAACCGCGAGTCCATCCAGACCCGCACGTTCGAGGTCTTCTACGAGCTGGTGTCCAAGCTCGCCGAAGAGCGGCCACTCTGCCTGATCCTGGAGGACCTCCACTGGGCCGACGAAGCGACGCTCGAGCTCCTCGAGTCGCTTTTGGGAGTCACGGAGGAATCGGCCGTCGGACTCTTTTTCCTCTATCGCACGGAGCGCGAGCTTGGCTCCTGGCGCCTCGGTGAGCTCGCGCGTCAGCGCTATCCGCACCGCTACAAGGAGATCGAGGTGCGGCCGCTGCCGCCCGACGCCAGCAAGGTGCTGGCG
Source organism: Gaiellaceae bacterium (assembly GCA_036506175.1). GTDB lineage: Bacteria > Actinomycetota > Thermoleophilia > Gaiellales > Gaiellaceae > JAIBJP01. The sequence continues at coordinate 7,565 of DASXSE010000071.1, forward strand.
ACGACCGCGGCGGGCGGAGAGATTCCTGACGCGGTTTCGGAGCTGCTCGCGGAACGCTCGGGCGGCAACCCCTTCTTCCTGGAGGAAGCAATTCGCGATCTCGTCGAGCGTGGCGCGCTGCAGCGCGACAACGGCAAGTGGACGCTGGCCGTCGACGAGGCGGAGCTCGTCGTTCCCGCCCTCGTGCAGGGCGCGCTGCAGGCGCGGCTCGACCGCCTCGATCCGTCCACGCGCGAGGTGCTCTCGATTGCCGCTGTGATCGGCCGCACGTTCGGCGTCCAGCTGCTGGAGAAGCTCGTTCCCCGCGAGCAGCTCCTGCCTGCCCTTACCGAGCTCCAGCGCCTCGATCTCATCTACGAGAAGAGCCGCCGGCCGAACCCGGAATACCGCTTCCGCCACGGCCTCGTCCAGGAGGTGGCGTACTCGAGCCTGGTCGAGTCGAAGCGACGCAAGCTGCACAAGCGCGTCGGAGAGGCTCTCGAGGAGATCTACCAGGAATCGCCCGAGGAGGCCTATGGGCTCCTGGCCCGCCATTTCAGCGAGGCCGAGGAACCGGAAAAGGCCGTCGAATACCTCCTCAAGGCCGGCGATGCCGCGCGTGGCATCTATGCCGACAAGGAAGCGCTCGAGCACTACCGCAAGGCGCGCGCCTTCCTCGCTCGCACCGGAGACGAACGCCGCGCCCGGGACACGCTCTTCAAGATGGCGCTCACCTATCACCTCGCGTTCGACTACGAGCACGCGGAGGAGATGTACGACGAGGCGTTCTCGTGCCGGGTCGAGGAGGAGGTGCGCCACGAGCCGACCGAGCACCTCGAAACCGCGGTGTTCGCGCCGGACGCCGTCGTTCCGGGCCACGTCTACTCGACCGAGGGCCTGAAGATCACGGAGCAGCTGTTCCGCGGCCTCCTGATGATCGACGCGGAGCTCAACGTGCTTCCTTCCATGGCCGACAACCTGCGCGTTTCGAGCGACGGCCTCAGCTATCTCTTCCAGCTCCGCGAGGGCGTCAAGTGGAGCGACGGCGAGCCGGTGACCGCCGAGGACTTCGCCTTCGCCTGGACGCAGATGCGGGAGCTCGAGACCCGGACGGCGTTCCTCATGGAGGACGTCGAAGCCGCAGAGGCGCTTGACGATCGCACCCTGGAAGTCACGTTGCGCGAGCCGCGGAACTACTTCCCTTACATCCTGGCGTCGCCGTGGTCGTTCCCCTGGCCGCGCCACAAATGCGAATCACTCGGCGACGACTGGACGAAGCCGGAGAACCTCGTCTCGAACGGGCCGTTCATGCTCGAGGAGCTCAACGAGGAGCACGCTCGCCTGGTCGCCAACCCTTACTGGACGGGTCCACGCGGCAACGTCCGCGAGATCGAGTTCCCCTTCGTCGAGAAGTCGGCGGACATGATCAAGCTCTGGGCCGGCGGGGAGTTCGACGTCCTCACCGTCTGGAACCTGACGATCGCAGAGGCGAGCGACACGATCCTCGATCTCATCCCCGACCTGCACACGCGCTACCTCGGCTTCACGGCGAATACCGCGCCCTTCTCAAATGTGCTCGTGCGGAAGGCGTTCTCGCACGCGATTGACCGCGAGAAGCTCCTGCGACCGGAGGACAGCGAGCGGGCGGCATCACGCGGAGGCGCAATCCCCCCGGCGATGCCCGGGCACTCACACCGGGTCGGGCCCGAGTACAACCTCGAGCTCGCCAAACAGCTGCTCGCCGACGCCGGCTACCCCGAAGGGCGGGGCCTGCCGGAGCTCAAGATGCTCATCCCGCCGTACTTGACGGTCACGGCGAACTTCCTGAAGGAGCAGCTGGCCGAGCTCGGCGCGCGCGTCGAGGTCAGGCTCGCCGAGGGGAAGTTCTGGGCCAGCGATCTCTCGGAAGAGCACCTCTGGATCACGGGCTTCGGCGCGGACTATCCCGATCCCGACGGCTTCTTCCACGGCCTCTTCCGCGAGCCGTTTCCGTTCTATCGCGACGATGAGATCGAGGAGCTCCTCATCGAGGCCCGCTCGGCCCAGAACCAGCCGGAGCGGATGCGGCTCTACCACGAGATCGACCGCCTCTGGGTGAACGAGCACGCGGCCATCGTCCCCATGGCCTACGGTCGCAGTGTCGCCGTACGCCGACCTTGGATCGAAGGGTTCTGGGCGAATCCGCTCTCGAAGGCGAGCCTCGACCAGGTCGTCGTGAAGGAGCGGACGCCTTCAGCGGTTCCGGTCCCAGACGAGCCTGAGACCGTCCAGAGTCAGTAGCGGATCGACCTTCTCGATCGTCTTCGAGTGCGGCGCGATCAGCTCTGCGAGCCCACCGGTGGCGATCGCGGGCGCCGTGTCGCCGAGCTCCGCGCGCATGTGCTCGACGATCCCGTCCACCTGGCCGGCGAAGCCGTAGACCAGGCCGGACTGGAGTGACGCGACTGTCGTTTTCCCGATCACGGCTTCCGGCTCGACGAAATCGACCTTCGTGAGACGGGCCGCGCGCGCGAAGAGCGCCTCCATGGAGATCTCGATTCCGGGCGCGAGGACGCCGCCCACGTACTCCCCTTCCGCAGACACGGCGTCGAAGTTCGTCGACGTCCCGAAGTCCACGACGATGCAGGGTGCGCCGTAGCGCTCACGTGCGGCGACGGCATTGGCGATCCGATCGGGGCCGACCTCCCGCGGGTCGTCGTAGAGAATCGGAAGGCCGGTACGGGTGCCCGGACCGAGCACCAGCAGCGGAGCCTTGATGTGCCGCTGGACGAGATCCTCGTACGCGCGCAGGAGCAGCGGAACGACGGATGAGAGACAGACGCCGCTGACGTCCTCGAACGAGCGCCCGCGAAGCCGCAAGAGATCGGAGTAGAGCGCCGCGAGCTCGTCTCCCGTTCGCTCGCTCTCCGTCGCGATGCGCCAGTGCTCCACGAGGTTCTCGCCCTCGAAGAGCCCCAGCACGGTCTGGGTGTTGCCGACGTCGACGGCCAGCAACATCGGAGTCGCCGTCTACGAGAGGTCGTCTTCGCCGGTGAGCGTCTCGCCGAGCTTCTCGGCGAGCGTCTCAGGCGTGAGCGCGGGCCCTTCGCCCTCGCCG
>DASXSE010000072.1:0-3289 GCA_036506175.1 Gaiellaceae bacterium
TTGGCGGAAACGCGACAAGAACTGCCGGTTCTCTCAAACCAAGCCGCGTCATTCCTCATCCCGCTTCTCGAGGCTAAGAACATCGCTAAGCCGATCCCGCTGCTCCTGGTCTGGCGCATCGTCAAGCATTTCCCACAGAGCTGCCTGCGCCTGTTCTTCGGTTTCGTACTCCTTGCGAAGCACGGTTCCATCACCGACCAACTCAACAAGAGCCCAACTCACCACGCGGATCATCCCACGGTCGAGACCTCAGTGCGTTCGTTGCCTCTCTGCACGCCTCCGTTTTCTTTATCCGTGTCTCTGCGCGCTCGTTCACGAAAACAGACCCCCGCGTGCTCCCTCCTTTCGCCGGGATGATGGCAGAGCTAGAGTCGTCTTCGAGGAGGTGGAGCAGTGAGAGCGCACGCGGGAGACCGGATCGTGGTCGAATCCGAGCGCGTCGCGCAGCCGCCGCGGAGGGGCGTCGTAGAGGAGGTCATCGCCGAGGAGCCGCCGCGCCTGCGCGTCCGGCGGGACGACGGCCACACGACCGTCTTCTCGCCGGCGGCCGGGGCTTGCCGGATCGAGGAGTCGAAGAAGGAGAGCTGAGGCGTTCGCTTGCGATCGCCGACCAGAGGAGGTCGCGGCCGCTTTGATAAGGCGACCGTTTCCTCTAAGAGCTGATCGTGGAACGAGTTCTTAGCGCCAGCGGGCGACGAGGCGGCCCTCGTCCTCGCTGACCTCGGTGCCGAGCCTCGCGCAGGCGTCGACGAACCTGCGCTTGATCCACGCCGGGTCTTTGCCGGCCGCGAGCCGCGTGTGCGCGAATTCCAGCTTGAGTGGGATCGCCTCGAGCCTGGCGCCTGTGAGGTCGACGAGGAAGAGCAGGCCGAGGTCGTTGCGCAGGTTCCGGTCGACGCGGTAGTCGTCGAGGAAGTCGCCGAGGTCGTAGAGGACGCGTGGGGCGACGCCGTGGAAGACGTGCGCGGAGTGGCCGGCGACGAGGGTCGCGCCGGCCTCCACGAGGGCGTGCCCCGCTCGGCGGACGTCGCGTTGAGGTTCCGCGGTCATGTTCGGGCCCCAGTGCGACGTGACGAGCACCGCGTCCGCATCCGGGAAGGTGGTGAGCCAGTCCGGGAGAGGGTCCTGCAGGTCGGCGTACGCAATGCCGGGGCGATCGGCACCCGCGGCGCACTCGGCGGGGTGGTCGGCGAAGCCCAGCACGGCGAGGCGGAAGCCGCCGGCCTCGAGCACGGCCGACGCCCGCGCGCGCTCGAGGTCCGTGCCGGCCCCGACCGCCCGGATCCCTGCCGCATCGAGGTGGGAGAGCGTGTCGAGCAGCGCATCCGGCCCGAAGTCGAGCGCGTGGTTGTTGGCCAGCGTGACGCAGTCGACGCCGAGGTGTGCGAGCGCCTGCGCGGCCCAGGGCGGAGCGCGGAAGTGGAAGACCCTCCCCGGCGTCGGCTCGCCGCGCGCGGAGATGCAGCACTCGAGATTGAGGACGAAGAGGTCGGCCTCCCGAACGAGGTCGACGAGCTCAGGCGCGAAGAGCGAGCCCGCGGGCTCCGTCCCCAGCCGCTCCGCGACACCGCGCCCGAGCATCGTGTCGCCCCCGAGCGCGAGCTTCACGGCTCGCGACGCCGCAGCAGCTCGGCCGGAATCAACACGTCGATTCCGCGCTCTCGCAGCCAGACAAGGAGTCCTGCGTCGGCGAGGAGATCGCGATTGCCCGTGACGATCGCCTCAGCGCGACCGGCCGCGGCACCGGCCATGACCGGAGCGTGTTTCGGGTCGAGCAGCTCGACGTCGAACTCGACGCTCGACAGGACCGTGAAGGCTTTCAAGAATCTGATTCATGGCAGCGAGTGGTTCGTTTCCAGGCGGACCCGAAGAGTTGAAACCCCTTCACCTCGCGTCTGTTTACAGCTCGCGCTCGGGAACGATCGAGCGGAAGTGCCCCTCGACAATCTCGAGCGTCTCGAGAACCGGCCTCTGTGCCAGGAGCTCGGTGTAATTCTTCGCGCCCTCACGGTCGTGGCCGCGACCAGGATCCTCGGGGTGGAAGATGACCGATGGCATACCAACGCCAGCCGCCGGGTGCTGCGGCATCGGGGTAGATGCCAGATGCCAACTGGTGGTGGCAACGGTCGCACACGTGGCGAAGGGCCGTCCAGATGTCGGTCCTGCGGCTCGACGAGCCGGAACCACGTGTCCCACAGCGAGTGGGCGCCCAGTTCAGGGCCTCGAACAGCGGCGGGTAGACCTCCCGAGGACCGTCTGCGCCGATAGCCGCCTGCTCACGAAAACGCTCGACACCGTCCACGTAACCGCGAACAAGCCAGAAACCAGGTGTAGCGCCGAACATACGCACCAATCGCGCCGCCGATCGTTTGGGACCCGTCCCGGGCCGTCATGAGTTTGGCAGGCCGAAAAGAGCCCGCCAGAGAAGGACCTGGGCGAGGACTGAACCTCCCGCATGCTTGAGTCGCGTGACCCCATCTCCCTGAGTCGAAGTTGGGGGCCACCGCCCGCTGTTTTGCACGCGCAAGGGCGGCGGTTCTGCGGCTACAAGCTATCGACCGCCAAGCCCTCCTAGCCTTCGCCAGCGAGGTCAGCTCGGTATCTCTGTCCCACTTCCAACAGAAGGCGACTTCCGTGCGCAGGGGTGAAATCTTTAGGCTCGTGGCGGGCGGCGGCGGCAGGCGCTCGCCGATGAAACCGGTTGGCGACGATGCCCTCTAGGGTCGCACGACCGTGGTCGAGGACAGGTGGGAGCGGCGCGACGACGAGGCCGAGTCGCTGTGGCTCGACTGGCGCACACCCGCTCGTGTCGTCGTATTTCGCGCGCGCGTGATTGGTTAGGAGCCGTTTCCGAAGACGCATTCGCCAGGAACAAATAAGCCTGCGCTGCCGCCACCAGCTGGCGAGTCAGGAACCAGGTCGGCGGGGTCCTCGGCGCTGCTCTCCGCGAAGATGATGAGCTGTGTGCCCGCCCTTCTCAGCCCGACGGGCGGCTCTCGCCTCCCGGTCGTTGCGGTCCCCGAGGGTCGACCTAATACTCAGAGGGCTTTTTCCGGTCGCCCGCGCGCTGATCAGGCCATCGCGAAAAGCTTCAGCTTCCTCGCGCGTCTCGAACTCGGCGAGGATCTTCCGTGTCTGACGGTTGACGACGATGAATGCCTTCAAGGCGCTGAACCCCTGGGCGACCCGCGGGACGACGGCTGCGCAGTATGCCCGATGCTAACGAAGAGGGAGCGGCCCAAAGTGGGATCGGGGGCCATCGAGAGAGCGTGTCGCCTTTCCGCCAAAG
>DASXSE010000073.1:0-2570 GCA_036506175.1 Gaiellaceae bacterium
CTTGTTCAGCTTCTCGACCATGTGGACGGGGATGCGGATCGTCCGCGCCTTGTCGGCGATCGCCCTCGTCACGGCCTGCCGGATCCACCATGTGGCGTAGGTCGAGAACTTGTAGCCCTTGCGGTAGTCGAACTTCTCGACTGCGCGGATCAGGCCGAGCGAGCCCTCCTGGATCAGGTCGAGGAAGCTCAGCCCACGCCCGAGGTACGACTTCGCGATCGAGACGACGAGGCGGAGGTTCGCCTCGATCATCTGCATCTTGGCCGCCATCTCGCCGCGCTCGATGCGCTTCGCGAGGTAGACCTCCTGGTCGGCCGTCAGCAGCGGCACCTTGCCGATCTCCCTCAGGTAGAGCCGCAGCGAGTCGAGGGACGGCTCGACGCTGAGGTCGAGCTTCGGGCCCTTCTCCTCTTCTGGTAGAGGCAGCTGCTCGTGCGGAGGATGCTTGTGCGTCTCGCCTTCCATCAGCTCGACGCCGTGGTCGATCAGGTACGTGTAGAAGTCCTCGATCTGCTCCTTCGTGAGCTCGACGTCATCGAGCCCGGCGGCGATCTCGTCGTAATTGAGGACGCCCTTCTCGAGACCTTCCTGGACGAGCTTCTGGAGCTCCTCGACCTCAGGAAGGGAGATTTCGACGGTGAGCAACGGTGGCTACCTCCCGGCTATTTCGCGTGGGTGACGGGGTCTCGATCTACCTGAACGCAAAAGAGCCGGACACTCGACGCCTCCCGGCTCACCCTCTGGCGTCCGGATATTACAGACGATCGGCCATCTGGGAAGAGCACGAGCCTAGATAGTGATCTCGCCAACTTTCTCGCCACGGCCGTTCTCCAGCGGGACAACCGCAAGGTCTGGGACCTCGAGCTCGAGTCGTCGCAGAAACTCTGCCGTGGCGGGACCGAGCGCCCGCCCGTTCCCGTCCTCCGCCTTGAGCGCGACGCCGACGCCGTCGCCGGCGGCGCACAACAGCCCCTCGGCGCCTCCCTTGGCGATCCACCCCGGCAAGGCCTTCATCAGACGAGTGTCGGTGGCTTCCGGACCGCGGATCAGGTCGGGGTGCGTGCGCATCGCCTCGGCGACGCGGTCCCCTCCTTCGAGCCGCGCGAGCCGCGAGAACGCGTGCGCCATCCGCTCGAGCGGCAGCGCGAAGGTCAGCACGCCGCAGCCGTCCATCGCCGTCGGGATCTCCTCCTCGTCGACCTCGGCGGCCTGCGCGTGGAGGGCGAGCATCTCGCGCTGGACGCGATGGCCCTCCAGCCGGTACCCCTCGCTCCGCCAGCCCCTGGCGCGGCAAAGGGCCAGCATTCCCGCATGCTTTCCGGAGCAGTTGTGCTTGAGCCGTGACGGCGGGTTTCCGTCCGCCCCGCACTCCAGCTCGTCCTCGGAGGCCGGCGCCTTCGCGAGGAGCCCCCGGACCGCAGAGAGCTGCGCGTCGTCCCCGAGATGCGAGGCCGAGGCGATCGCCAGGTCGCGGTAGAGGACGTCTCCACGTGCGCGGGCGAGCGGGACGGCCTGGAGCGGCTTGGAGGACGAGCGCATGAACGCGACGAGGGCAGGGTCGCCCGCCTCGGCGATGACGGCGCCGTCCTGCACGGCGACCGCATGCACCCGGTGGACCGCCTCGACGACGGTCCCACGGCGCACGGATACCCTGATCGGGTCCATGTCCCGGAGCCTAAGTGCCTGAACTTCCCGAGGTCGAAGCGTGGCGCCGGTCGCTCGACGAACCGGTGTCCGCCTTCCCGATCGTCAAGGCCGGGCCCGCGCACGTCGCGACCCTGAAGACCTTCGACCCGCCACTCTCGGCGCTCGAAGGCCGTCGGCTCGCGGGCGCAGAGCGTCGGGCGAAACGGCTGCTGTTCCCGACCGACGACGGTGAGCTCGTCGTCCTGGTGCACCTGATGACGGCCGGACGTCTGAGGTACCTCCAGTTCGGCGAGCGCGGCCCCAAGACACCGGCGTTCCGGCTCGTCTTCCAGGGCGGCTCGCAGCTCGTGCTGACGGAGGCGGGCGCGAAGAAGCGCGCAGGGGTTTGGCTGCTGAACCCCGAGGAAGCGGAGCACGAGCTCGCGCACCTCGGCCCGGACGCGCTCGGGCTCGGCGCCGAACGGCTCTCGGCGATCTGCTCGGAGGAGTCGCGGCGGCTGCACTCGATGCTCCGCGACCAGCGGGTGATCTCGGGGATCGGACGGGCATGGGCGAACGAGATCCTCCACCACGCGCAGCTCTCACCGTACGAGCTCACCCGCGATCTGACGACCGCGGAGGTCGAGCGGCTTGCCGATGCGATCGACTCCGAGCTGAGCCGGGGCCTCGAGCTGCGCGAGCGCGGCGCCAACGACAAGCGGACGTACCGCGTGCACGACAAGCTCGGCGAGCCGTGCTATGTCTGCGGCACCCCGATCGCGCGCGTCGACTTCGAGGAGCACACGATCTACTACTGCCCCGAGTGCCAGACGGGCGGCCGGATCCTCAAAGACCGTCGGCTGTCACGGCTCCTGCGCTAACGGAATGAGCGACCTCCTCGAAGCCCTTTACCGAGGCGACCGCGCGCGCGTCGACGAAATGCT
>DASXSE010000074.1:0-19467 GCA_036506175.1 Gaiellaceae bacterium
CTGGATCGTCAAGGAGCGGCAGGAGATGCTCGCCGAGGCGAAGAGGGAGAGCGACCGGATCCTGGGCGAAGCGCGCGAGCAAGCCGTCCGCGAGGCGTCCCAGACCGAGATCGTCAAGCTCGCCGAGCGTCAGGCGCAGGAGATCGTGGAAGAAGCGCGGCGCCAGGCGCGCGAGACTCGGCTCGAGATGGAGGACTGGGCCGACTCGATTCTCTCGACGCTCGAGGTCAATCTCGACAAGTTCCTCGGCGCCGTCAGGCGCGGACGCGAGCGGCTCCAGGAGCGCTCGCAGGAGTCCGTGATGGCCGGCGTCACCGACGAGCAGCCCGTCGCTTAGAGCGGCCTAGACGCTCGCTACATTGAAGGTGTGACCACCTTCAACCTCCGCACGGTCCGGCTGCAGTCGGGCGAGCAGTTCCGCGACGTCAAGGAAGTCGAGCTCGAGCCGCTCGAGCTCGGCGGGCAACGCTACATTCCGATCCCGGAGAAGCCGGAAGCCGCGCTTACCCTCACGCGCATGAGCTCAGGGCTGATGTTGGAGCTGGAGCTGGCCGTGCGACTCGTGGGGCCGTGCATGCGGTGCCTCGCGGACGCCGACCTGCCGATCGAGGTGCGCGCCCGCGAATACCAGGCGACCAGTCCCGGCGAGTCGGATGAGCTGACGACGCCGTACGTCCAAGACGACAAGCTCGATCTCTCGGCGTGGGCGCGCGATGCTGTCGCGCTGGCCTTGCCGGACAAGATCCTCTGCCGGGACGACTGCGCCGGTCTCTGCCCGGTCTGCGGCCGGGATTTGAACGCCGAGCCGCACGAGCACGAGGAGACAGCGTCGGATTCCCGCTGGGCCAAGCTCGCGGAGCTGAGAGACCGGCTCTAGCGCGCTAGCCCGCCTCCCAGCTCTCGCGCGAGAGATGGAAGGATCCGCGCTCGCTATGTGGGTTGACGCATAAGAGGCCGTCGGGCTGGGACTCGCACCAAAAGCTTGCCCCATGCCACATCTCCCCGTAGCGGAGCGTCGGCGCACCGCCGTCATAGACGGTGTCGCGCGCGCAGTTCGGCTCTGCCGGCCCTTTAGCCCCGAGAACAAGGCCGACCCAGTCGAGCTGGCACGGCCCAGCGGGCTCGGGCTTAAGGCCGCTGAGAATGTCGCAGCGCAGGTCGCCTTCGGTCAGCGCGCAGCCGATGTTGCGGGAAGGCATCCGGAAAATCAGCGTTCTGAGGATCGTGGGCTGGCGATAGCCGAGCGCTCGGCAGGCGCGACGGATCGGAGCAGGGAGGGGAGGGAGCGTCGTCGTGTCTTCGCACTCGATGCCCGTGCCGAAGTCGACGACGCGCCAGCGCTCACCGGTCCACCGGACGTAGGCCTCGTAGGTCTCGTAGCAGGTCGGGGGACAGCCGGACGTGTCGGGGATGGCGTTCACGCGGGCGTAGTCGTTTCGGCAGCGCACGACCTCGGTTCGCACAATCTGGGGACCGATCCTGTCTCGCACGACGGGCTGGATCTCAGCCGCGGCGCAGGCGGCTGGCCTAATCCCGGGCCCTGTCGGTGAGCTCGACACCGCCGGGGCCGACGTCGAAGCCAGGCCCGAGGTCGTCGGATGGGCGGCCGGTCGCGCTCCGCCCCCGCAGGCCGCGGCGAGCAGCACGAGAAGCAGCGCGACTGCGACGATGATCTTCATGTTGGGGCCTTGCGCGAGTATGTTTGCAGCCTGACCATGGTTGGCCTCGACGGCGTCTCGTCCAGGTAACAGTCAGCCAACAACGCGGGGGCAAAAGGGCCGATGGCTATACTCACCCGCGGCCATGGCCGTCCCGAAGCGAAAAACTTCGAAGTCGCGCCGCGACAAGCGGCGGGCGACGCACAAGCTGTCCATTCCGGCGCTCGTGGAGTGCCCCCAGTGCCATCGCCCGAAGCGGCCTCACCACGTGTGCCCGACCTGCGGGACCTATAAGGGCCGCGAAGTCGAGCCGCTCGAGACCCCAGCACCTTAAGTGCCTCGCCCGGCCACGCTCGCGACGCCTCTGGGCGGCTGCAAAGCGTCGCCAGCCGTCGTCCTCGGTCGCGCCCGTATTTCACGCAATACGAGCGCTCCCTGCGTCCTCGGCTGGCTCGTTTTTCGCGCGCCAGAGACCCCGCAGCGCGACCGGGCGAACCACTAGTCATGGCCAAGACCAGGGTCGCGGTCGACGCAATGGGCGGCGACCGGGCTCCGGAGGAGATCGTCGCCGGGGCACTCGAAGCTGCCTCGGACACCGTCGAGCCGGTTCTGTTCGGGAGGCGTGAGGCGCTCGAGCCGCTCGCTCAGGGGCTCGAAGTCGTCGACGTCCCTGACGTCGTAGCGATGGACGAGAAGCCATCCGACGCAGCGCGAGACAAGCGCAACAGCTCGATGTTCGCCGCGTGTCGCGTGGTCGGCGAAGGTGATGCGGGCGCCGTTGTCTCAGCAGGCAATACGGGTGCGATGCTCGCTGCGGGCTTGCTGGAGATCCGCCGCCTTCCCGACGTGCACCGGCCGGCGATTGCCGTCCCGCTCCCGGCGATCGGGGGCACATCTGTCCTCATCGACGCCGGTGCCAACGCGGATGCGCGGCCGGAGCACCTGGTCCAGTTCGCCCACATGGGCGCCGTGTTCGCGCAGGAAACTCTGGGGATTCCGGAGCCGACGGTCGCGCTCCTTTCCATCGGCGAGGAGCTCGAGAAGGGCAACCGGCTTGTCCGCGAGACGCAGCCACTGCTCGTCGAGAGCGGCCTCAAGTTCGTCGGCAACGTCGAGAGTCGCGATCTCCTCAGGCGCGCGGCCGATGTGGTCGTGTGCGACGGTTTCACCGGCAACATCTCGCTCAAGCTGATGGAGGGGACGGTCAAGACGCTTCTGGATGCCTTCCGCTCCGAGATCGTCGCGAGCAGGCGAGGGAAGCTGGGCGGCCTCCTGATCAGACAGGCCGGCGCGCGCTTGCGCAGCCGCCTCGACCCGGAAACGTACGGAGGCGCCTACCTCCTCGGGTTGCGCGGTTTGGCGGTGATCGCCCACGGCAACAGCTCGCGGACCGCGATCGCCAACGCGATCCGCCTCGGTGCCCGCGGAGCCCGCGCCCAGGTGGTGGAGAGACTCTCCGCGCGGCTCGCGGAGCGAGTTGGAGCCGCAACGCCATAGTTGTTAGCATCCGCCGTCCGCTGGGGCCAGCAAATCGGAAAGGCAGGGTTAGGAGACGAACATGGCAGCTTCGCGAGAGGAGATTGCTGAGCGGGTCAAGGAGGTGCTCGTCGAGCAGCTGGGGATCGACGAGGGCGAGATCACGGAAGAGGCCTCTTTCCAGGAAGATCTCGACGCCGATTCGCTCGATCTCGTCGAGCTGATCATGGAGCTTGAGGATCAGTTCGGGATCAAGATCTCGGACGAGGACGCGCAGGGGATTCAGACCGTCGGCCAAGCAATCGACTACATCTCGAGTCACCAGTAAGCGCCGTCGGGCTGGGCCCGACCTCGGAGAGCTGATCGACAAGCTTCCGAAGGGACGCCTTCGGAATGCGTTCACCCATGCGTCTTGGGCGGAGGACCGGGCGGACTCCTACGAGCGCCTCGAGTTCCTCGGGGACAGCGTGCTCGGTCTGGCGATCGCGCAGGAGTTGTACGACCGCTTTCCCGATTACCAGGAAGGGCGCCTCGCGAAGATCCGGGCCCACGTGGTCTCTCGCCAGAGCTGCGCCGTGGTCGGCCGGCGGTTGCAGCTGGGCGAGCGGCTGGCGGCCCACGGCGCCGGGGATCCGGACGAGCTCGCGCGGCTCGCATCCAATCGCAATGTCCTCGCGGCCCTCGTCGAGGCGTGCCTCGGAGCTCTCTACCTCGAGCACGGATTCGAGCCGATCCGACCCGCGATCGTCTCCGCGTTCGGCGACCGGATCGATTACGCGATCGAGGGTCACGTCGATTTCAAGACCGAGCTCCAGGAAGAGCTGGCGCGGCGCGGTCAGACGGTCTCCTACTCGGTTCTCGAGGTCGAAGGCCCGCCGCACGACCGCCGCTTCACGTGCGCAGCCGTCATCGAAGAGAAAAATGTAGGCGTCGGGACAGGCGCCTCGAAGAAAGCGGCCGAGCAGGCGGCGGCCAAGCAGGCGCTCGAGAAGATGGGCGGCGCTTAGGGGCTGATCCGGTCCACGCGGTCGTCGCGGCCGACGAGGACCTCGCTGACGAGCGGGGGCGGAAAGAGGCCGTGCTCGACAACTCCAGGAGTGGCTGCGAGACGCTCGGCGAGCTCGTCCGGATCGTCCACCGGGCCGACGTAGTCGGCGATGACCCCGCCGTCAGGGCTGAGAGGCGCGTCCCGGAGCTCGACCGGCCCGAGCGAGCGCATCGTCGCGTGGAGGCCGAACGGAAGCAGCTCCAGCGGCACCGGCGGGGCGAGCGCCTCGACGATTTTGTCCGAGGAGACGATGACGACGAAACGGTCGGCGGCGGCGGCCACAATCTTCTCGCGCGTGTGCGCGGAGCCGCCGCCCTTGACGAGCCAACCGGCCGGATCGACCTGATCCGCACCGTCAATGGCGAGATCGAGCCGATTAAGGGATTCGAACGGTTCGAGCGGGAGACCGAGCTGCCGAGCGGCCTGATCCGTCCGCGGGGATGTCGCCACGCAGCGCAGGTCGAGCCCGCGTGCGGCGAGCGCGGGGAGGAGGTAGGCGACGGTCGAGCCGGTCCCCAGCCCCACGGTCATTCCGTCCTCGGCGAGCCGTGCCGCCTCCTCGGCGGCAGCGCGCTTCTCGCGCTCGGTGTCCGTCACGCGTGGATCTCGAGCCAGGTGATGCCGCGGACGTCGAGCCAGTAGCGACCGCCGTTCCCTGCAACGCGCATCAGGACGTTCTGGCACTGCGGGCAGCGAAGAACGACGCCTGGGGCGTTCGAATAGGCCATCACCGCGCCGACCTCGGCGACCGCGCCGCAGTTGTCGCACCGGCCGCGTGCAGTCGTGAGCTCGAACGTGAAGAGCTCGCGGAAGAGCCCGGCGGCCGCGTTTCCGTCCAGCTTGAGGTCTTCCTCTTCCATCAGCCTCCTGTGGGCCCGAAGCGCTCGGTCTTCACGCGCTCCGGCCCATAGCCTACGGCGACGAGGCCGTCCGCGACCGCCTCGACGAACCGCGTCGGCCCACAGACGAACGCGAGCCCCTCGCGAAATGCCACCTCTCTAAGCATCTCGTCGTCGACTCGGCGCGCGTAGCCGGTCCAGCCGGGAGGATGCGAGCGCGTGAGCGTGTAGAGGACGTCGAGATTGTCGTCGCCGGCAAGCCGCTCGAGCTCCTCGCGGTAGATGACGTCATCCAGGGAGCGTGCCGAGTAGAGCAACCGCGTGGGGACCTCTGAGCCGCGCGCCGCACGGTGCCTGAGCATCGACATCAGGGGCACGACCCCGGAGCCGCCGCCCAGGAGGAGGAGTGGGCCGCCTTCGTCGGTATCCCAGGCGAAGTAGCCGCCGATGGGGCCGCGCAGCTCGAGCTTGTCCCCAACCATGAGCTCCTCGGCCAGATACGGCGAGACCTCGCCGTCGTCCAGACGCTCGACTGTGATGGCGAGCCGCTCGTCCTCCGGCGCGGACGCGATCGAGTAGCTCCGCTGTGCCTGGTAACCGTCCTCGGCGGTCAGGCGGACGTCGACGTGCTGGCCCGCCTTGTGGCCCGGCCACTCCCTCAGATCGAGCTCGACTGTCTTGACGCGCGGTGTCTCTTCGACGAGCCCGGCGACGTCGCCGAGCTGCCAGCGAACCGGCGTGAGTGCTAGTCGCCCCAGTACCGCTGCTCGCGCCACGGGTCGCCGTAGTTGTGGTAGCCGAGGGTCTCCCAGAAGCCCGGCTCGTCCTCCTCCATGAGCCGCAACCCGCGCACCCACTTGGCGCTCTTCCAGAAGTAGAGATGCGGGACGAGCATGCGGGCCGGGCCGCCGTGTTCTGCTTCGAGAGGCTCGCCGCCGAACCCGAAGGCGACCCATGCCTTGCCGTCGAGGAGATCTTCGAGCGGCACGTTCGTGGTGTAGCCACCGTCGCTGAACTGCGTGACGTAGTCGGCCGACGTTTCGACGTCCTCGAAGAGGGTGTCGACGGACACGCCTTCCCACTCGGTGTCGAGCTTCGACCACTTCGTCACGCAGTGGATGTCCTTCCTGATCGTTTCGCTCGGAAGCGCGCGGAATTCCTCCCAGGTCCACCGCTTGGGATTGGCGACCGCGCCCGTGATGACGAAATCCCACTGGTCGAGCGGCGTGCGCGGGGTGGGGCCTGCGGAGAGGACGGGGAAATCGTCGACGAGGTACTGGCCGGGCGGGATCCGGTCGCTTGGACCTTCGCCGCGCCGCCGCCCTCGGAATCCCCGGGAGACGTAGCTCACGCCCCTACTCTACGATTCCGGCCGAGGAGAGGAGGCACGATGGCGAAGGTCGTGAACTGCGAGTGCGGTTACACCGCGCGCGGAGAAACCGACGACGAGCTCGTCGCCAGCGTCGAGGCGCACGTCCAACGAGATCACCCGGAGATGGCTGGGCAGATGACGCGCGAGGACATCATGGCGATGGCCGAGGAGGGCTAACTGGCCAAGATCCTCGTCCACATCGCCACTGGGCCCGAGAATCCGACGCGAGCCGCGCTCGGCCTGCTGATTGCGCGCACGGCGGCTGAGGAAGGGCACGAGGTGCAGGTCTTTCTCGCGGGAGACGCCGTTCAGCTCATCCGCGGGGAGACAGCCTCCGCGGCGACGGGCATCGGCACGGGGTCGGTGGCTGAGCACTTCGGCGCGTTGAAGAGCGCCGCCGTGCCGGTGTTTCTGTCGGGCATGTCGAGCAAGGCCCGCGGGATCGAAGCCGGGGAAGGCTACGAACTGGCGCCGCCGCAGAAGCTCCTCGAGCTGGCCACGTGGAGCGACACCGCTCTCGTCTACTAGCGCCCTCGTCCGCTCTCATCGGCAGACTTCGGCCGCGTGCATTTGCGCTCGATTCGCCTGCGCGGCTTCAAGTCGTTCCCTGACCCGGTCGAGGTTCGCCTCGAGCCGGGTGTAGCGGTCGTCGTCGGCCCGAACGGGTCTGGCAAGTCCAACATCGCGGACGGGATCGTCTGGGCGGCGGGCAGCCTCAGCCCGTCGGAATTGCGCGCCGAGAAGCCTGACGACGTCCTCTTTGCCGGCAACAGCGGCCGCTCGCCGGCCGAGTTCTGTGAGGTCGAGCTCCTGTTCGACAACGAGGACGGGGAGGGCCCGCTCGACTTTTCCGAGCTTTCGATCGCCCGCCGGCTGCATCGCGGCGGCGAGGGCGAGTACCTCGTGAACCGGGCGCGCGTTCGTCGCACCGACCTGGTCGAGATGCTCGCGGACATCGGCCTCGGAGCTGAGCTCCATTCCGTCATCGGCCAGGGCCGCGTGGAACAGATACTCGCGTCGAAGCCGGCTGAGCGCCGTGCCCTCGTCGAGGAGGCAGCCGGGCTCGGAGCTTTCAAGCAGCGCAGACATCGAGCCGAGCTCAAGCTCGCACGGGTCGAGATCCAGGTGGACCGGGCTCGGGATCTGGAGGACGAGGTACGCAAGCGCTTGCGCCCGCTCGCGCTGCAGGCGAGCGCGGCTGAGCGCGCGCAGAAGCTCGTTGGGGAGATCGACGCCCGTCTCGCCCGCATCGCGGCCGCCGAGCTCGAGCGGATCGAGCGGCGCCTGGCTGAGGTCGCCGAGCGCAGGAGCGCCGCCGAGCTCGAGCGGAAGGCGCGCGACGAGAAGCTCTCAGGGGTGCTCGAGGAACGGCGGCGGGCTGAGGATGAGCTCGCAGAGGCGGCTGGCCGGCACGAGCAGGCCACGGCCGCTCTTTACCGCCTTCGCAGCGCCATCGAGCGCGTCGAGCTTCGCCGCGAACGCGCGGAGGAGACGGCTCGATCTCTACGGGCGGATGCCGCTGCGCCACCGCTTCCAGTGGTCAGCGACGCCTCCTACGAGGGTGCGTTGGCCGCCGCGCGGGGCTGGCGGGCGGTTCCCGCCGACTTCTCTCGGGCGCTCAACCGGCTCCGGGATGCTCATGCGGAGGGAAAGGACGCCGTTCTCGTCCATTCGGGCGGGAATGTCTGGTTCGCAACGGGCTCGGTCGGAAAGGCCGAAGAGCCAAGGCGGCCTGATTTCGACCGGCTGGCGGAGGCGGCGGACCAGATCGCCGCGGCGCTGGCAGCAGGGGCTCGAGATGCGGCGCGATTCGAGGCACCGTTGCGGGCGCGCGTCGATGCAGGCGGAAGCCGCTCCGGCCAGCTGGGCGAGGAGCTGCGCGCGCTCGGTGCGCGGGAGTCCGAGCTACGTCGAGCGGCGAGCGAGGCTGCGGAAGGCGTCGCCGCCGTGAGCATCGAGGCCGCCCGCCTCGAGCAGGAACGCGACGAGGCGCTCGCTCGCCTCCCCGAAGGTGGGGCCGCCGAGCCGCTCGTGGACGAGGAGGTCGAGCAGCTCCGAGCGGAGATCGCCCGCCTCGAGCGCCGGCGCGAGACGCTCGGCCAGGTGAATCCGCTCGCGGCGGAGGAGCACGCACGCGAGAAGGCGCGGCTGGAAGACCTGACCCGTCAGCGCGAAGATCTGGAGCAGTCGCTGACGGAGCTCGCGAAGCTGCGGGACGAGCTGGCGGAAACCGTGGAGCGGCGGTTCGAGGAGACCTACGCCGGCGTCGAGCGCCACTTCGCCGAGGTGGCGGGCACGCTCTTCCCAGGCGGCAACGGGCGGCTGATCCGCGAAGACGACGGGGAGGAGCCGGGCGTCGAGATCGAGCTCCAGCCGGCCGGCAAGCGCATCACGCGACTCTCGCTCCTCTCGGGGGGCGAGAAGGCGCTGGGCGCGATCTCGTTTCTCTTTGCGCTTTTCCTCGCCCGGCCGTGCCCGTTCTACCTGCTCGACGAGGTGGAGGCTGCCCTCGACGACACCAACATCGGCCGGTTTGTCGACCTACTGCGCCAGTTCTCGGACCGGGCGCAGTTCATCGTCGTCACGCATCAGAAGAGGACGATGGAGGCCGCGGATATCCTCTATGGCGTGACCATGGGGGCCGACGGGGTCTCGGAGATCGTCTCGAAGCGGCTCGCCTCGGTTGAGCCGCTGCAAGCGCTCTCGGCGTGAGCCGAAGCTGGGCCGAATTTTTGGGCGACGACGTCGAGCCCGCCGAGGAGGTCGAGGAGCGGAAGGGCTGGCTCGGCCGCCTGCGCGAGTCGCTGGCCGGAAGCCGCCGCGCGCTCACTCACGACCTGCTGTTCAACCCCGCGGACGAGGCTTCATGGGAACGGGTCGAGGAGGCGCTCATCCAGGCCGACGTCGGCGTTCCTGCAACGGTCGAGATCGTCATGCGGCTCGAGCAGCGCGAGCCCGGAAGCGAAGCGGAGCTCCTCGAAGGGCTCGAGGCCGTAATCGAGGAGCTCATCGCACCTGAGGAGGACGGTCGGCTCGCGATTGCGGATGAACCGAGCGTCGTCCTCGTCGTCGGCGTCAACGGAACGGGGAAGACGACCACGATCGGCAAGCTGGCCCACCGCCTGCAGGAGCATGGGCATTCGGTGATCGTGGCCGCCGCGGACACCTTCCGCGCCGCCGCCGACGAGCAGCTCGAGATCTGGGCCAAGCGGGCCGGCGCAGACTTCGTGGGAGCGGCGCGTGGCGCCGACCCGGCGGCGGTCGCCTACGACGCGATCGAAGCCGCTCAGGCTCGGGGTCGCGACATCGTCATCGTCGACACGGCCGGCCGCCTGCATACGCAGACGAATCTGATGGACGAGCTGGCGAAGATTCGCCGGGTGATCGCAACTCGGCTCGATGGCGCTCCCCACGAGACTCTGCTCGTCGTCGACGCGACGACGGGGCAGAACGGCCTGCAGCAGGCGCGTCTTTTCAACGAGGCCGTCGAGGTCTCCGGCGTCGCGCTCACGAAGCTCGACGGGAGCGCGAAAGGCGGCATCGCCGTTGCGATCGCCCATGAGCTCGGACTGCCCGTGAAGCTTGTCGGGGTGGGCGAGACGCTCGAGGACCTGCAGCCGTTCGACGCCGGCGAGTTTGCGCGGGCTCTCGTAACAGACTGATGACTTCCGTCCGGGTCGGCCTGATCGGCTACGGGCTCGGCGGTGCGGTCTTCCACGCGCCGTACATCGCGGCGACGCCCGGACTAAGCCTCACCGCCATCGTGACGGGCAATCCAGAGCGACGGGCACAGGCCGAACGGGAACATCCTGCTGCGGCCGTTCTCGGTTCCACCAGCGAGCTCTGGGCGCGCGCAGCCGATCTCGAGCTCATCGTCGTCGCGACGTCGAACAGGACCCACGTGCCGCTCGCGCTCGCGGCTATGGAAGCGGGTCTCGCCGTGGTCGTGGACAAGCCCCTCGCGCCGACCGCCGCCGAGGCGAGAACGCTCGTCGAGGCCGCGCTCGAGCGGGGGACGTTGCTCACGGTGTTCCACAACCGGCGCTGGGACGGCGACTTCCTGACGGTCCGCGAGCTCGTCGAGAGCGGACAACTCGGAACCGTCTCCCGCTTCGAGTCGCGCTACGAGCGGTGGCGGCCGGAGGTCGCAGCCGGGTGGCGCAACGACCCCGATCCGGCCGAGGGCGGCGGCATCCTCATCGACCTCGGAAGCCACGTCGTCGACCAGGCGCTCCAATTGTTCGGCCGGCCGCAGGAGGTCTATGGAGAAGTGCGATGCGTCCGCCCCGGCGCGCAGACGGACGATGACGCCTTCGTCGCGCTCGTGCACGAGTCCGGCACGGTCTCGCACCTCTGGATGAGCGCCGTCGCCGCTCAGCCTGGTCCGCGCTTTCGCGTCCTCGGCGACCGAGCTGCGTACGTCTACGGTGCGCCCGCGGAGTTCGAGGAGGCACCCGGGTTCCTCGGAGCCGGGGACGACATCCGCACGATCCCGACGCCTCCCAACACGTGGGTGCGTTTTTACGAGGACGTCGCGGCCAGCCTTCAGGAGGGCGCGCCGCCGCCCGTCGACCCCGCCGATGCTGTCGCGACACTAGAGGTGCTGGAAGCCGCGCGAGGCTTGGAATAGGGTCTTCGCATGTACGCGCGGCTGGTTCGTTACGAGCCCGTGCCCGAAGAGGAATGGCAGATCGGCGCCGGCTGGTTCCAGCATGACTATCTGCCCGTGGCCCGAGATACGCACGGCTTCGAGGGTGCTTTCCTTGTGCGCGACCCGGACCGCGCGGTGACGATGAGCCTGACGTTGTGGAGCGATCTAGAGGCGGCTCAGGCCAGCGGGGAGGCCCTGCAAGTCCACCTCGACAAGTGGGCGGAGATGACCGGACGCGTGCCGACGATCGAGACCTTCGAGGTCATTCACTCGGAGATCCCGGCCGGCTCGAGCCGCGAAGGCAGCTAGCGCTCTACGCCGAAGGCGATATCGACCGTCGTGCGGAACAGCGTGATCTGCTCGTTCTCCACGACCGCGCTCATCTCGACGACGTGGGCGCCGTGGATGTCGCGCACCGTCTTGGCGGCCTCCGCAACGGCCACCTTCGTCGCCTCCGCGAAGCTCGTGGGAGACTGCCCGATGATGCGGATCACCTTTGCGATCTCTGCCATTTCTGCCTCCTAGGTGAGGAAAAGCCCTAGCTACACTTTCCGGCCGGCCTATGTTTGACACCCTTTCCGACAAGCTGCAAGCCACCCTCGGCGACCTGCGCGGTCATGGGAAGCTGTCCGAGGAGGCAATGTCGAAGGCCATGCGCGAGATCCGCCTCGCGCTCCTCGAGGCCGACGTCAACTTCCAGGTGGTCAAGGACTTCGTCGCCCGCGTGCGCGAGCGGGCTAGCGGGGCCGAGGTGACGAAGAGCCTCACGCCGGGTCAGGAGGTCGTGAGGATCGTGCACGACGAGCTGACCTCGATCATGGGCCAAGGAGGCTCGAAGCTTGCGTTCGCCGGGCGACCCCCGACGATCGTCCTCCTCGCCGGGTTGCAGGGATCGGGGAAGACGACGGCCGCGGCCAAGCTCGCGTTGCTGCTGCGCCGCGAGGGGAAGTCACCCTTCCTCGTCGCTGCCGATCTCCAGCGCCCGGCCGCGATCGACCAGCTGGAGCAGCTGGCCAGGCAGATCCAGATTCCAGCACACACGGACAAAGGCGCGAAGGATCCTGTCGCGGTCACGAAAGAAGGGATCGAGCAGGCGCGGGCCCAGGGGCGCGATGTCGTCATCCTCGACACGGCCGGCCGCCTGCACGTCGACGAGGAGATGATGGATCAGCTCGCACGCGTGAAGAGCGCGGCGAAGCCGCACAACGTGCTGCTGGTGCTCGATTCGATGACCGGCCAGGACGCGGTCAACGTGGCGCAGGCGTTCGCGGAGCGAATCGACTTCGACGGAATCGTCCTGACGAAGCTCGACGGAGACGCGCGCGGCGGCGCCGCGCTCTCCGTGAAAGCGGTAACCGGCAAGCCCGTGAAGCTCGCATCCACGGGCGAGAAGCTCGACCAGCTCGAGTACTTCCATCCGGATCGCATGGCCTCGCGGATCCTGGGGATGGGGGACGTTCTCACGCTCATCGAGCGCGCGGAGGCCGCGGCGGAGAAGGACGAGCAGGAGGAGCTGGAGAAGCGCCTCCGCCAGGGTCGCTTCACGTTCGACGACTTCCTGCTGGCCTACAAGATGATGCGGAAAATGGGCCCGATGAGGAACGTCATCTCGATGATCCCAGGCCTCGGGAAGCAGCTTCAAGGCGTGAACGTGGACGAAAAGGAGCTCGGGCGGGTGGAGGCGATCGTGCTCTCGATGACAGCTCAAGAGCGAGCCCAGCCGGAGATCATCAAGGGCTCACGGCGAGCGCGCATCGCCGCCGGCAGCGGCACCACCGTCCAACAGGTGAATCAGCTGCTCACCGCACGCAAGCAGATGGAGAAGATGATGAAGCAGTTCGGTCGCGGCAAGATGCCGAATCTGCAGTCGATCGTGGCGCAGCAGCGCCGCTGAAGCGAAAGGAACGAATGGCAGCAAGGATCAGACTGGCCCGCATCGGGTCGAAGAAGAACCCGGTCTACCGGGTGGTAGTGGCCGACTCGCGCTCGCCGCGAGACGGCAAGTTCATCGAAATCGTCGGGCGCTACAACCCGCAGACGGACCCTTCGACGATCGAGCTCGACGAGGCGAAGGTCAAGGACTGGATCTCCAAGGGCGCCCAGCCCTCCGACTCCGTCCAGAAGCTCCTCAAGGCCAAGGGAATCTAATTGGAGGAACTCGTCGAGTACCTCGCGCGCAGCCTCGTCGACAAGCCCGACGAGGTGCGGGTCGTGCGGGGCGAGCGCGACGGCGCAACCGTCCTCGAGCTTCACGTAGCGCAGGAGGATCTCGGGAAGGTGATCGGCCGCCAGGGTCGCATCGCCCGCGCGCTCAGGACGATCGTCCGCGCCAGCGGCGCTCGCTCGAACGAGCGGGCGCTCTTGGAAATCGTTGGCTAAGGCGTCCCGGCCGACGGCGACGCACGGGCCCTGCACGGCTGCAAAGCTTCGCCGGACGTCGTCCTCGGTCGCCCGCGTATTTCATCTCAATACGCGGGCTCCCTGCGTCCTTCCCCGGCTCGCTTTTCGCGCGTGAGTTCCTCGGGCACGCCGCCAGCCGGAACGCCCCTCATCGAGGTCGGCCGCGTCGGCCGGCCCCACGGGCTCGACGGCGCCTTTGTCGTCGAAGACGGGAGTGACGATCCCGAGCGGTTCAAGGTTGGCGCACGCGTCTTCGTAGACGGCGAGCCGGCCAAGGTGGCCGAGTCGAAGCGCGCGGGTGGACGCGTTGTCGTCCGCCTCGACCGCGATCCGACCCGTGGGGCTGTCCTCGCGATCGCACGCGAAGACCTGCCTGAGCCCGACCCAGGCAGCTACTACGCCTTCCAGCTCGTCGGCCTGCGGGTCGAGGACGAGGGCGGGGAGGAGCTCGGCCGCGTGCAGGACGTGACCCCCGGCGTGGCGAACGACGTCCTCGAGCTCGACACGGGCCTCGCCTTGCCGCTGGTTGAGGAGTGCGTGGTCGCGGTCGATCTTGAACAGGGCCGCGTCCTGGTAGCGCAGGGGTTCGGAGACCAAAGCTAACTTTCGCCGGTGCAGATCGATGTCTTCACACTGCTGCCGCATGCCTTTTCCTGGCTGACCGAGCAGCGGCCGCTCGCCTCGGTGGTCGGCTCAGAGCTCGATCTGCGCCTCTGGAACTACCGCGACTTCACTCCGCTCTCGGGTGGCCAGGTGGACGACGAGCCCTACGGCGGCGGTGCCGGAATGGTGCTCCGCGTGGACGTAGCCGCCGCCGCACTCGAGGCCGTTTACGGCGACTACGCGGGCCGTCGCATCGTCGCCCTCACCCCGCAGGGCCGCCAGCTCGACCAGGAGCTGGTGGAAGAGTTCGCCGCCGAGGACGCTCTGACCCTCCTGTCGGCGCGCTTCGAAGGCTTCGACGAGCGCATCGTCGAGCGCCTCGCGACGGACGCGGTGTCGATCGGGCCGTACGTCCTCTCTGGCGGCGAGCTGGCGGCCATGGTGGTCGTCGATGCCGTGGCCAGGCGCCTTCCCGGTGCCATTCGCGAGGAAAGTTCCACCTTCGAAAGCTTCGCGCCCGCGCTCGGCGGCGGACTCGAGTTCCCTCAGTACACGCGGCCGGCCGAGTTTCGGGGCTGGTCGGTCCCGGAGGTCCTGCTTTCGGGAGACCACGCACGCATCGACGCCTGGCGACAGGAGCAGAGCCGCACTAGGACGGTTTTGTGAGGGGTCCCGTCGACCGCATGACCGCGGGCCTCCCGGCGCCGTGGCCCACGGTGATCGACTGGGTCGTGACGATCGTCGTGGCGGTCGGCGCGGTCCTCGCGATCAAAGCCTGGGTCGTGAACCCGTACCGGATTCCGTCCTCGTCCATGGAGCCGACGCTGCATTGCGCGAGCCCGGGCGCCGGGTGTCTTGCGGGTATCTCGGACCGCGTGCTCGCGAACCGCTTCATCTACCACTTTCGCAGCCCACATCGCGGCGAGATCGTCGTCTTCAAGACCCCGCCTGCGGCGGAGCGCTGCGAGAACGGCGCGGGCGGCGAGACGTTCGTCAAGCGGATCATCGGCCTGCCGGGAGAGACGTTCAGCGAAAAAAACGGACGCGTCTTCATCAACGGAAAGCCACTCGACGAGCCCTATATACAAGCGTCGGAGCGCGACGACCGAACGGTTCCGCCGCGGCTGATCAGGTCCGGGACTTACTTCATGATGGGCGACAACCGCGCCGCGTCGTGCGATAGCCGCGATTGGGGCGCCGTCCCCCGAGCGAACCTCATCGGCCCTGTTTTCGCGGTCTACTGGCCGCCGCAGCGAATCGGCTTCAAATGAACGATCGCGACTTGGAGGCGTTTCGCGGCGCAGCTCACGGGCTCGTCGACGGCGTCGCCGACTACCTCGCCGAGCTGCCGACTCGACCCGTGTGGCAACCGGTCCCCGAGGACTTGCGGAAGCGACTGCTCGAGTTGCCGCTGCCGGAGAACGGCGCCGAACTCGACGAGCTCGCCGAGTTCGCGCTCGCCGAGGTTCTCCCTCACCCGATGGGCAACGGTCATCCGGCGTTCTTCGGTTGGGTCAACCCGCCTCCATCGCATGCAGGAATCGCTCTCTCGCTCGCCGCCGCTGCAATGAACCCGAGCGTCGTGTCGGGCGACCACGCAGACATTCATCTCGAGCGCGCAGTCGTGCGCTGGCTGGCCGAGCTCGTCGGCTATCCCCATACACCGGGGGCCGGGCTCCTGACGAGTGGGGCGTCCGCAGCCACCATCGTCTGCCTCGCCGGAGCGCGTGGCCGTGCCCTTGCGAATGCGGGTTACGACGTCCGCAGGGACGGGCTTGCGGGCGCGCCACCGCTCATCTCGTACGTTCCGAGCGAGGCGCACAGCTGCGTGCCTCGCGCCTTGGCGCTCGTAGGGCTCGGCAGCGAGGCCATCCGCGAGGTGCCGCTCCCCGAGGGCCGGCTTGATGCGGGCTCGCTCCGCGCCTCCATTGCCGCGGATCGCCAGAACGGTCGTCTGCCGATGCTCGTCGTCGCCTCGGCCGGCACGGTTAACACCGGCGCGATCGACCCGCTCGACGCGTTCGCGGACGTAGCGGCCGCAGAGGACGTCTGGTTCCACGTCGACGGTGCCTATGGCGCGTTCGGTGTCCTGGATCCCAGCATCGAGGATCGCTTCCGCGGAATGGAACGGGCCGACTCGCTCACTCTCGACCCGCACAAGTGGCTCGGAGTCCCCGTCGACGCGGGCTGCGTGCTCGTCCAGCGGCCCGACGACTTGCGCGACGCCTTCAGCCTCATTCCGCCCTATCTGCGCCAGGGAGCCGGGGCAGACGTCGGCACGTTCGCCGAATACGGGCTCGAGCAAACGAGGCCGTTCCGCGCACTCAAGACGTGGGCCACGATCGCCTCCGTTGGTCGGGCCGGCATCGCCGCGCAGGTCTCCCGCGCGAACGAGCTCGCCCGGGAGCTCGCGTCGTTGATCGAGCGGGAGCCGGAGCTCGAGCTGGCGGCCCCGCCGCAGATGTCTATCGTCGCGTTTCGCGCTCGCCCCGAGGGCTGCCCGCCGGAGAAGCTGGAGGAGCTCAACCACGCGCTCCCGCAGGCGGTACAAGTCCGGGGACGCGCGTTCGTCACGGGGACGGTCTACGAGGGCCGCGAGACGCTTCGCGCGTGCATCCTCCATCCTGAGACCCGCTCCGAACACCTCGCCCTTCTCGTGGAGGAGGTTCTCGCGGCCGCTCGTTCGCTCGCTACCGCTTGCTAGCATGGCTGCCGGCCCGCAGCCGTCCTTTTCATGAGCACTCCGATCGACATCCTCGAGCGCAAGCAGCTGCGCGACGACCTCCCGCAGTTCAAAGCGGGAGACACTGTGCGCGTCCATTTCCAGGTCATCGAGGGTCAGCGCCGCCGCGTTCAGGTCTTCGAGGGCTTCGTCATCAAGCGCCAGGGCGCTGGCGTTCGCGAGACCTTCACCGTGCGCAAGAACTCCTTCGGCGTGGGCGTCGAGCGGACGTTCCCACTCCACTCGCCGAAGATCGAGAAAATCGAGGTGCAGGCGATCGGTGACGTGAATCGCGCCAAGCTCTACTACTTGCGCGGCAAAGTGGGGAAGAAGGCGCGCATCCGCGAGCGACAGCAAAGCTAGGCGCTATCCTCGGGCCCGTGCGCCGCACGGGGAGGAAGCTGCTCAACTTCGACCGGAAGCTGGGCGTGCGGTTCGTCGCCGGTGCGGACGAAGCCGGTCGCGGGAGCCTGGCGGGACCGTTGGTCACGGCCGCCGTCCTGTTCGACTACGCGTGTTTGCGCGATCACAGGGTGCGCCCGCTTGCGCTCCTGAACGACTCGAAGCAGCTGACGCTCGCCGAGCGCGAGGATCTCTTCCGCGCGGTCGCGGGCTGCGCCGAGCGGATCGCGGTGCGCATCATCCCGCCGGGCGTCATCGACCGCGACGGTCTGCATCGCTCGAACCTGCGCGGCTTGCGGGAGACGCTGGGCGACCTCTGTCCGCCCGCTGAAGCGTGTCTCGTGGACGGCTTTCGTCTGGGCAAGCTGGCGCCCGAGCACACGGCGGTCGTGGACGGGGACACGAAGAGCGCCGCGATCGCGGCTGCTTCCATCGTCGCCAAGGTCGTCCGCGATCGCACCATGCGGAGGATGGATGCGCTGTACCCCCACTACGGCTTCGCTTCCCACGTCGGCTACATCACTCCCGGACACTCCGCGGTCGTTCGCGAGCGCGGGCCGAGCGAGATCCACCGTCTGTCGTTCGAGGCCCGCAGCTATGCCGAGCACGCGGCAGCTGTACGGGGCTGACGCCGAGCGGCGAGTCCGGCTTTACTATCGGCTGCGCGGCTACCGGGTGCTGGATTCCAACACGCGGGCAGGCGGCAACGAGCTGGACATCGTGCTCCGCCGTGGCCGGCGGCTCGTCTTCTGCGAGGTGAAGGCGAGGACGGGAACGGGCTACGGCGATCCCTGGGAGGCGGTCGGGCCGGAGAAGGAGCGGCGGTTGCGCAGGGCTGCCGAAGGGTTTCTCGCTCGTAACCCCGCTCTCGCTGGCCTCGAGATCGGCTTCGACGTTGCGGCCGTGCGCGGGCGCCGGATCGAACGCGTGTCGCTCTTGTAGGCCGTAGGGCGGCGCGCCCGCCCACGCTAACTTTGAAGTGAGCTTACGGCGCTAGTGCCTCGCAGAGAGCCGCATCCTGGCCGGCGAAACCTGAGCTAAGCAGTGGATGCCTGGCGGACGCAAAGACGACGTCACCATTCTCGTCAAGCACGATCCGGCCGACGTCGTAGACACGCAAGTTGTCGCCCACGATCGTGAACACCTGTCCTGAGACAGCGAAGCTATCCGGGGCGATATCGAGCAAGTGCGTGCCCTTCTCGGTGTACGTCGTGGAGCTGTTCGAGAGGGTGAACTCACCCTCGTAGGATTCGATGACGATCGCGCGGAGGAACTCCCCGTTCTCATCGGTAAAGACGGTGATGACCTGGTGGAACGTTCCCGTCTCTGTGATCGTGAATGTGCCGCAGTCGGTCACGGTCTCGAAAGGAAAGGTGTCAGTGAAGTGCTCGGGCGTGTCAGCCCAAGCCGCGGGCGCAAGCAGACCGAGAAATGCGAGAGATACCGTGATGATGAGCGCTCGGCGGCGCATATAGCCTCCTCTCAGCCGATCCGACAGAGGCTCGGAAGGAGCGGCGCACGGAACCGGCGTTGGCGGTGCGAGGGATCGAGAAGCCGACCTCGTGACGGGTGGGTAGCTCGTGGCAGGAGGATCTAACTTCCTGTCCGCGGAGTCAAGCATGCCCCTTGCGACAGTCGCGCGGGTATCGGGCCGAACAACATCGCGGCCTCCTGCGAGGTGAAGGCGAGGGCGGGAACGGGCTACGGCGATCCCTGGGAGGCTGTCGGACCGGAGAAGGAGCGGCGGTTGCGCCGGGCTGCCGAAGGGTTCCTGGCGCGGAATCCAGCGCTCGCCGGGTTGGAGGTCGCGTTCGAGGTGGCCGCTGTCCGCGGGCGCAGAATCGAGCGCGCGCCCCTGTAGAGGTGGTAGCTAGCCGCTCCCGGTCTCGATGTCCACGTTCCCATCCGCGTCCATGTCCCAGTGTGGGTTGTGCGCGATTTCCCAGGGATGACCGTCGGGGTCGATGAAGACGCCTGAATAGCCTCCCCAGAAGGTCCCGGCGCCGGGGCGTCCTATCGTCCCTCCGGCGTCGCGGGCCTGCTCGAGGACCCGGTCGACCTCCGCGGGGGAGCCGACGTTGTGGGCGAGGGTGACGCCGCCCCATCCGCCTGAATCCGTCATGACGCTGTCCTTGGCGAACTCCTCCCGGCTCCAAGCGCGAACACCATTCCCCCGGACGGGAAGAAGACCACGTCCGAACCCGGCTCACACGGGCTTTCCCAGCCGAGTGCCTCGTAGAACTGTCGTGAACGAGCGAGATCGGTGACCCCGAGGGTCACCAGGGTGAGCCTCGGT
>DASXSE010000075.1:0-13784 GCA_036506175.1 Gaiellaceae bacterium
GTCCCTGGGCATCTTCCAGTTCCTCTGGACGTGGAACGACCTGCTGGTCGCGCTCTCCCTCGCGCGCGACACGCAGCCGCTGACGGTGGCGATCTTCTCGCAGCTGCGCCAGTTCGGGAACAACCTCGAGCTGATCGCGCCCGCAGCCTTCCTGTCGCTGATCGTGCCGCTGGCCGTCTTCTTCGCCTTCCAGCGCTACTTCGTGCAGGGCCTGCTGGCCGGCTCCGTCAAATAACAATGTCGAAACGGGTCGCAATCGTCGGCGGCGGGCTCGCCGGATTCGTGGCGTATGCAACCCTCCGCCATGGGGGGCTCGCGTCGTCCGAAATCGCCGTGTTCGGAACGG
Organism: Gaiellaceae bacterium; assembly: GCA_036506175.1. Classification (GTDB taxonomy): domain Bacteria; phylum Actinomycetota; class Thermoleophilia; order Gaiellales; family Gaiellaceae; genus JAIBJP01. The sequence goes on from DASXSE010000075.1 coordinate 347, forward strand.
ACGCGGATCCAGCGGCCCAGTGGCGCACACGGGCGGCGGCGATCCGCCAACGCCGGATGCGCTCGGAGAGCGACGGCCACTGCGGTGCGACCTCCTTCCCGGGCTTGGCCCTTCGGACGGCGCTCAAGCAACGGGATCTGTGGCCGCTGGTCCTCAGCGTCTGCGATCGCTACCACCCGACGGTCGAAGAGTTCCTCGAGCACGTTGGGGAGTTGCGCGAGGCGAGCGGGTGGGAGGAGAGCTTCCGCCGCGCACGGATCCGACGGGTGCGAGTGGTCGGGGGCGGCTTCGAGCTCGACGAGGAAGGGCCTTTTCAGCACGTCCTGCTCGCGCCTGGGCATCCGGGGTTGGCCTTCCCGGCCGAGCTCGAGCGCGACCCACGCGCCGTACACGCCTATGAACCACACGACTTTGCGGACACGGTCGAGGTCGTCGGGGCCGGAATGGCCGCCGCGACCGAATGGCTGAACGCTCTCGAGGCCGGCGCGTCCGTGATCTCCGTGCGGCGGCGCGAGCCCGAGCGACGACCGCTCAACTTACCGCGCCACCTGTTCACGCGCCGCGGCCTCGCCGCGTTCCATGCCACGGGCCACGAGGAGCGCGCCGGCTTCCTGCGGCGCTGGTCGGTGCCGTCCTACCCGCAGGGCCGCGACTGGGACGAGCCGGTCGAGCGCGCGATAGAGGCGGGACGGTTCCGCGTCGCGGCCGAGGTCAACGGCGCCGAGCAGATCGTCTGTGCGACCGGCTTCAGGCGGGGATTCCAGCACGACGAGCTGCTGAAGCGGCTCGTGGAGGAGCAGGGACTCGAGACGGTCGACGGCTGGATCGTGCTCGCGCCGGACGCGACGATTCCGCAACTGACCGACGAGACGCGCACGCTGTCGATCGCCGGGGTGCCAGGCCAGTGGGCGTTTCCCGCGGCTGACACGCTCATGGGAGCGAAATACGCAGCGCGCCGCTTCCTCCGGAGGGTTCGGGCATGTCCTACACCCTGAGAGGACGCCTGGAGACGAGATTGGCGGCTTCGCTGGCGCCGCTCGTCGGCGCCTGCATCGTCGCGCTCGCCCTGAAGGAATGGTGGCCGGTCGAGCTCGCCGGCGGGATGATCGCGGTCGGCCTGGCGCTGGATCTCACGCTCTACGACCGCCTGTTCCCCTACCAGCCCGGCTGGGTTGCGCTCCCGCTGGCCGGCCTCGAGCTCGGGCTCGTGATGGCGGTGGTGAGGATCGTCGGAATCGGAGCGCCGCTCACTGCCGCGCTTGTTTTCTTCGCGGCGTCGTGGCTTCTCGGCCAGGTGCTCGTGCACGCGGTGTTTCCACTCACCCGGCTGTCGTACGGGGATGACGGCGGCGAGCTCGGCGTTGCCGGCCCATCGGCGGTCGTGGCGGTCGTCGCGCTCGCTGCCGCCGCCGGCAGCGTGGCCTGGGCCACGCAGCCGCCAACGGTTCGCCTCGGGGCCGGAATCCATCAGGGCCCGCTCGTCATCGATCACTCGCAGAAGCTGATCGGCGAGCGCGGCACGGTCGTTCGCGGAGGGATCGTCGTGACGGCGAGCGACGTGACCATCTCGAACATTGCTGTCACCGGTGCCGACATCGGCATCAAGGTCGACGGCGCCGAAAACGTGAAGATCGAACACGTTCGGATCGCCGGGACGAGCCTTGACGGCATTCAGGCCCGCCGCGCGAGCGTCGAGATTCACGATTGCCTCGTTCATTCGCCCGCGGGCGAATACTCAGCAGGGATCGACATCTCGTTCGCATTCGACCTGGCGCCGAGTCTCGTCGAGGGGTGCACGATTCTCGGCGGCCGCGAGGGCATCGTCACGCATTTCTCGAATGTGCACGTCCACGACAACTACGTCAGCGGAACGACCCTGCGCGGCCTTGGCCTGACTGAAATGTCAATGGTCATGGCAGAGGACAACGAGATCGAGAACGCTCTCGGCGTCGGGATTTATTGCGGTGATTACTCGGAGTGCATGCTCGAGGACAACGTCGTCGGCGGAACACGTCCCGATGTGAGCTCCGGAGACCTCACGCGGCTCGGCTTTCCGATCGTCGCCCACTCCGGTGCGAAGGTCGAGCTGCGCGACAATACGCTGTCGCGAAATTCGGGCGGAGTGAGAGCGTTCCTGGGCGCACGAATTTCTTCCGAATAATCCGCCCGAATTCGTTTAGTATCGCGTTCCCCACGAACTCTCCAGGGAGGAACATTGGCTCGCAAGACCGTGCTTGTTTGTGACAATTGCGGAAAAGAAGTGAGCGAAGGAAAGGGCGCTGCCCTGCGCGTGACGTACACGGACGCGCGCCGCGGCGCCAAGGCAGCCGATCTCTGTGACGATTGTGCGGGCAAGATGCCGGGCCGCGCAGCCGCCAGGCGCGGGCGCCGTCCGAAGGCCGCGGCAGCCTAAACAGACGCCTTCAGCGCGGGCGAATCGCCCGTTCGGCCCGGCGGGAGACCGCCGGGCCGAGGCATAGAATGAATCGATGCCGCTGGCTTTGCTCGTCGGCCCGGCGAACGCGGGCAAGGTGGCGCGTCTCCTCGATCGCTACCTGGAAAACCTGCACCGGGAGCCCGTGCTCGTCGTGCCCAACCGTCCTGACCGGGCGCGGGTCGAGCGCGACCTGCTCGAGCGCTGCGGAGCGCTGCTCGGCGGCACGATCGGAACCTTCGACGACGTGTTCAAAGAGATCGCGCGTGGAAACGGCGCTCATCGTGACGTCGCCACGGAGGCGCAGCGCGCGCTGATCCTCCGCCGTGCGCTCACGGCCACGCCGCTCAACAGGCTCGGTGCCTCTGCCCGGTACGGGGGCTTCTCCACGGGCCTGCTCGCCGTCATCTCCGAGCTCGAAGCCGGCCTCGTCCTCCCTGAGAAGGTCGACGGCGACCTCTCCCGTCTCTACGCGGCCTACTCAGCCGAGCTCGACGCGCTGCAGCTCTGGGACCGCGACCTCGAGCGCCGCCATGCGGTCGAGCGGATCGAGAACGAGCTCGACGCGTGGGACGGACGGCCGGTCTTCGCGTACGGGTTCGAGGATCTGACCGCGGCGCAATGGGCGCTCCTGCGCGCGCTGGCAGGGAGGACCGACGTCACCGTCTCTCTGCCCTACGAGCCCGCCCGTCCCGCGTTCGCCTCGCTCGGGCGGACAATGGAAGATCTGGCGCGGCTGGCGGGCGAAGGGATCGAGGAGCTCCCGCCTGCCGAGGATTTCGCCCCGTCCGCGCTCGCTCATCTCGAGCGCTATCTGTTCGGTGCCACTCCGCCGGCGACCACGCCTCCACTGGAAGGAGCCGTACGCTTCCTCGAAGGCGCGGGGTCCCGCGCCGCGCTCGAGCTGGTCGGAGACGAGATCCTGCACCTGCTGGATGGGGGAACGCCGGCCGAGCGGATCGCCGTCGTGGTTCCGGCACTCGAGCACGCGCGGGCGCCGCTCACGACCGCCTTCGCAACGCTCGGGATTCCCTTCTCCTTCGAGGGTCGGGCTCGGCTCGCCCAGACCGCGTTCGGCCACGCGCTTCTTTCGGCCCTGCGCTTCCTTTGGCGGGAGCCGGAGCGGCGGCACCTCTTCGCGTTCCTGCGCTCGCCCTATTCGGGGCTGGCGCGGGCCCATGCCGACTACCTGGAAGGACGTCTGCGCGGGCTCGGGATCCGCACGAATGTCGAGGAGCGCACGGTCGAGCTGCGCGGCAATCCGTTGCCTGCGCTCGGGGACGTACGCGGCGCCTCCTCTCCAGTGGAGGCCGTTCGCGTCCTCGCCGCGTTCATGCTCAAGGCGGCGTACGGCCTCGAGGCGCCGCCTGCGGGCGAGACTTCGCGCCTCGATCTCCGTGCGTATGAAGAGACCGAAAAGCTGCTCACGGAGCTGGAGCGTTGGACTGAGCTCGGTGGTGCTCTTTCAGAGGATGAGACGATCGCCTCCCTCGAGGATGCCACCGTGCGGCTGGGCTCGGCCGGAGACGCCGGGCGCGTCGCGGTGCTCGATTTTCTGCGCGCGCGAACGCGCACCTACGACGTCGTCTTCATCCTCGGTCTCGAGGAAGGAACGTTCCCGCGGCGCATCTCAGAATCGCCTTTCCTCGGGGACGATCAGCGCCGTGCTCTCGACGAGACGACCGGCGCCCGCCTCGTCAGGCCTGATCCGGTCAGCCGCGCGCGCTACCTCTTCTATACGGCTTGCACGCGCCCGTCGCGCCGCCTGTATCTCGTCCGCGAGGCGGCGTCGGACGAAGGAAGCCCACGGCAGGCGAGCCCGTTCTGGGACGAGGTACGAAGCCTTTTCGCAGCGGACGACGTCCAGCGCTGGACCCGCAGGCGGCCGCTTTCGGCGCTGACCTGGCCGCTCGAACGCGCTCCCACTGAGCGAGAGCGCCTCCGCGCTCTGGCAACGCTTGCCTCCTCGGACGCCGGGGCGGCCGGCGCACTGGCAACGGCCAACGGCTGGACGCGGCGGCTCGACCGCGCGACGTCGGCCTTCAACAGGCCGACGAAGCTGGTCAACCCCGCCGTACTGGGGGAGCTCCGCTCGCGCGCCTCGTTCGGCGCCACGGAGTTGGAGGCGTTTGCGACCTGCTCCTCGATCTGGTTCCTCGAACGGCTCATCGCGCCACGGTCGATCGACGCCGAAGTGGACGCGAAGCTCCGTGGATCCCTTGCTCACACGGCCTTGCACAAGTTCTTCGCAGGATTGCCCAAGGAGGTCGGGACCGAGCGTGTCGAAGCGGAGAAGCTCGACGAGTCGCTGCGCTTTCTGAACCGCTGCCTCGACGAGGCCCTGGCGGGCATCCGCCAGGAGCTCTCGGAGCTGGAGCGACGCGAGCTCGCCGGGGGTCTGCGCCGAGACCTCGAGAACTTCGTCCGTGCGGAGGCCGAAGCGGACCTCCCTCTCGTGCCGCGGCGCTTCGAGGTTTCTTTCGGTTCCGAGCGCTCGGCGCCCGAGCTGCAACGCGGGCTCGATCTCGGCGGTTTCACGATCACCGGAAAGATCGACCGCATCGACGTCGATCCTTTTTCGGCCCGCGGGATCGTGCAGGACTACAAGTCGGGAAAGACCGCATATTCGGCGGCAAGGATCGAGTCGGAGCTGAAGCTCCAGATCCCGCTCTACATGCTTGTGCTTCGCGACCTGATCGGAATGGAGCCGCTCGGCGGCCTTTACCGTGCGCTCGCGGGCGATCGCCAGGCCCGCGGATTGCTCCGGGCGTCGGCGAAGGACGACGTGCTCCCGGGCTTCACGCGCGCCGACTACAAGGACGACGACGAGTTCTGGGCGCAGGTCGAAGGCGCGGTCGACAACGCGCGGCGCTTCGTCGAGCGGATCCGCGCGGGTGACGTGCGGCACGACCCGCTCGGAGACGCCGGCTGCCCGAGCTGGTGCGAGCTCTATCCCATGTGTCGGGTGAGGCGCTCATGAGCGTCGCTCGCCTCCGGCTCGCTCCCGTGGGGGAAACCATGTTTCCCCCACGAGCCCCCTTATTGGATGCGGTGAGGGAACCTCCCGGTTCCCTCATACACCTTCCCCCCGCTCACGGGCCGGAGGCCGGCCCGTGAGCGTCGACGTTCGCGCGCCGAGCGAGGAGCAGGCCGCCGCGATCGACGCGCCCGGCGTCGTCTTCGTCTCCGCTGGGGCGGGGACAGGCAAGACGACTGTTCTCGTCGAGCGTTTCGTCAAAGCGGTTTGCGACCGCGGCATCGACGTCGACTCGGTGCTCGTGATCACGTATACCGAGCGGGCAGCCGGCGAGCTCCGCACGCGCATCCGGTCGCGGCTCGGGGAGCTTGGGCGCGACGATCTCGCGAGGGAGCTCGACGGGGCGTGGATCTCCACCATTCATGGTTTTTGCCTGCGGCTGCTGAAGGCACATCCGTTCGCCGCCGGAATCGACCCCCGTTTCAGGGTGCTCGACGAGAGTCAGTCTCGGGTCCTGCAGAGCGAGGCCTTCGCAGCGGCGCTCGAGGAATTCCTCGGCGACGGGGACGACGAGCGCGCCGTTCTCCTCGCCACCTACGGCGCGCGCGCGTTGCGCCGCATGCTCAGCGGGGTGTACGAGACGCTACGCGCGGCCGGCCGGCCGCTGGTGCTCGAGCTCGGCGAACGGCCGAGCCTCGCGGTGCGGATCGACGAGCTGCGGGAGGCGGCGCGTTGTCTCGCCGACGACGTGTCGGCGGGTGCCACGGCCAGGGCGACCGCGGCGCGCGCGCTCGAGCTCCTCGAGGAACGCACACTGCCCGAACGGCTCCTGGATCTCTCCGAGCTCAAGGCGCGCGGCGAGCGGGCGGCAACCTACGAGGAGACTCGGCGCGGGGTGGAGCAGGGAGCCCTAGACGAGCTTGCATCCCGCGACCGTGACCTCCTGCAGGAGCTCCTCGGAGCGTTCGAGCGTGCCTACCGTGCGGCGAAGGAGCGGGAGTCGGCCCTGGACTTCGAGGACTTGCAGCTTCTCGCACGCGACCTCTTGCGCGAGAACGCCGAGGTGCGCGAGCGCGAGAGCTGGCGCTTCCGCTCGATCATGGTCGACGAGTTTCAGGACACGAACCGACTGCAGTGCGAGCTGATCGACCTGCTTGCCGAAGGCGCTGACGACAAGGAGATCTTCTTCGTCGGCGACGAGTTCCAGTCGATCTACGGGTTCCGCCACGCCGACGTGCACGTCTTCCGCGAACGGCGCGAGCACGCCTCAGGGGTGCTGGCGCTCACACAGAACTACCGCTCTCGGCCCGAGGTGCTCGGCGCCATCAACCATCTCTTTTCGGCTGAGTTCGGGACCGAGTTCCAGCGGCTCGAGGCCGCCGGGCGCTTCCCCGATCCAGCATTCGGAACCCCAGTCGAGCTGCTCGTGACCGACAAGGCGAGCTACGCGGATACCGACGTGCATTGGCGCCGCGCGGAAGCCCGTCACATCGCACGGCGAGTCCACGAGCTCATCGAGGAAGGCGCCGCGGCGGCGGGGGAGATCGTCCTCCTGTTCGCGGCTGGAACCGATGCCGAGTGGTACGAGGAGGAGCTTCGCCAGCTGGGCATACCGACGTATCGCGCGACCGGCCGGGGCTACTTCGGCCAGCAGCAGGTCGTCGACCTCCTGGCCTATCTTCGCCTCCTGCACAACCGCTACGACGACGAGGCGCTTGTCACAGTGCTCGCCTCGCCGCTCGTCGGCGTTTCGAACGACGCCCTGGTCCTCCTGCGCCGCGCGGCGCCGAAGCGGCCGCTCTTCCAGCCGTTCGAGAAGGGATTGCCTGCGGAGCTCTCCGCGCAAGACAGCCAGCTATGTCGCGCGTTCCATCAGCGTTACGAGCGACTCACCCGGCTCGCGCCGACCCTCTCGCTCGAGCGGCTGCTAGAGGCGATCGTGTCGGAGCACGACTACGACCTCGCCGCGCTGGCGCAGTGGGACGGCCGTCGCCGGTACGCGAACATGCGCAAGCTGGCCCGGCTTGCGCGGTCTTATGAGGACTTGCGCGGCCCCGACATCGAAGGGTTCGTCCGCTTCGTCGCCGAGCAGGAAGCAGTCGGCGCGCGGGAGCTCGAGGCGGTGGCCGAGGAGGAAGGAGCCGACGCGGTCCGGCTTCTCACGATCCATTCCGCGAAGGGGCTGGAGTTCAAGGTTGTCGTGGTCGCGGACGCCGGCCGCGACCGCGCGGCGCCGTCACCGGACGAGATTCTCTGCCTCCCTGACGGGCGGTTCGGGTTCCGTGTTGCGGATCCGTCCACAGGCACTCGCCGGGGCGCGTTCGAGTACGACGCGGTTCGAGAAGCCGAGCGCGAGGAGGAGAAGGCCGAGCGTCTCCGCCTCTACTACGTGGCCATGACGCGCGCGATCGAGCGTCTCATCGTCTCGGGCGCAATCGATCCGAAGCGTCGTGCCGATGCCGAGACGCCGATCGGCTGGGTGCTCGAGCGGCTCGATGCACACGAGCTGAGCGACGCAGTCGACGGATCCGTGGAGCTCGTCCGTGACGGCGCGCGCCTGCTTGTGCGGCTCGACCGGTATCGGTCCCAGGCGGTGCCTACGACTCCGGCGGCAGTAGATGGCATCGCTCAGCTCGCTCTCTTCACGGGCGAGGAAATCCCCGTGCTGCCGCCGCCCGCGCCCCGTCTGCCGGAGATCGCCCTGCCTCCGGAGGCGGCGCTGCATCACGTTCGCAGCCTCTCCTACAGCGCGCTCGCACTCTTCGCCCGCTGCTCGTACCGCTACTACGCCGAGCGGGTTATCGGCATGCGCGCGGGCGACGCGCATGGTTCTGTGCCAGGCCAAAGCGGCCTTGCCGCAACCGAGATCGGGGACGTCGTCCACGTGTTGCTGGAGAACGGCGTGGCGGGCGACGTCGAGGAGCCGGTCCGTGCGCGGTACGCGTCCGCGACGGATGAAGACATCGCGCGTGTCGCGGGGCTCGTGAAAGCGTGGCACGACTCGCCGCTTGCGCGTCGGCTCTCAGAGATGGAGGGGGTTCGGCCGGAGCTCCCGTTCGCGTTCGAGCACGACGGCGTGCTTCTGCACGGGCGTTTCGACGTCTACGCGGGCTCGGGCGGACGCGCCCTCGTCGTCGACTACAAGACGAATCGTCTCGAGGAGCTCACGCCCGAGGTGGCGCTGGAGGACGAATACGCGATCCAACGGCTCGTGTACGCGCTCGCGGCGTTGCGGGCGGGCGCGGACGAGGTGGAGGTTGTTTACGTCTTCCTCGAGCGGCCGGACGAGCCGGTTGCACAGGTATTCGCGCGGTCGGAGGTGGTGGCGCTGGAGGCCGAGCTCTCCGAAGCGATCGCCGCGATTCAGGAGGGTCGTTTCCTCCCGACGCCGAGCGAGCTTGCGTGCTCGGGGTGCCCCGCGCTGGATGTCGTCTGCGCGGGCCCGCGGCTGCTGGCGTACGGTCCGGCCGCCTGAGCAGTTGGGGACGCTCCCAGCCATGTCCGTTGCGGCCGGATCTCGGGGCCGCCGCGAGCCTCCCTCCGCTTCGAGCGTAACCCCGGCGGGCGCGCGCGTGGCGCGCGCAACGTCGAAGAAGCGTGCCGACTGTGGCCCGTAGCTACGTCCGCGAGGCGCGCAAGCGCGTCGGCCCCAAACGCGAGCGCATACGCCCGCTCATCGAGCGGCTGGCCGTGGCCCACCCCGACGCGGTGATCGCGCTTCGGTTCCGCGACGAGCTCGAGCTGCTCGTGTCCGTGATGCTCTCCGCGCAGACGACCGATGTAACCGTGAACCGGGTCACCGAGCGCCTGTTCCAGAAGTACCGCCGTCCGGAGGACTACCTCGCCGTCCCCGAGGCGGAGCTCGAGGCGGATCTCCGCCCCACGGGCACCTTCCGGCAGAAGGCCCGCAACCTGCGCGGGGCCATGCGCATCCTTCTCGAGGAGTTCGACGGGCGAGTCCCCACGCGGCTCGAGGATCTCACTCAGCTCCCCGGAGTGGGCCGGAAGACAGCGAACGTCGTGGCGGCTGAGCGCGGCGCCACGCAGGGCATCGTCGTCGACACCCATGTCCGCCGTCTTTCGCAACGGCTCGGTCTGACGCGGAACGACGATCCGGGGAAGATCGAGTGGGATCTGCAACGCCTCGTGCCGAAAGAGGACTGGGCTCGCTTCCCGCACTTGCTCATCTGGCATGGCCGCCGCGTCTGCCTTGCCCGCCGGCCCCGCTGCGAGGCCTGCATCGTCAACGACCTCTGTCCGTCGAGCCGGGTCTGAACCGTCACGATCCGGCGCGCTTCACGTGCGTCCCGACCCGCTAGGTTCGACGCGTTGCGCTCGGTCGACCTCGCCCTCTACGCCGACGAGCTTGCGGCCCGGGCCGCCACTCTCGCCGCGCAGCTCGAGCGGGCGCGAAGCCGCCTGCGGCAAGAGGCGATCGAGCGCTGTGCCCGGCGGGCGCTCGACGAGGGCTCGGTCGCACGCCTCGAACGCCTTGGCCTCCTGTGTGCCTCGGACGCCCGGGCCACCCGCGCCGAATTACGCGAGCTCGCCGCCTCGCTCGCAGCGGTCGAGAGTTTGCAGGTCTGGGTGGAGGAGCGGCTCGCCGCCGCTCAGGAGGGGCTCGAGGACGAGTTGCCTGCCGCCTGAAGCGGATAGAGGGCGACGAGCAGCCCGCCGTCCTCGTCGTACGCCGGAAAGAAGTCCGCAGCGACCTCCTTCGTCACGCCGATCCTCGTCCGGACGGTGACCCGCTTGCCGAGCTGCCGCACGCCCCATTCCACCGCGACCTCGGCCGGATTCGAGTCGCCCTCCGCGCCGATCTCGAAGGCCTCGGTCAGCTCGCGGCCGAGCACGTCGGATTCGCGAAACCCAGTGAGCTCGAAGACGCCCTGACCCAGGGCGAGGATGCGCCGGTCCTGATCGCAGACCACGAACCCGGTCCCGGGCGCCGGGTAGTAGTCGTCGAGGAGCTCGAAGAGGAACCCGAAGCCGCAGTGAGCGCATCCGACCGCTTCGTTGGTGAGATCTTCCAAGCGGTCATGATCGATCGACCGCTGCCGGCAGTTGGGACAGATGAAGTACGGCACGGTTGGACTAACGAACGTCTATCAGCTGCGTGGCGCCGCAAGCGCCGCTTCGGGATGCCCCTCTTGGGCGGCGAGGAACCGCTCGGCATCCAGCGCGGCCATACAGCCCGAGCCCGCTGCGGTGACGGCCTGACGGTAGACGTGATCCTGCACGTCGCCGGCTGCGAAGACGCCGGGCACGTTCGTCTCGGTCGTCTTGCCCCGAGTGTCGATGTAGCCGGCCTCGTCCATGTCGATCTGGCCCCTGAACAAGCTTGTGTTCGGATCGTGACCGATCGCGACGAAGAAACCGTCCGCCGCGGCCTCCGTCACTTCGCCGGTCTTCAGGTTCCGCACCAGAACTCCAGTGACTGTCTCCTCGCCGAGCACCTCTTCGACAACCGAGTCGAGCAGGAACTCGATCTTGTCATTGCTGCGCGCACGGTCGACCATGATCGGAGAGGCGCGGAAGGTGTCGCGCCGGTGGACGATCGTCACCTTGCTCGCGAACTTCGCCAGGAAGGTGCCTTCCTCCATAGCCGAGTCGCCACCGCCGACGACCACCACTTCCTTGTCCTTGAAGAAGGCCGCGTCGCAGACAGCGCAGTAGGAGACGCCGCGGCCCTGGAGCTTTTTCTCGGTCTCGAGCCCGAGCTGGCGCGCGTTCGCTCCCGTGGAGATGATGACCGTCTCGGCCTGGTATTCGTCGTCGCCGACCCAGATCCGGAACGGACGCTCGGAGAAATCGACCCGCGTGACGTCGTCCGTGATGAACTCGGTGCCGAAGCGCTCGGCCTGCCGACGCAGGTCCTGCATCATCTCCGGGCCGAGCACGCCCTCGACGTAGCCGGGATAGTTCTCGACGTCGCTCGTGATCATGAGCTGGCCGCCCCAGGCGAAGCCCTCGATCACGAGTGGATTCAAATTGGCACGGGCGCTGTAAAGCGCAGCCGTATATGCCGCTGGTCCGCCCCCGATAACGATTACGTCACGCACTTCGTTCGAACTCACCAACAGTCCTCCGATTCCGGTTCCTCACTAGTAGTAAACGAAATCGACCAGTCGGGTGTTCCGATTGGTGTAGGTTGCGTGACGTTCGGAAAGAACCTCTGGCGACTCTTGGCGCGAACGATCACCTGGGATGAGCTCCGTGATCTTGCCGGCTTCGAGGCGGAAAAAGGCTGCGCCGTCAGTCTCTACCTCGACCTCGATCCAAGTATCACATCGACGCGCGGCGATGCGTCGACGCGGCTGAACTCGCTCCTCGACGAGGCGGCCAAAGGAGATGGCGCCAATCGCCGCGACCTGAATCACGATCAACGCCAAGGACTGAAGGCCGACTTCGAGCGGATTCGGAATTTCTTCGACCGCGAGTTCACCCGAGAGGGGGCGCACGGCCTCGCCGTCTTCGCCGACGGCCTCGACAACGTCTGGCGCCCGCTGCCCCTGACCGAATCGGTAGCCGATCACGCCAAGGTGGGGCGGCAGCTCTATCTCGCGCCGCTCGTGCCGCTCGTCGGCCGCGGCGAGGGTGCTCTGCTCGTCGTCGTGGGGCGAGAGCGCGGCGAGTTCTTCCAGCTCAGAGGCGGGCGGTTCGAGGAGCTCGTGGACCACTTCGAGGAGCAGCCGGGCAAGCATGACCAGGGCGGCTGGGCGCAGGCACGTTTCCAGCGCCACATCGAAGCTCTCGTTCACGAACACCTCCGTGACGTTGCGGATGAGCTCGACCGGCTCGTCCGCCGCCTGCACGGGCCGCGGGTTGTCGTCGTCTCGTCGGAAGATGCTCGCGCCGATTTCGACGACCTGCTCTCGCAGGAGGTCAAGAACGCGATCGTCGGCTGGACGAGCGCCGAGGCGCACGCGTCGCCCGCGGAGCTCCTCGAGCTTGCGGCCCCTGTGCTCGAACGCTGGCGCACGGACAAGGAGACCCAGGCGGTCGAGCGTTGGCGCGAAGAAGCCGGCCGCAACGGCCGTGCGTCGGCCGGCTGGGAGCAAACGCTCGAAGCGGCTTCGGACGGTCGCGTCGAGCTTCTCCTCTTCCAGGACGGTGTCGATCATCCGGCCGCGCGTTGCCCGGCCTGCGGCCGCGTCACTGCCGACGGCGCGCGCTGTCCGCTCGACGGGACGAGCATGGAGCCCTCCCAGGAGGGTTTGGACCTAGCGGTTCACAAGACGCTTGTCCACGGCGGGGCCGTCTGGGCCGTGCGACACCGGCACGACCTCGAGCCTGTCGAGGGCATCGGCGCGCTCTTGCGATACTGACGGCGTGTCGTCGCTAGCCCGCACGATCCTCGAGGACCACCTCGTTCGCGGCGAGCTCACGCCCGGGACGGAGATCGGCCTGCGCGTGGACCAGGCATTGGCGCAGGACGCGACCGGGACGATGGCGATGATGCAGTTCGAGCTCTTCGGCGTGGAGCGGGTGCAGGTCGAGACCGCGGTCGTCTACGTCGACCACAACATCCTGCAAATCGACTTCAAGAATCCGGACGACCACCGCTTCCTCCAGGCGATGGCTGCGAAGTACGGTGCCTGGTTCTCCCGGCCTGGCAACGGGATTTGCCACTACGTCCACTGCGAGCGCTTCGCGGCTCCCGGCAAGACGCTCGTCGGCGCGGACAGCCACACGACCCAATCCGGGTCGTGCGCGATGATCGCGATCGGCGCGGGCGGGCTGGACGTCGCGGTCTGCATGGCCGGCCATCCATTCGAGCTTCCCTGTCCCAAGATCGTGGGTGTTCGCTTGGAAAACGAGCTCCCGCGCCCGTGGATTCAGGCGAAAGACATCATCCTCGAGCTGCTGCGAAGGCGTGGCGTACGAGGCGGTCGCGGCTGCGTCTTCGAGTTCTACGGCCCCGGAGTCGCGACGCTCTCCTACACCGAGCGGGGCACGATCGCGAACATGATCGCCGAGCTCGGCGCCACCGGAGCGGTCTTTCCGGCGGACGAGCAGACGCGCGC
>DASXSE010000076.1:0-23285 GCA_036506175.1 Gaiellaceae bacterium
GACAGCAGCTGCGGCGACTACAGCTCGAGGGCCCGTCGGGGAAACGCGCCAGATCCCGTTGTGCTTCGTGTGGTTCATCCTCACGCTCGGGATCTACGGCTTCTACTGGGTGTACAAGACGCAGGAGGAGGTCAAGCGCTACTCCGGCAACGGCGTGGGCGGCATCCTCGGGCTCGTCATCTACTTCGTCCTGCCGCCGGTGACGTTCTTCGTCGTTCCGTCGGAAGTGCGTTACATGTACGAGGAGCTCGACGGCCTCAAGAGCCCGGTGCGCGGGCTCCATGGCCTCTGGTTCCTCCTCCCGATCGTCGGTGCGATCGTCTGGTTCGTGCTGGTGCAGGGCGCCCTGAACCGCTACTGGGAATCGAAGGGCGCTTAAGCCGCTAGCTGAGGAACTCGGCGAGGCGCTTCGCCTCGGCATCGACCTCGCGCCGCACGCCTTTGGACAACCGCTCGAACGGCTTGACCTGCACGCGACCCCGTTCGAGCTTCCAGCTCCCGGCAACCTGCCCGTCCACGAGAAAGGTCGAGAGCGAATGGGGCGTCCTCGCGTTGAAGACCTTGGCCCGGTGACGTTCCGGAAGGATCTGACTCCGGCGCGCGTGGGCAAGCAACGTCGCGTCCCAGGCCGGTAGGAAGCGAACGGGAGCTTTCGTGTCGGCATCGGGTAGAGGGGCCCGCGGCAGGTCGAAGAGCTCGGTGCCGTCCTCCGCTCGGAACCGGCGCAGGTTCACGCTCTCGAACACGTGCGCGAGGGCCCGCGGGGGAAGCCCCGCCCAGTTCGCCGTGTCCTTGATGGAAGCGGGTCCGAAGGCGCCGAGATAACGGCGCACGAGCAGCTCACGTCCCTCCTCCTCCGTCGCCTTCGTCTTGCCGAGCCACGTTTCGGCCGTCGCGTACAGATCTCCGCGCGGCCGCTCCCACGTTCCCGACGGGGGCACGCGGACGAGGTCGAGCCACATGCCGACGCCGTTCCAGGTTGCGCTGTCGAGGCCGAGCTCCTCGACGACCTCCTTGCGCCAGCGCGGCCCCTCTGCGAGCAGCGACCGAACGCGCTTCGCTGCGGTCGGCACCTTGCTGACGTCGATCCGCTTGCCGTGGCCTTGCGACCAGGACTTGCGTCTCTCGATGCGCACCCCCTCGGTGAGGATCGGGTAGTCGCGCGCGGAGACGGTGTGGATCGTGACCCGCATGAGGGTCGCCTGCACGGCGGTCTTCCGTTCCAGAGCCCGGGTCAGCTGGTCGCGCTCGAATGCCTCCAGCCGCGCCCAGAGGCCGATATAGCCGGAGCGCGCATCCTGTGTCTGCAGACCGCCCACGCGCTCGAGCGCACGTGGAATCGGAAGCTTGGCCCGCTCCAAGAGGAGCTGCCGAGCCAGCAGGGCGCGGTTCAGCTCGCGCTCTGTGAGGACGCGCTCGGGCACGGCGCGCATCCTTTCGGCTCTGCGTTGGTCGCGGCTACCAGTACCTGACGATCTCGCAGTTCGCTGCGACGAAATCGCGCCGATCCGCGATGACGAAATCCCGTCCGGGCCCGCACGTGATGAGGTCGCGCGCGCCGTCGCTCGCGAAGATGCGGTCGCGGCCCGAGCCGCCGCGGAGGCGGTCGCGTCCCGGACCTCCGACGAGGACGTCGGCGCCGGCGCCGCCCACGAGCAGATCGTTTCCGGGGCCGCCGCGGCCAAGGTCGTTGCTACCGCCGAGCCCAAGCAGGTCGTTCCCGCCCAATCCCTTTGCCGTGTCCGCCCCGGGCGTGCCGCGAAGGAGGTCGGAAGCGCCCGTGCCGAAGATGACGTCCCCCACAACCGACGATGGGCCCGATTGAGCCGCGCTTTGACCGAGATCGTTCGTAGCCGTCACCGTCACGCGCAGGCGGTGCATCACATCGTTGCTCGTGGGCATGTATGTCTTCTCTGTGGCGTCGGCGATCTCTACGCAGTTGTTTCCCGCACCGTCGCAGAGGCTCCACCGGTACGTGTAGGCGAGCTCCGGCGTCGCGAACCAGCTGCCGGGCCGAGCCGTGAGCGCCTGCCCTTCGCGCGCTACGCCAGAGAAACCGGGCGACGCTAACGCGTGCGGCGGAACCCGTGGCTGCCAATCGGGCCCAGAACCTTCGGTCAGGAAATGCGCGTTTTGACCGTTGGAATCCATGATCCAGATCTCCGACGGATCGCCCCAATTGGCGTGGTGAGTGAAGGCGATTTGCGAGCCGTCCGGCGACCAAACAGGATCCGAGTCCACGACGGCGGGATCCGCTGTGAGGCGCTGGAGATCGGTGCCGTCGGGGTTGGCGGTGAAAACGCACACCCCCGAGCAGTGTTGAGCGTCAAAGCCCTGGCCACCGGCCCAGGCAAGGCGACTCCCGTTAGGCGACCACGAAGGCGAACTGCTTTCCGGAATCTCGTCGGTGGGAGCCGATTGGTCATTGAAGTTCGTGAGGTGGGTTCCGTCCCTGTTGACGAAGTAGATGACGGAACCGTCGTAATGCAGGAGCAAGACGATGCGGTCGTCCA
This sequence comes from Gaiellaceae bacterium, assembly GCA_036506175.1. Classification (GTDB taxonomy): domain Bacteria; phylum Actinomycetota; class Thermoleophilia; order Gaiellales; family Gaiellaceae; genus JAIBJP01. The sequence continues at coordinate 2,514 of DASXSE010000076.1, forward strand.
GAGGTGACCAATCCGGATCCGCGGCGGGGAAGAGGGTCTTCACGATGACTCTGGCATTGCCTCCTGCGAGGTTCGAAACGACGAGATTGCTCGACTGCCCAGGAGGACCGCCGTAGTTGACCGCGTTCTGCTCTGTGGAGAAGACGAGGTGCCGGTCCGGCGACCAAGCGTGATCGTAGTAGTCAACGTGCGGTGCGCCGAACCTCGTCGCTGAACCGTCCGCGTGCCACACGAAGACGTCGTAGCCGTCATAGCCCGGTGACCACGCATCGCCCGCCGGTCCCGACAGTCCGCTGAATGAGATCATCGACCCGTCGGGCGACCACTTGGGCTGGGAGTCGTTCCTCGGGCCCGACGTGATCTGAGTTAGCCCCGATCCGTCGGCGTTGATCGTCCAGAGATCTCCGTCCTTGGAAAAGACGATCTTCCCGTTTTCGCCCGGAAAAGTGGCATACGCGGGCACGGATGCGCACACGGCGCAGCCGAGGACGGCTGCCGTCACGAGCAGACGGCGTGCATAGCGCGGCACCCTCACCCAAAAGCCAAGGTAGCGCGAGCATTCGCGCGTGTAACCAGCCGAACGGACTACCGCTCCTGGCTAGGCGTTCAGGTGGGCCAAAACGGCGAGAACGCGGCGGTGGTCGTCCGGGGCCTGGCGAAGGCCCAGCTTCAGGAAGATGGAAGCGACGTGCGTCTCGACGGTCTTGGGGCTCAGAAAGAGCTTCGCGCAGATGCCGTGATTCGAGCGGCCTTCCGCCATGAGCGCCAGAACCTCCCGCTCGCGCGGCGTCAGCTCCTCGAGGGGGCCCGTCGCGGTTCGACGGCCGAGGAGCTGCGCGACGACTTCGGGATCGACCGCAGTTCCGCCGCGCGCAACACGACGCACGGCGTCGAGGAAATCGTCGATATCGAGAACGCGGTCCTTGAGCAGGTAGCCGAAACCCTCGGGGCTCTCGCTGAAGAGCTTGAGCGCATGACCCAGCTCGATCACCTGTGAGAGGAGGAGCAAGCCCACTTCGGGGTCCTGCTCCCGGATCCGAGCAGCCGCCTGCGCACCTTCGTCGGTGTGAGTGGGCGGCATGCGAATGTCGACGATTGCGATGTCGGGCTTCTCGCGCCGCACGGCCGTGCGCAGCTCCTCCGCTTCGCCGACCTGAGCCACGACTTCGAATTCGGCTTCTTGCAGCAGGCGGACGAGACCCTCGCGCAGGAGGACGGAATCGTCGGCGACTACGACGCGCACGGCAGCTCCCCCACGATCCGGGTTCCCTCTCCGGGCGCGCTCATGACTTGCAGGTTTCCGCCGCGCGCTTCCACGCGATCGAAGAGACCACGGAGCCCTGATCCGCTCGCGAGATCCGCGCCGCCGACGCCGTCGTCGACGATCTCCACGACCAGGGTGCCGTTCGCGCGGGCGGCGCTGATCGTCGCGCTGGAAGCCTCGGCGTGCTTGACCACGTTCGTGAGCGCCTCGCAGATGACGAAGTACGCGGTCGCCTCCAGATCCGGCGCCAGGCGCTCCTTCGGCGCCGAGAGGATGGTGACCGGAATCGGCACGCGACGCGCGAGGTCGTCGAGCGCCGCTGAAAGACCTCCCTGCGTGAGGACCGGCGGGTGGACGCCGTGCGCGAGCTCACGCAGCTCCTCGACCGCCTGCTGGAGCTGCTCGACGGTCGAGTCGAGCATCGCCTCGAGCTCGGGGTCGAGCGTGTTCCCGCGGCGACGCTGCGTGGAGCGAAGCTCGAGCGCGAGCGCCACCAGCCGCTGTTGCGCGCCGTCGTGAAGGTCCTGTTCGATCCGACGACGCTCGGAATCACCCGCCGAGACGATGCGGGCTCGTGATTCGCGGACCGCGACGAGCTGGGCCCTGAGCTCCGCCTGGAGGCGCGCGTTGTCGAGGGCGAGCCGTGCCGCTGCGCCCACCGCTCTTACCAGCTCGGGCTCGTCGAGCAGCGCCGGGTCGTGGACGAGCGCCGCGATGGGCTTGCCGCCCTGATCCAGGCGCGTGATGGCGCGATTGGTTTCGTCGACCGGCAGCTCCACGGACTTGCCCGCCGCGTCCACGTAGCCGCGACGCTCGGGCACCCAGAAGGCGAGCTCGAGGGACGGATCTCCGAGCGCGCGAGCCAGAGCTCCTTGCACCTCCGTCGGTGGCGTCCGCTCCAGCTCCAGGAGGAGGTGGGTGACGTCGCCGCGGGCGAGCCGGGCTCGGAGCAGGCCGACGAGTAGAGCGATCGGCGTGGCGATCTGCGCGGCAACCTGCGTCCAGAAGAGAGCCTGGCGAGTGTCCTCCGAGTAGGTCGTGAAGGTGAGCGAGGCCTCGAGGAGGGCCCGTAGCCCCGCAGCGGCGCCGGCAACGGCGATCGGCGCGAGCGTGCGGCGGCGAGGCGGGCTGGCCTGAACGAACTTCCGAACGATGAGCGCGATGAACACGACGCCGAGGACTCCGAACACCCCAAGGCGGTACGAGTCCCTGAGGAGATCGAAGAGCGTGTCGCTCGGATAGACCAGCAGCAGGCTGTCCGGCGGCCCGCCGAAGCCGCAGTAGAAGAGGCAAGAGAGACGAGGGTCGTAGACCAGCAGCGTCGCGATCGGGAAGGCGAGGATGAGCACGTATCCGGCCCGGACGAAGACGCCCTCCAGCCGGGACTGCAGGCGCCCGGTCGGATAGGCAAGCACGGCGTGCGCGATGAAGGCCACCGAGAGCTCTCCGAGAGCGAAGGCGACGGTGAAGACCAGCGATGAGTCGCTGTACTGGAAGCGCCGCACGAGAAGGGCGAACCCCGCGGCCGCGAGCAGCAAGCCCATGCGGCTTTCGGGACGGCGCGCCCACGCGATCAGGCCCGTTGCGAGGAACGTCCAGGCGACCGCGATGTGGGCGACCGCCTCCTCCGGCGCCTGCTGCCCCTTGTCGACCAGGACGCGGTAGCCGAGCACACCCAGCACGGCGCCGATCCCCGCAAGAAGGACGATCCAGCGTGTCTTCACATAGCGATTATCAGCACGTTCTCAATCGAGGACAACGGGGCGAGCCCTGATTCGAGCGCGCTGAGAGACCGGGGATAGCCCCGAGCAGAATCCCTGGGGTGCCCGGTGGGCGTGGCGACGGCGCGTTCTTAGCGTCCCCGCCATGGTCTCGAAGCTTCAGTTCCTCGCCCTCGAGCTGGTTCGCTGGGTGGCTGTCTACGGCCTGTATCTCGCCGGGCGCCAGGCTGCCATCGCCGACGAGGGCGCCGCGCTCCGGCATACCGACACGATTGTGGGCATCGAGCGAAGCCTCCACATCCTTCAAGAGGAGCAGGTGCAGGATGCGGCCGCGTGGACGCATGTCGCAGGCGGATTTCTCTCCGCGTACTACATGGTCGCCTTCGCACCGGTCTGCGTCGCCGCCCTCGTCTGGACGGCGTGGCGGCACCGCAGCGCCTATGTAGCGCTCCGGCAGCGGCTGGTTCTCGCCCTTGTTCTCGCAACCCCCTTCTTCCTGCTCTACCCCGCCGCCCCGCCCCGCCTGGCGGCCGGCCTCGGCGTCGGCGATTCGGTCGGGCTGTCCGCGCACGACACGGGCTCCTTCGTCGGTATCCGGTTCAACCCATACGCGGCGATGCCCAGCCTGCACGCCGGCTGGAGCCTGCTCGTCGCGCTGACCTTGCTCCCCGTCGTCCGCTCCCGCTTTGCCCGGGGCCTCCTGGTCGCTCACCCGGTCGTGATGGCCGTCACGGTCACCGCAACGGGCAACCACTTCTTCCTAGACGTAGCGGTAGGCGTCGCCATCGCACTGACCGCCCGCGCCCTTTCCCGCATTCGAATCCCGAACTTAGGATCACGCGGACAGCGCTTCAAGCTCCGCGCGCAGGAGGTCTAAGGCATCTGCAAGGCGGCGGCGGTTCGTCGAGTCGTTGAGCCACCCGCTTGCTCCCGATGGGTGGGGAAGGGGAACAGCGACCGCCTCGTCGAGCTCGAAGCGCGAACCGATGCAGTCACCAAGACGCGCGGTGCCGAGCACACGGCGGGTCGCAAGGCCACCGACGGGGATCACGATGGCCGGGCGGAGAAGCCGTAGCTCCCAGTCCAACCAGAACCTGCATAGCTCGAGCTCACGCCGTGTCGGCGGCCGGTCTCCTCGGCCGGAGGGATGCTTTCCCGGGTAGCAGCGCGTCACGGACGCGCAGTAGAAGGTCGCGTAGAACTCCTCCTCGTCGACGTCGAGCCAGCGGCGGAGCGTCTGCCCGGCGCGTCCTCGCCAGGGGCGCCGCTCCTGGCCTTCGACAGCGCCTGGCGCCTGCCCGATGATCATTGCGCGCTGCCCAGGGCGTCCTTCGAAGGCCGGCAGAGACTCGAGCGGGTAGCCCGCCTCTGCGCAGGCGCGACACGCGCGGCTGTCGCGCTGGAGGGACGCGATCGAGCGGTAGTAACGCTTGCGGCTGGTTACTTCTTTCGGTTCACCGCCGCGAGGAGCTGCCGCTTGTTCATCTTCGAGCGACCTCTGATGTTGAGGCGTTTCGCCTGGTTGTAGAGCTGCTCCTTTGTCTGGCCGCGCGGCGCCCTCCGGTGCGAACGCAGGCCGCCCCGGCGGCCGGACGAGATGTCCCGGGTCGAGCTACGCGACGCTGAGCGGCTCTCGCCGGCGCGTGCGCGTTCCTTGTTCACCGTGCGAGCGGCGACTTCCTCCGCGCGGCCGGTCGACATGCCGCGCTGCTTCGCGCTCTTCTTGATGTGCTCGTACTGGCGAGCACGCTTCGTTCCCTTCTTCACTCCACGAGGTGGCATGCAGAACCCCTTTCTAGGCGGTAGCTCACGGGTTGTACCTTTTCCACAGAGGTCGAAACTCGACGCGGTACCATGCCTTCGGCGCGCGGAGAGGTGTCCGAGCTGGCCTAAGGAGCGCGACTGGAAATCGCGTACCCGGCGAAAGTTGGGTCGCGGGTTCGAATCCCGCCCTCTCCGCCTACTCGCAGGCCTCTGGGCGGCGGGCTTCAGTCGGGCAAAGCCCGACTTGGCCCACCCTGACGCCCCAGATCGCCTAGGCCAACCAGCCTCAGCTCGTGGACTGAACGAGAAAGGCGACGACGTCGGCCAGCTGCTGGTCGTTGAGCTGCTGGCCGTAGTTCTGCGGCATGATCCCGGCCTGGAAGCCGGACGCGATCTGGGCGTTCGGGTCGACGATCGACTCGTGGATGAACGCGGCGTCCTTGCCCTTCAGCGCATCGTCGAGGTTGGGGCCGACCATGCCCGTTGCTCCCGCTTCTTGGAGCGTGTGACAAGTGGCGCACGGCGGCTGAGCCGTCGCCGTGAAGATCTGCTTGCCCGCGGCCGCGTTGCCCTGGGCGCCGCCTCCGCCTCCTCCGGTCGAGGTGGACAGCGTGCTGGTCGAGCCCGTCGTCGGTGTGGTCGCGGGGGCAGCGGTGCTGGATCCGCCTTCGGCGGCGTTGAAGTGATGGCTCTCGCCGAGCACCTCAACCGCGGTGAGCATCCCCAGGACGAGCAAGACGACGACGAGGGTGAAGAAGCGCAGCTGCCGGCCGGGAAAGTCAGGGTTTCGGCGTGGGACGACGATCGAGACGACGAGGCTGAAGCCGACGAGCACGGCCGCGGCGATGCCGAGGATGACGTCGTTCCGGCTCACTGGACGCGCGTACGATAGCGGGGTGCGGCGCGCCGGTCTTTACCTCGCGGCCGGCGTGGGACTCCTCACGGCTGTCGTCCTTGCCGCTGTCGGCGTCGGCGATCGACCCGGCGCCTTGTCGGATTGGCAGGCGCTCGTCCTCGGCATCGTCCAAGGGCTGACCGAGCTCCTGCCGATCTCCTCGTCGGGCCACCTCATCCTTGTCCCTTGGCTGGCGGACTGGCATTACCTCGAGGCTCACCCGGACTTCAACAAGACCTTCGATGTGGCGCTTCATCTCGGAACGCTCGTCGCGGTCGTCGTCTATTTCTGGCGCGATGTCTTGCGCTATCTCAAGGCGTGGTTCCGCTCGCTTTGGCGCCGCGCGATCTCCGCGACCGACGAGCGAATCGCCTGGTACATCTTCGCCGCGACGGTGCCTGCGGCAATCGCGGGCGCGGCCGGGGAGGACTTCATCGAGGAAAAGCTTGGTCAGCCGTGGCAGATCGCCTTCCTGCTGGCCTCTTTCGGCATCCTCCTCTGGATCGCCGACCGGACGCCCGAACGGAGGGGGATCGACGAGCTGCGCTTCAAGGCCGCATTCTTGGTCGGAATTTCCCAAATCCTGGCGTTGATGCCGGGCGTGTCGCGCTCGGGAATCACGATCACGAGCGGCCGGTTCGCGGGGCTCGACCGTGACTCGGCCGCGCGCTTCTCGTTCCTCCTCCTCATCCCCATCGTGGCCGGCGCGGTCGTCTACAAAGGCGTCAAGCACGTCGCGATCGAGTCGTTGCCGCCAGGGTCCACAGGCCCATTTGTCGTCGGAACGCTCGCTGCGGCGTCAGTGGGTCTTGTCGCCATCGACCTTCTGCTCGGCTACGTGCGGCGCCACAATTACACCCCGTTTGTGATCTACCGGCTGGTGTTGGCCGGGATCGTCCTCGCGCTGATCGCAACCGGAGTGCGGGAAGCAACGTTCTAACGAAGCCGGGTCCTGAATGTCTAGACTCGCGCAAAAGTAGGGAGCAGAAGACGGCGACTATGGCAGGAGACGTACCGCGAGCGGCCCGCGGACGACTCGGGCTCGTTCTCGCGTCCCTAGCTGTGGCCGTCCTGCTAGCGGCGCTCGCCGCCTGGGCCGGTGGACGGTTGCGTGAGCGCAGCGAGACTGATGCAGTCGACGCGCAGCTGGCTTCGTCCCTGAGGGCGGCCAACGCAGAGGTACGAGTGGAGCTCCGTGACGCCGCGGGACGCGCACGGGCGCTGTCCGCGGCGCCTCAGGTGCAGCGCGCCCTCATGGAGCGCGACACCGTGGCGCTGGAACGGCTGGCGCGACGGGAGGAGGGCACGACGTTCGCGCTGCCGGATGGTCGCTCGGTCGGTGCGAGGCCAGCGGCCCTGCGGAGGGTGGTGGAAGTCACAGGTGAGAAGGCCCGCTTACTGGGCCAGGTCGTCGTCTCGATCCCGCTCGACACCGCGTTGATCGCACGTCTGCGGGCTTCGATGGGGACGGAGGACGACTTTGCGATCACGCGCAACGGCATCTTCCTCACGCCCCCGCCCACCGACCACGAGTTGCGGTCGATGTCGACGCCGCTCGCGCGCGGCACCGATCTGCGCCTCATGGCGTCGACGTCGACCGAGCCGATCACGCAAGCCGTTTCTGAGACAAGAAGGCGAATATTCTTCGCCACGCTTCTGACGATCGGGCTCGTCGCGCTGGCGTGGTGGGCACTCGTACGGTTTTTCTCCACCCGCCCTGCGGCTGTTCCGGCGCGCCGACGGCGGGCGGACGAGGTCGAAGACCCGACCGGACGGCGCGTTCGTGAAGCGGTCTCCCTCGTCGGGGAGGCACTCGCTGCAACGCACGATCCGGACGCCCTCCTGCCGGTCATCCTCGAGAGTGCCGTCGGCGCCACCGGGGCGGTTGGCGCTCGACTCGTCAGCGACGGAGCGGAGCGCTTCCGCGCGGGCCGACCCGAGCGCGGAGGCCCCCCGCTCAGCCTCTCGCTTGGCACGTCGGACGAGCACGTGGGGAGTCTTTTGATCTATCCCGAGCCCGGCCGACCGTTCAACGAGGACGAGGGGCGCCTGGCTCACTGGCTGGCCGCGCAGGCGTCGATCGCGCTAGAAAACGCGCGGCTGCACAGGGCCGTGGAGCAGCAGGCGATTACCGACCACCTCACCGGCCTCGCGAACCGCCGGCGTTTCAGTGAGTCCCTGACGCTCGAGGTGAGCCGTGCCGAGCGGTTCGCTGGGTCGCTGGCCCTCGTGCTCGCGGACCTCGACGACTTCAAGCGCGTGAACGACCTCTACGGCCATCAGGTAGGAGACGAAGTGCTTCGCCGCTTCGCCGACCTCATGCTGGAGAGCGTGCGGGAATTCGATCTTGCTGTTCGGCACGGAGGTGAGGAGTTCGCCGTGCTGCTGCCGGAAACGGATCTCGAAGGAGGCGTTCGGCTCGCGGAGCGGCTGGCCGACGCTCTCCGTCGCACGAGCTTCAAAGGCCCGCGTGGCGAACCGTTTTCGGTCACAGCGAGCTTCGGGATCTCCGCGTTCCCCGACTTCAGCTCGGCCGAAGAGCTCATGCTTGCCGCCGACCGGGCTCTCTACGGGGCCAAGGAGCAGGGCAAGGATCGCGTCCTGCCCGCGAGTCCTGGGTAACGACCGCCGGGAGTGTTATAAGCAGCTGAGTGAAGGACTGCCAGGTCTGTGGGCGCAGCTTCGATCCGTTGGCCTTCCAGGTCGTGGTGCCCGAGCTCGGCCGAGGGTTCGACCGCATCGAGTGCGCGCACCACGCGAGAGTTACAGCGCCACCCGGCAGTACGGCCGCCGGTGCTCCACTCGTTGCACTGGTAGAGCCGTTAGCCGCAGCTGCGGTGATTCCCGCGGCAGCAGCGCGGGCGCCCGTCTTGCGACCTGCCGGCGTTCCGCTCGCCACTTGGGGCCTCCTCGCCGCAGGGACGGTCACGGCCGTCTTCCTCTGGCTGCGTGTTCTCGGCGCCGAATCGACGAGCTTCCCCTTCTCCCGCGGCTTCGTACCACCGGCAACGCATCGTGAAAGCGTGCAAGCCCACGTGCGGATCGTGCCGACGGGAACGCCTGAGACCGTCAGCGCTCAGCCGGAAGGGCGAAAGCCTGCGACTGTCGCGGTTCTCGCCGCTGCCGGCGGCGCTTTCTCGTCACCCACGGGCCTCCGCCGACCCGCGTCGCACTCCGCCGAGCCGACGCGGCACTTGCTTGGCGGTTCCGAACCGGCCCACGGGAAGGCGAAGGGAAAGGGCCATCCCAAGCACGGCAAAGGCCATTTCATGCACGGTGAGAGCGACGGCGTGCACAGCGCCGGGCACGGTGGGAGCGCGGCGACGTCCGGGAAGCACGGCGGGGGCAAGGGCCACAGCAAGAAGAAGCACTAGAACGCGGGCCTGCGCCACGGTGTAGTACGGCCAAATGGTGCGCCGCTGGGCCTGGACGGCTGCCGTAGTGCTTGCCTCGACGGCTTGCGGCGGCAGCAACCCGAGCTCGACCGCACCGGAGCTCTTGCCCGACCTCGACCAGGTCGCACCGAGGGCCGTTTCGGTCGAGCGCCGCGACGGGCGCGAGCTGCTCGTCTTCCTCTCGGCGGTGGAGAACGTCGGACGTGGTCCGCTCCTGGTTTCCGGGGCACGTCCCGACACCTCACAGGCGGATATGTCCGGCACTCAGCTGATTCGGCGCTCCGACGGCACCACCGGCACGCACCCTCTGCGCTCCAAGCTCCGGTTCGTCATCGCCGAGACTCACCGCCACTGGCACCTTCTGGGCTTCGAGAGCTACGAGCTGAGGACGCTGAGAGGAAAGACCGTGGGCCGTGACCACAAAACCGGCTTCTGCCTCGGCGACCGCTACGACGCGCACGTGAGTGTCCGGCTGCCCGGTGAGCCCGCTGATCCTGTGTGGACACAGGAATGCGGCCGCGGCCAAACCGATCGATTGCGGATTCGCGAGGGCCTTTCGCCCGGCTTCGGCGACGACTACGTCCCGCGGCTCGAGGGCCAGTACATCGATGTGACCGGCCTGCCGTCCGCCCGTTACCTCCTCGTGCACCGCGTGAACCCGGGCCGCGACCTGCGCGAGTCGCGCTACTCGAACAACGCCGCGTCAGCGCTGATCGTGCTTCGGCGCGACTCGCGGGGCCCGAGCGTCGCGCTTCTCTCCACGTGTGAGAACTCGGCCAGTTGCAGGTAGGGGAACCGACCGGCGACGACCGGTGTAACAAGGGCGGCAACGAAGGAGGATCTCAATGCGACGCGTGTTTCTCGCCCTGATTTTCGCCGTCATCGGCGCAGCATTCTTGGCGGCCGGGGCCTTCGCCAAGGAGAGCGGGGTCGAGCTGAGCTCGACACCGTTCGGCACGAACCCGGGCGATCCGTGGTCGGGGACGCTCACCGTCATCTCGGATGACAACGTCGCCGCCCAAGCCAAGCCGACGATCACGATCCGGAATCTTGGAACGGGCGAGACGCAGACGTTCGCGACCAAGCCGGCCAAGGTTCCGACGACCGCTCATTCGCAGTCGTTCGTCTTCAGCGTGGTCTTCCCGGACGCGGGCCGCTACCGCTACACCGTGCGTGACGGCGTGACCGACCGCCAGTACGACTACCCGATCGTGCAGATCGGACCTGCGGATGCCCCGGCGGCGGTTCCGCCGAGCGGCGATTCGAGCAACCGGTCGATCCCGGTCTGGCCGATCGTCGGCGGCGCGGGGGGAGCTGGGCTCCTCGCTTTGGCCGCTTTCGTCGCGCTGCGCAGCCGGCGTCGATTCGGGCTTTCGCACTAGCGCAAAGCGCAGAGAGGCGGAATCGAAGGGCGGCCTCGGCCGCCCTTCCGCTATCCCCAGACCTGTCCACCGAAATCGCCATGACCTTACGTAATCCTCACGGAATCGAAACGACGTTCTACCAGAACCCCAACATTTGGGACCTAACCTCTAGCCGTTCTCGCGCCGAAACCTCTCTCGATGCCCAGTCGACTGAGAATCGCCGCCCTCTTCGTCACGCTCGCTCTCGCCGCGGCAGGAGCGGGCGACGCCAACGCGCTCATCCTCAAGCGGCTCGACTTCGAGACCGGGAACTTCCGCCAGTGGAGCGGGGTCAACGCGGTTTCGGGCGGCGCGAGGATCGTGACGAGCCCGGTCCGCCAGGGCCACTACGCTGCTCGATTCGTCGTTCGGCCGGGCGACGACCCGCTCAACGCGAGCGGCGAGCGCGCCGAGGCGTACTACTACACGAACGAGTCGGAAGGGAAGGAATCGTGGTGGACGTGGTCAACGTACTTCCCGAGCGCGTTCCGCCCGAACAAGGGCGCGTGGAACGTCTTCACGCAGTGGCACCAGACAGCGCACATGTGCCCGCCGCCGATCGCCTTCGAGGTCAACAACTACGTCTCCCCGCCCAAGCTTCGCCTCCATCTGTACGGCGGCAGCCTCAACCTGAGCACCTGCGCGGCCGGCTACACGAGGACCTGGAACTTCGCCACCCTCCGCCGAGGTCACTGGTACCGCTTTATCTTCCACGTCAAGTGGTCGGCCAGCCGCTCGATCGGGTTCGTCCAACTCTGGGTCAACGGCACCCTCCGCATTCCCAAGACTCATATTCCGACCCTCTACAAGGGTCAGGGAGTGAGCATCCGGCAAGGCTTCTACCGCGGCCGCTCGTCGCTCACGACGACGATCTACCACGACGGCCTGCGCCGGTACAGACCGTAAGCCGCTGACTAGCTGATGTAGAGAGGGGTGTGGAGAGGCACCCGGTCGTAGAGCTGGATGACATCGGGCACCGTCATGCGAATGCACCCGTGTGACGCCGCAAAGCCGATCGAGCTCGAGTCGGCGGTCCCGTGGATGCCGGCGCCGTCCCAGAACCCCATCCACCTTGCCTTGAGCGGATTCTCGGGATCGTTCGGCGGGATGATCTTGCCGGCAAGCGCCCCCGCCCACGGCTTGTTCGGGACGAACCACGCCGGATTCACCGCCTTCGCCCGGATCTCGTAGAGCCCTGCAGGCGTCTCGAAGCCGATGCGCCCGATCGCGACGTGATAGGTCTTCACGAGCCTCTCCTTGACGAAGAGCCGCAGCTCCTTACGCGACCGGCTGACCGCCAGGAAGGTGTTGAACTTCGTCTTCAGCTGACGCGTGGTCACCTTTGGCCGCACGACGCGAACGCCCAGATCGAGTGTGCGCTTCGCCGTCGGATTCACGAGAGCTCCCTGAATCTCGCGCGTGAGGGCCGCGGTCTTCACCGTGACGCCGTTCCTCGAGGGCTTGATGCGCACGCCTACGAAGGAGGCTGTGCTCTTAGCGTCCCGCGGCTTCTTGTTCACCTCGCCCCCGACGCTTTGCACGAACCTCTCCACGGCGGCGTCGGAGTAGGTCACGTCGAGTCTGAGCTGCGAGCCCAGGCGTCCGCCGGTGTAGTCGCGGATCGAGCGCGAAAGGAAGTTTCCTCGCCGGCTGGCGGCCAATGCCTGATCGAGCTGTGCGTCGACGTTCGTGTGCACTTCGGCGTTCGAGGGTGTGAACACGAACTGCCCATGCTTGTACCGAACGACGATCGGCTGCTTCAGCGGCGCCGCGATCTCGCGCTCCAATGCGGCGCGGGCGTCCGTAACGCGCATCCCGCCGACGTCGACTCCGCCGATGACGATTCCCGCGGCCAGACGATCCCGGCGGGACTTGTCATAGCGCCAGGCAGCCGCGGTTGCGGCGCCCAGAAGGAGCGCGATGAGGACGACGACGGCGAGTCGGATCTTCCACACGGGCAATCAAACTTAATACGTCTCGAACGCCCGTTCAGAACCAACCGAAACACCCAAGATTAAGCTCGTGTTACAGACAGGCCTCTTGGGCTTGTGAGGCGCGTTGGGCCGCCGATAGCTTCGAATGACCTCGTCCTGAGGCAGGAAGCGGCGCATGCTCGATCCAATCATCGATCTCCTCACCTCGCGAACTCCCCTGCCCTCGCTCTGGGGCAGGGTGGTTGTCATTGCTGCGCTCTTCGCCGCGGCTTGGTTCGTGTCGCGCCTGAGCGCCCTCGTCGCTCGGCGGATCCTGGCGTGGCATGACCGTCGCCATAGCGGGAGCGACCTCGAGGCGACGGGCAAGATCGCGAACCTGAAGCGGCAAGAGACGCTCGTGAGCGTCATCCGCACGGGGATCGCCTATGCGGCGTTCGCCGCGGCCATCATCCTCTCGGTCGCCCAGCTCACGGGCGGCGTCGACAAGCTGACCGCGATCGCAGGAGCCTCCTTCGCGCTCATCGTCGCCGGATTCGCGGCGCAGCGGTTCTTGATCGACATCCTTGCCGGCTTCCTCATGTTCCTCGAGGGCTGGTACTCGGTCGGCGACACGGTCGTGCTCGTCGCGGGGCTGGAGCTGCAAGGAGTCGTCGAGGATGTCTCGCTGCGCCGAACGAAGCTCCGCGCGCTGAACGGGGAAGTGATCCAGGTGCACAACTCGCAGATCTCGGCCGTGCGAGTTTTGCCGCGCGGCGTGAAGGAGCTCGCCATCGAGCTGTTCGTGAGCAAGCGCGACGAAGGTGAGCGACTTGTCGAGGACGTCACGCGCATCCTCCCCGAGGGGCCGACCACATTTGTCCGGCGTCCCGCGATCGCAGGCGTCGACGAGCTTTCGCCGGTGCTCGCGCGCATCCGGATCCAGACGACCGTGGCCCCGGGCCGCGAGTGGCTCGCCGAGAGCTTCTTCAGCGACCTCCTCAAGCAGCGGGCCGCAAACGGCTTGATCGTCCACGGGCCGGTCGCACTCGCCGTAGACGAGCGGGCGACTCGGAGCTTTGCGCGCGCCAGTGCGACGACGCGGCGATCGTTCGAGCGCGCACCGGCAGGAGCTGCCGTCAACGGCTGAGCGGCGCCCGACAAACCTCTTCCTGGCGCCGCTCTACCGGCTCTATACGAACCGGCTGCGTCACGAGGTCGAGCGCTCCGAGCTTCCTGCACATGTCGCCGTCATCCTCGACGGCAACCGCCGGTGGGCCAGCGGAGAGGGCCTGCCGGAGCCCTGGGCCGGACACCTAGCCGGGGCCGACAAGCTCGACGAGCTTCTCGACTGGTGCGCGGGCCTCGGTATCGAACGGGTCACGGTTTGGGCACTCTCGAACGAGAACCTCGAGCGGCCGGAGGAGGAGCTGACGGGTCTCCTCGAAGTCGTCGCGGACAAGCTCGAGTCGCTCGCGGAGTTCCACCGGGAGCAGTCGATGCGCATTCGCGTCTTCGGGCGGATCGAAGAGCTGCCGCTGCGTGTACGCGAGTCCGTCCAGGCCGTCGAGGAAGCAACAGCGGGGAACGAAGGCATGCGCCTGGCGATCGCCGTGGGCTACAGCGGCCGTGACGAGCTCGTCGACGCAAGCCGAGCCCTCGTCCGTCGGCTGGCGGCGGAAGGCGTGCCGGCCAAGGAGATGGCCGATCGCATCAGCGAAGAGGCGCTCGCCGCCAACCTGTACACGGCGGGGGAGCCGGACCCCGACCTCATCATCCGCACGAGCGGTGAAGTCCGCCTGAGCGGCTTCCTACCGTGGCAGGGAGCACATAGCGAGCTCTACTTCACGGACGTCTACTGGCCCGCCTTCCGCGAGCTCGACTTCCTGCGAGCGCTGCGGAGCTACCAGCAGCGCCGCCGCCGCTACGGCCGCTAGCGACGGGCTCGAGAACAAGGCTCCCTCGGAGAGGGCATTGCACTCGTACTGCCGGAGGACCACAACGTGATCCAGTCCGACGGTTGTCGCGAGGAAAGGGGCAAGGTGGGCGGGAAGCGAAAGATTGGAGCGGTGATTGCCGCAGCCGGCGCGTTGGCGATGATCGGCGCGGGCAGCGCCACGGGAGCGCCTCCGACGCTGAAGCCTGCGCAGCATGTGTGCGAGAACTCGGGTGGCAACTTCATCCCTCACCTCGACGAGGGCTATTTCCACTGCGAGGGCGGGAGCCTCCCGTACCTCGCGTTCGTCAGAGGCCAGCATCTCTGTGAGCGTGCCTACCGCGGGACGTTCCTGATCCGTCCGAGCGGTTACCTCTGCACGCTTCCGTAGCTTCGGCGCGCTCGGCTCGTAGCGGGCCGCCCCGCGCTCAGACGGCTGCCCAGGCCTTGTGGTCTCGCGGGTCGAGCTCGATCTCGACGGGGACCGCCTCCGCCGCCTGAGGCGGAGGCTCGGCGGCCACACCCAGCTCCGAGGCAAGGAAAGGCGCCAGGTAGCGGCCGACGATCTTCGCGGGCGGCCACCAGAGGGGTTGGGCGTCGACGACGGAACGGACCGTGCCCGGCTCGGCCCGCAGGTAGCGCGGCGCCATCCCCGTTAGGAGGAGACCGCGCAAAACCGGTTTGAAGGGCGTGGGGTCGATCGGAGCGCCCGCACGGGCCGCGATCGCCTCCGCCGCAGCGTCTGCCTGCTGTGTCGCGATTCCGCCCTGTTTCAGAGGAAAATTGCTGCTGTCGCCCACTGCATAGACGTCTTCTTCCGACGGAACGCGCCCGAAGTCGTCCGTCGGAATGAACCCGTCTCGGTCGTGGACCACGCCCGGGATGCGCGGCCCCTCGAGCCTCGGTAGGGCGACGACCCGATCAGCCGTGATTTCGTCGTCCGGCGCGACGCGAAGCACTCCCTCTTCGAAGCCGATCGGGACGGTTCCGGTCCTGACTGTGATCCCGCGCAGCTCGAGAAGCTCGGCAACCGCGTCACTCGCGGCGCGACCGAAGAGCCCAAGCGGCCGGTCCTCGGGGGTCACGATCGTGAGCGGGACGTTCATCGTTCCCCGCTCCGTCAGGTACACGCCGGTGAGAAGCGCGAGCTCATACAGAGGTAGCGACCAGCTGGCTCCCACGGGAGCGGCGAAGGCAACACTGCGCACGTCGCCGGCGACTATTTCCTCGAGGAGAGCTTTGAATGCGGGCCCGTCCTGCGGCCCCCGGAAGGTCAGCGCGTTTGGCATAACTGCCACAGGCCGTGCGCCGAGCGCGAGGACGAGGATGTCGAACGCGACTTCGTCGCCGCCTTCCAGGCGAACCACCCAGCGGTTGGTATCTACTGCAGCCAGGGTTCCCTCTCGGAGACTGGCGCCCGCTGCGTCCATCAAGCTACGGAGAGAGCGCCTCGCAATGTCTCCGACGCGAAACGGCTCCGCAACCGCTTCGGGCCGGTAGGTGAAGTCGCGGTCGGGGGCGATGACTTCTATCGAGAGGCGATCGCCCGCGAGCGCGCGGAGCGCAAGCACGGTTTCGAGGCCGGCGACTCCGCCGCCGACGATCACCGTGCGCAGGGGATGCGGCTTACCCGTCTCCATGGTCCTCGCGACAGGTTTGCAGCCTCTCGTTTCGAGCTGAATCGGTGGACACCCGGATTCGGTTGCGGATGATCCGCAACCCCGTGGAGTCTTGACTGCCCGAGCGCGGGCGAGGTGGAAGAAAAGCGCCCACGTGTGCTGCGACACCGCCGCATTATCGCGTGGCCGTTTGCGCCTTTTCCGCAAACCGATTCGGGGTTGCACCGGATGGAAGCCGACCGGTCGCGCAATACGGTCGCTCCCATGCGCAACAAAGACAGCGTCCTGATCGGGCTACTCGCCGGAATCGTCCTCGTTGCGCTCGTCGTGGTCGGTTTCCTCTCGTGGCGGGTAGGCCACGACGCGGGAAAAACCACGACCGTGACCGTCTCCGGGGGCGGCTCGACGAGTGCCGCGGCAACCACCGTCGATCCGCATGTCGCAGCAGGCGCCCACGACTTCGTGCAATTCGCCTGCGCGCAGTGCCACGGCGAGCGCGGGCAGGGCGGCGTCTCGCCCGACGTGCCCGCCTTGACGGAGCCGGCCAAGACGCTCACGGTCTCGGAGCTCGAGTCGATCATCGACCACGGGCTCGGAGAGTCGGCGAATCCGACCAAGCCGTACATGCCCGTTTGGGGCGAAGTGATCTCGCGGCAACAGGTCTCCGACCTCGTCACGTACATGCGCGCCGGCTTTCCCGACGTGCAGGGCGCGGTGCCCCTAGACGTGCCTCAGGGACAGGGCGCCGCCGTGGCGGGAGCAGCCCTCTACGAGCGCTACGGCTGCATCAACTGCCATGGGCCGAATGGGCTTGGCGGGGTGCCTAACCCCCAGTCACCCGACAAGACAATCCCCCCGCTGTCAGGCGAGGATTTCCGCTCCGAGTTCAACAGCGAGGACAAGATCATCGAGATCATCCGCACCGGCAGCGTGCTCGGCCGGGCTCCGATCGTGAGCATGCCGCACTGGGGCGGCGTCATCCCAGACGACGACCTCCACGACCTCTACGTCTACATCGAGACGCTCAAGCCCTGAGGCTCAGTCGTACGTTCAGCGCTAGCTCTCGGCTTGCGCTGCCACCACCTCTTCGACGATCGCGCGGATGTCGTCGTCGGTCGTGCGGTGGTTCGTGATGCAGGCGCGGAGACCGACGGCATCGCCGATGCTCGCGTTCGAGAGCCAGACTCGCCCGCGACGATTCACCTTCTGCAGGATCGCTTCGTTTCGGGCGTTCAGAGCGCCAGTGTCTCCCTCAGTCGAGCGGAAACAGACGGCGCTGAGCTCGACGGGAGCGAGCAGCTCTAGCGAACGCTGGCCCTCGATCAGGTCGGCCAGCAGTCCCGCTTGTCTGAGGTTCTCACTGATCGCGGCGCGAAACGCTCCGACGCCGTGGTAGCGCAGCGAGGGCCAGACCTTGAGCGCCCGAAATCGACGCGAGAGTTCGATCGTCTGGTCAAAGAAGGCGAAGGCCTCGACCGGATCATCGCTCGATGTCTTCACGTACTCGGCGCTGTCGGCCGGTCTGGATGGATCAGACATTGCCGGCATGGTTTCAGGCGCCGGCGCCTCGAGGAGTAGAGTCCTAGGAGGCGACGTCAAGAAGGACGCGGGGATAATGTCGCAGCGCGATGCCTTTCGGCGAAATCGCTGGCAATCCGGAGGGCACGACCTATGCCGACAGGGCCGCCATCCGCGCGGCAGGTGTCCACGCGTCGCTACAGGCAGGGATCTCGGGCTCAGCACGCACGGGCGCTGAATCGATCGTCGTAAGTGGCAGCTATGAGGACGACGAGGACTACGGCGACCTTCGGCGCCAGGGTGCTGCGCTACGCGAGCCCGCTGACGCGGCGGCGGGTGTGAGTGCGCTGGAACTGGCGCGCGCGCGGACGGGTGTAGCGGAGCGTCCCGTCGTGGAGCTTGGGTGGAAAGTCCGCCACGACTGCCTCGGCCGCCTGGCGCCAGAGCCGGAGGAGCTCGAGTCGGATGATCTCCGCCGCCTGCCTGTATCCCGGGCCGTTGCAAGCGATCCCGTCGAAGCGCATCGGCTCACCCCAGACGACACAGCACGGACGTCGGTTGGTGGGCGTCCACCCGAACGATTCGAGCGCGCACGGGACAACGGGGACGTCCTCCTTCATGGCAATCGTGAGCGCGCCGGGGTGCACCTCTCCCGGGTAGCCGAACCGTTGCCGTGTCCCTTCGACGAAGACGCCCACAATGTGTCCCTCGCGGACAAGCTCCCGCGCCTTGCGTAGCCCGTCTCGGTCGCTCTCGCCACGGCGGATCGGGAACCCGCCTGCCCAGGTGAGCGCCTCCCCGACGACCGGGATCTCAAGTAGGTCCGACTTCGTCATGTACCAGATCGCCCGGTTCGAGAACGAGCCGACGAGCGGCGGATCGATCGCGGAGAGGTGGTTCATGGCGAACACCGCGCCTCCGGTCTGCGGGAGCCGGTCGAGCCCGTAGCAGTACGAGCCCGGCACGAGCCACGTCGTCGTGATCGGGACGACGTTGAAGCGCATGAACACCCAACCCTTCTCGACGTCCGCCCCCCACAGCCAGGGAACGCCGAGGCGCGTCAGGAGCACAGACAGGCGCCAGGCAGGCCTCGCGGCACCGACCCAGCGTGGATCAGATACGCGCGCCGATAGCGGATGTGGTCACCCTCTCCGACGCCTTCGTGGAAGTCCACTCAGATGCAGCTCCTCCGACGGCTCGCGTCCTATTTTACTCCCGGCTAGTTCTCGCGGACTCTCGGGCGCCTTTCCGGCCGCTAGAAGGGGAGGGCCCGGGGCCGGTACGGATCGGGTGGAAGCGTCTCCAGGACCGGCGCAGGCGCTCGGCGTCCGGCGGAACGAATCCCCGGGCCGTCGGCAGAACTGGCTGTTGCTCGGCTCGGCGAGGAGGGTCGAGTAGGAAGCACAAACCGCGTACTAGAGGAATCGGCACGCATGGCCTCGAGGCCAAACGGGGGTGGGAAGCGTGCGGTCGCCCCTCTTGCTTGCGGGCTGATTACAGCTGACGAGAAATGCCTGCAAGCGGGCCGCTTTTCGAGAGCGTCTCTGGCTCGCCGTCAGAAGGCTCGCCAGCCAGCGCGAGACGCATACTGACGGCGTGGCAGCTCACTCGGCGCACGACCTGACCCGGACCCACGACTGCGCAGTCCTGGCTGTAAGGGCGAGGCCGAAGTCGAGGGCGGGCTTTGCCGCTACTGCACGCGCCTCGCGCGAGAGCGGGCGCAGGAGGGAGCCCGGAACGCCGGCAAGCTCGAGGCGGCCGCGCTCGCGCTCGTCGGGCTCGCGCGGCAGCTCGACGCCGAGCTCGCCGCTTGGAATGCCGAAGCCATTCGGGCCCGCGAGCAGCTAGCCGCCCGCTTTCGCTGACTCCGCTTGCAAGGTCGCTTGCAGAGGGCGCTCGGCGTTTTCGTCTTGGCGACAGAAAGACCCTGTTTCCAGGGCCTTTCTTGGTGGGCGCACCTGGGATCGAACCAGGGACCTCCCGCGTGTGAAGCGGGCGCTCTCCCGCTGAGCTATGCGCCCGGAGCGGCGTCAGTTTAGCGTCCGCGCTGGCAAACTCGGCCCGTGCCACAGGACGAGCAACTCGCCGCGTTGGCGTCCCTACACGAGCTCTTCCAGAAGGAAAGCCTCGAGTACTGGCTGTTCGGCGGCTGGGCCGTCGATTTCCACGCGGGAGACGTCACCCGTACCCACGACGACCTGGACGTCGCGGTCTGGGCCGAGGATCTGAGCCGCGTGTCGAGCGCGCTCGAGGGAGATGGCTGGACGCACACGCCAGAGGACGGCGAGGATGGTTACACGGCGTTCGAACGCAACGGCGTCCATCTCGAGGTCGCCTTCCTCGCTCGGGACGAGCAGGGCGAGCTATTTACGCCGCTCCGCAGCGGCGGTCGAGGCGAGTGGCCTCAGGGCACCTTCGAGAAGGGACGTCAGAGAGCTCTACGGCGTCCGGGCTCGGATCATCGCCCTCGGCGCCCTCAAGACGGACAAATCGGCCGCGCGAAGCGATCCGGCGATCGCTGCCAAGGACGCCGCCGACGTGGCCACCATGTCGCGTATCGGCCCCTGAAGCGCACGTTGCTACCATCCTTTCGCCCGGCCGTGCTAAGCGGGGAGCTAGCGGTTCCCTGAACCCGCAATCCGCTGTAGCGGGGCCGAATCCCTTCCCAAGGGGGTTGCTGTTCGAAGTAGGGCTTGCGCACGCGAGCATTGACGGCCAGGTTCCGCGCATTGGGAGCCTGTGAACCGCGTCAGGTCCGGGAGGAAGCAGCGCTAAGCAGTTTCTCCCAGGTGCCGCGGATCAGCCTGGTCTGAGCGAGCGTCGCCGGCACCGCATCGAACGCGTCCTCGACGGAGGGTGCGCGGCCGGGCATTAAACTCCCTCGAGCGTGACCGCCCTCTACCGGAAATACCGTCCCCTCGACTTCGACGAGGTGGTCGGCCAGGACGCGGTCGTGCGCACCCTGCGCAACGCGACCGAACGCGACCAGATCCGCCAGGCGTACCTCTTCGCCGGCCCACGCGGCACGGGCAAGACATCCCTCGCCCGCATCCTCGCCAAGTGCCTGAACTGCGAGCAGGGGCCCACCGCGTCGCCGGACAAAACGTGCAACTCCTGCCGCACGATCGCCGCGGGGACATCGCTCGACGTGATCGAGATGGACGCGGCGAGCCAGCGCGGGATCGACGACATCCGCGAGATCCGCGAGCACGTGATCCTGCAGCCGGTCGAGGGCCGCTTCAAGGTCTACATCCTCGACGAGGCGCACCAGCTGACCGACGCTGCCTTCAACGCCCTCCTGAAGCTGATCGAGGAGCCTCCGCCCCACCTCGTCTTCGTCTTCTGCA
>DASXSE010000077.1:0-36772 GCA_036506175.1 Gaiellaceae bacterium
GCGAGCGGCGGCTGCGTGTGACTGAACGCGGATGCCTATTTGCCGGCGAAAGCCCGCCGCCCAGACGGTTAGGGAAGGGGTGCGGTTACCCGCACGTTAAGACTCGGGATCACCGCCTTCACTTCCAGCCCCGATCGTGACACCCTGGCTTCACCAGTCCCTTGGAGGTACACCACATGGCTACGACGACCACCGAAGAATCTGTGACGGCAACCGAACAGGCGACGGCAGGCGCGGTCGTCGAGGCGAAGGAGATCACGCGCCGTTACGGCGAGGGCGACACCGCTGTCGATGCCCTGCGCGGCTGCTCGATCGACGTCCGGAGAGGCGAGCTCACGGCTGTCATGGGCCCGTCGGGCTCCGGAAAGTCGACGCTGATGCATATCCTTGCGGGCCTCGACCGGCCGACGTCGGGCGCCGTCTCGATCGACGGCACGGACATCACTTCGCTCGGCGACGCGGAGTTGACGAAGCTCCGGCGCGAGCACATCGGCTTCATCTTCCAGTTCTTCAATCTCCTCCCGATGCTCTCCGCGGAGGAGAACATCGTGCTCCCACTCGAGCTGGCCGGCCGCAAGATCGACAAGGCCTGGGTGGACGAGGTCATCGAGAAGCTCGGCCTCGACGACCGCCGGGACCATCGGCCTTCGGAGCTCTCGGGAGGGCAGCAGCAGCGCGTCGCCATCGCGCGGGCGCTCATCTCCAAGCCCACCGTCGTCTTCGCGGATGAGCCGACCGGCAACCTCGACTCGACGACGAGCACCGAGATCCTCGAGCTTCTGCGCGACTCGGTCTCGAGCTACGGCCAGACGACAGTCATGGTCACCCACGATGCGAACGCGGCCGCGATCGCCGATCGCGTGCTCTTCCTCGCGGACGGCTGCATCGTCAAGGAGCTGCGAGGCGCGGACGCCCACGACATCTCCGAGGCGATGAATGAGGTAAGCCGGTCATGATCGGCGTCGCCCTCAAAGGGCTCATGGGGCGCAAGCTCCGCGCCGTCCTGACCGCGTTCGCGATCGTCCTCGGCGTGACGATGGTGAGCGGGACGTACGTCCTGACCGACACCATCAACAAGGCGTTCGACAGCA
Source organism: Gaiellaceae bacterium (assembly GCA_036506175.1). Lineage (GTDB taxonomy): Bacteria > Actinomycetota > Thermoleophilia > Gaiellales > Gaiellaceae > JAIBJP01. The sequence goes on from DASXSE010000077.1 coordinate 1,092, forward strand.
TCTTCCAGGACACCTACGCAAATACGGACGCGGTGGTGTCGGGCAAGACCGCCGACATCAACTTCCAGGGCGACACTTCCGAGAAACCTTCGATTCCCGCTGACCTGCTCGCAAAGGTCAAGGCGCTTCCGGACGTGGCCGCGGCGACGGGAAGCGTCATCGACGACTCACACACGAAGATCATCAAGAAGAACGGGAAGGCGATCAACACTCAGGGAGCGCCCTCGTTCGGCTTCGGGATCGACCCGGCGCAGGCCGCGTTCAACCCACTCAAGCTGGTCGAAGGACACTGGCCATCCTCTTCGGACGAGGTCGTGATCGACAGCCAGTCCGCCGACGAACAGGGATTCAAGGTCGGCGACACGATCCAGGTCGCGACGCTGAAGCCCGTGCAGCCGTTCAAGCTGGTCGGGCTGGCGCACTACGGGGCCGTGGCCTCGATCGGGTCGGCGACGTTCACAGTCTTCACCATCCCCGAGGCGCAGTTGCTCCTCGACCGTGAGGGTCAGTTCGACGCGATCTCGGTCGCAGCGAAAGACGGTGTCACTCCCGACAAGCTGGTGCAGCAGATCCGGCCGATCCTGCCGTCCGACGCCACCGTGCGTACCGGCGCGCAGCAGGCAAGTGAGGACAAAAAGGATGTGTCGTTCACGAAGTTCATCCGCTATCTCCTCCTCGCGTTCGCGGGTGTGGCCCTCTTCGTCGGCGCCTTCGTCATCTTCAACACGCTCTCAATCACGGTGGCCCAGCGCACGCGGGAGTTCGCGACTCTGCGGACAATCGGCGCATCGCGCAGGCAGGTCCTGAGCTCGGTCATCATCGAGGCGCTCGTCATCGGTCTGATCGCCTCGATAACGGGTCTCTTCCTCGGCCTAGGGCTCGCGGCGTTCCTGAACTGGCTCTTCAAGCAGTTCAACCTCGACCTGCCGACGCAGGGGATCGTCTTCGCCCCGCGCACGATCATCGTCTCGCTCGCGATCGGCGTGATCGTGACGCTCGTCGCGGGCCTCCTGCCCGCGCGCAAGGCGACGCGCGTGCCGCCCATTGCCGCGGTGCGTGAGGGCTTCGTACTGCCGCAGGGCCGCATGGCGCGGTTCGTTCCCTACATCGCGCTGGTCGTGATCGCGCTCGCGATCGTCGTCCTCAGCTACTCGCTGTTCAAGCACCACATCGGGACGGCACAGCGCCTGATCGCGATGGCGGTGGGAGTGCTCGCCCTCTTCATCGGCGTGGCGATGGTCTCGTCGCGGACGGTGCGGCCGCTCGCGGTCGGCACGAGCCCGATCGCGAAGTGGGCGGTCGTCGTCTTCTCCACGATCTTCTACCCGATCACGCTCTCCTACTGGCTGGTCCGAGATGCCGTGTTCTCACGCAACTTGAGCGCGGGACGGCGCGTGCGAGACGGAGCCTTTGGTATCGCGATCCCGCTCGCGCTGGTCGTCCTGGCGAGTCTCGTGGCGATGCCGCTTGCCTTCATCGCGGGCGGGGTCGCCATCGTGATCCTCGCAACGGTGTTGATCATGTGGGTGCGGTCCGCCATCGGGAGCTTCCAGCCCGAGTGGCCGGTCGAGTTCCCGAACGTGCGACCCGAGCGGACGATGAGCGCACTGGCGAAGGAGAATTCACGGCGCAACCCTGGACGCACCGCTTCGACGGCGGCAGCGCTCATGATCGGGATTGCGCTCGTGACCTTCGTCGCGGTGCTCGCGAGCGGGATGAAGTCGTCGAACACTGACGCGATCAAGCAGCAGGTCAAGGCCGAATACGTCCTCACCGCGCAGGACGGGTTCTCCCCGTTCGTCACCAGCGCGGGCGATGCAGTGGGCCGCTCGTCCGATGCTGAGTTCACGACGAGCGTCCGCTCCGGTCTCGGGAAGGCACTTGGCGAAAGCGGCTATGTCACCGGCATCCAGCAAGGCTCGATCGCTCAGGCCTACACCTTCAAGTGGAAGGAGGGCTCGGACGCGGTGCTCAGCAACATGGGCCGGAACGGCGCCATCGTCGCGAAGGACTTTGCCGACCAGAAGCACCTGAACGTCGGCGACAAGTTCTCGCTCCTGGTCCCGAGCGGCCAGCGCACCGAGCTCCTCGTCAAGGGCATCTATGAGCCACCCCCGTTTTTCCCGATCCTCGGATCGGTCTCGATCACGCAGTCGCTCTTCGACTCGCTGTACGAGCGGCCGCAGAACTCGTTCGTCTTCGTGGATGTGCGCGGTGAGCCCACCGACGCGACCACCAAGTCGCTCGAGACGGCGGTGAAGGACTTCCCGGACGCCAAGGTGCAGACGCGAACGGGCTGGATCGAGCAGCAGAACAAGGACTTCGACAGCTTCTTGAACATGCTGTACGTCCTCCTCGCTCTCGCCGTTGTCGTGAGCATCTTCGGGATGGTCAATACCCTCGTTCTCTCGGTCTTCGAGCGGACGCGGGAGCTGGGGATGCTCCGAGCAGTTGGGATGACGCAGCGTCAGGCGCGGCGCATGGTGCGGAGCGAAAGCATCATCACGGCGCTCATCGGGGCCACGCTCGGGCTCCCGCTCGGGATCTTCCTCGCGCTTCTGATGACGAAGGCGCTCTCGCAGTTCAACGTGCAGATCAAGATCCCGTTCGGCCAGCTGGCGATCTTCGCGATCGTGGCGATCGTCGTCGGGATGTTCGCCGCCATCTTCCCCGCCAGGCGGGCGGCGCGGCTCAACGTCCTGCGCGCGCTGCAGTACGAGTAACCGCGTGGTAGACGCGCCGGCGCTCTAGTACGGCGTGGGCGCGTCGCCCGCGAGCTCCACCGGCCGGTCGGTGGAGGCGAGGGCGCGCGGGACGCTCTCTATCGCCCGCTCGACGTCGTCCCCTGAGACGTCCATGTGCGTGACCGCGCGAAGGACGTCGGTCTTGGCCGCATAGGAGAGGAGGACGCCCTCGGCGCGAAGGCGGGCGACCGCTTCGTCGGCGGTCAGACCGAGGCGCGCGACGTCCACGAGCACGAAGTTCGTCTCCACCTGTTCGAGGTCGACCGGCATCCCGGCCTCGGCGAGACCCTCCGCCAGCCTCCGCGCGTTGGCGTGGTCCTCGGCGAGGCGCTCCACGTTGTTGTCGAGGGCGTAGATCCCTGCCGCCGCCACGATCCCGGCCTGCCGCATCGCGCCCCCGAAGAGGTGTTTCATCCGACGGGCTTTCGCCATCCGCTCGTTCGAGCCGGCGATGAGGGCGCCGAGCGGGCAGCCCATGCCTTTCGAGAGGCAGAGCGTCACCGTGTCGAACTCGCGGCCGTACTCGGCGGCGGGCACTCCGCTTGCGACCGCCGCGTTCATCAGGCGGGCGCCGTCCAGGTGGACGTTGAGGTCGACGCGCCTCGCTTCCGCAACGACGGTGCGCAAATGGTCGAGCGGCCAAACCCTGCCCCCGCCGCCGTTGTGCGTGTTCTCGAGACAGACGATGCGCGTGGGAGCCGTGTGGAGATCGCCCGGTGGGTTGACCGCCACGCGCACTTGCTCCGCCGTGAAGATCCCGTTCTTCGTGTGGAGGGCCTTCATGGCGAGACCCGAGTGGACGGCGGGGCCGCCGAGCTCGTACCGGAAGACGTGCGCCATCGCCTCGGCGAGAACCTCATCGCCGGGCTCCGAGAGAATCCGGAGCGCGATCTGATTGGCCATGGTGGCCGTCGGGAGGTAGACCGCTTCTTCCTGGCCGAGCAGCGCCGCCGCGCGCTCCTCGAGCGCGATCACGGTTGGGTCCTCCCGTTTTTGCTCGTCGCCGACGACGGCCTCCGCCATCGCCTTGCGCATCCCGGCGCTCGGCTGGCTCAGCGTGTCTGAGCGGAGATCGATCATCTCTCCCACGGTAGCGACCTCACTCGAAAACCGTGTCCTCGTCGGAGTACGGCGGCGCGCAGCAACAGAGGAAACGCACACCGTGCTCTCCCGCACGAATCTGGTGCCTGGCACCCGGCGGGATCAAGATCGCGTCGCCCGGGCCGACCTCGCTGCGCTCTCCGTCCACCTCCATCTCCCCCGAACCTTCGAGCAGGACGTAGATCTCCTCGGTCCGCGGGTGGTAATGGCGCTGGGTGGCCTGTCCAGCGGAGAGCTCCGCTTCGGCGAGGCTCTGGTTCCTCGCACCGCCCTCGGCCGCGTCGAGCAGGACTCGGATCGTCGAACCATCGAGGGTCGTGAACGGCTCGGCTCGGTCGCGAGACGCGACGCGCACCTAATCCTCGTCGCGCTTGCGCTGCTGCTCGGCAGCCTCACGGATCTTGCGCTCGCGCTCGGCCATTTTCCCAAGCGAGCGCTTGAGCCAACCGCCTTGCTCCCGCCGCCGAGTAATTTCGTCGAAGCCTCCGGTCGGTTCACTCTTCTCCAGGAGAACCTCGCCGAGCACCTGGCGCTGCTCCTCGTCCAACGTGTCGGCGTAGGTCCGGATCGCGGCGAGGAAATTCTCACGCTCCGGGTTCTCCTCCCGCAAGAGGTCGACGACCGCTTCGATCGTCTCGCGCTCCACTTAGGCTCCCTTGTGGGCTTCCAGTGCCTCGCCCTGGGACGGCTCGCCCGCGAGATCGGGATGGTCGTCGAAGCGGTAACGAACGACCGCGCGCTTGGCCGCCTTGACTTCGTCGAGGCGCCGCACAGGCCGATGGTGCGGTGCGTCCTTCAGCAACTTGGGATTCGTCGCCGCGTCATGCGCGATCTCGAGCATCGCCTCGCAGAAGGCGTCGAGCGTCTCCTTGGCCTCGGTCTCTGTCGGCTCGATCATGAGCGCCTCGGGAACGATGAGGGGGAAGTAGATCGTCGGCGGATGGAAGCGGTAGTCCATGAGCCGCTTGGCGACGTCCAGCGCCGTGATTCCGTGCTCCCGCTTGAGGGCGCGCGCCGAGAGGACGAACTCGTGCATACAGAGACGGTCGAAGGGCAGCTCGAAGGTGTCCTTGAGGCGGGCGAGCATGTAGTTCGCGTTCAGGACGGCGACCTCGGACATCCTGCGCAGGGCGGGGCCATACGCGCGGATGAAGGCGTAGGAGCGCACGAAGACGCCGAAAGGTCCGCAATAGCCACGCACCTTGCCGATGGATTTCGGCCGGTCGTAGTCGAGCCGGAACCGCTCGCCGTCGCGGACGACGGCCGGCACCGGGAGGAACGGCTCCAACATGTCGCGCACGGCGATCGGACCGCCTCCGGGCCCGCCGCCCCCATGAGGCTGGGAAAACGTCTTGTGCAGGTTGATGTGGACGATGTCGAAGCCCATGTCGCCGGGTCGCGAGATTCCACAGACGGCGTTCAGATTTGCGCCGTCGTAGTAGAGAAGTGCGCCGGCGTCGTGAAAGATCGCCGCGACCTCCTGGATGTGCTCATCGAAGAGCCCGAGCGTCGACGGGTTCGTGAGCATGAGCCCGGCGGTGTTCTCGTCGACCTTGGCTCGAAGATCGTCGAGGTCGAGGTTCCCGCGGTCGTCGGTCTCGACCTTCCGAAGCTGGTAGCCGGCCATCGTCACGCTCGCGGGATTCGTCCCGTGCGCCGTGTCGGCTGTGATGACGGTCGTCCTCTGCTCCGCCTCGCCACGGTCGGCGAAATACGCACGCATGAGCATCAGCCCGGTCAGCTCGCCCTGCGACCCAGCGGCCGGCTGAAGCGAAACCGCATGAAGGCCGCAGACCTCGGCGAGGATCTCCTGCAGGCGCCACATCAGCTCGAGGGCTCCCTGGGAGCCATCCTCCTCCTGCAGGGGATGGAGATCGCGGAAGCCCGGTAGGGCGACGACGCGCTCGTTCACGCGCGGGTTGTGCTTCATCGTGCAGGAGCCGAGGGGGTAGAAGCCCGTGTCGACGCCGAACGTGCGATCGGCGAGGGCGGTGAAGTGGCGGACGATCTCGGGCTCGGCCAGCTCGGGCAGGCGCGGAAGTTGTCGGCGGCGGAGCTCTTCGGGAACGTCGGGTACCGGCAGGTCCGGCTTCGGGACTACCGCGGCACGGCGTCCCTGCTTTGACTTCTCAAAGATCAGCTTCATCCGGTGACCTCGGTCAGGACTTCCGCGAGCCGCTCGATGTCACGAGGCGTCTTCTTCTCCGTGACGCAGACGAGAAGCGCGTCCTCCATTCCCGCGTAGTCGCGCTTGAGCGCGTACCCCGGGTGGACGCCGCGCTCGCGGGCGGCGCGAATGGCCTCCTCGGCCGGACGTCCGACCCTGATGGAAAACTCCTTGAATGTTGCCTTGTCAGGAAACAGCAGCGGGAGCCCAAGCTGCTGCTTCGCGTGGTCGGCGAGGGCCATGCAGGTCTCCCCCACTTCCTGCAGCCCCTGAGGACCCAACCAGGAGAGGTGGACCAAGCCCGCGAGCGCGAGAAGCGTCTGGTTCGTCGTGATGTTCGACGTCGCCTTCTCCCGGCGAATGTGCTGCTCGCGGGTCTGCAGGGTGAGGACATAGCCTCGCTCACCGGCGAGGTCGGTCGTCTCGCCGACGATCCGTCCCGGCATGCGGCGGACGTAGTCCGAGCGCATGGCGATGAACCCGTAGTGCGGGCCTCCGCACGACTGGTAGTTGCCTGCGCCCTGCCCTTCGCCGATCGCGAGTGCGCAGCCGTAGTGTCCGGGCGCCTCCAGCAGGCCGAGGGAAACCGGGTCCACGTGCGCGACGGGTAGTGCTTCGGCGTCGTTCGCGGCGGCGGCAAGCTCGGGCGCGGGCTCGAGGCAGCCGAAGAAGTTCGGCTGCTGGAAGATGATGCACGCCGCCTCGTCCGCAGCCTGACGGAGCTCGTCCGGGTCGGTCGTCCCGTCGTGATGGGGAACCTCGACGACCTCGAGGCCGAAGCCGGGCGCGTACGTCTTGACTACCTGGCGCACCTGCGGGTTGAGCGTCTCGCACAGGACGACCTTCGACCGCCCGGTGGCGTGCTTCGCGACGAAGCACGCGTCCGCGGCGACTGTCGTGCCGTCGTACCCAGACGCGTTCGACACATCCATCCCGGTCAGCTCGCAGATGACGGTCTGGTATTCGAAGATCGCCTGGAGGACGCCCTGGCTCATCTCGGGCTGGTACGGGGTGTACGCGGTGAGGAACTCGCCGCGAGCGAGGATGGCGTCCACGATCGCGGGCACGTAGTGGTCGTAGATGCCGGCGCCCAGGAACGAGAGCTCCTGTCCGGTGTGAACGTTTCGCGCGGCCAACTCTTCGAGGTGAGCGACGAGCTCTGCCTCCGGAAGCGCAGGCTCGAGCTCGAGCTCCCCGCGGAAGCGAACGCCCTCCGGAATTTCACGGAAGAGGTCTTCGATCGAAGAGACGCCGATCGCCTCGAGCATCGCCTCCTGGTCGGCGTCGGTAAGTGAGAGGTACGGAGAGGAGGCGGCGGAGCGAGACATCGCCCGCTCTTACACCTCTTCGAGGAGCTGTTTGTACGCCGACGCGTCGAGAAGGCCGTCGACCTCGCCGGGCTCGGACAGGCGGATCTTCACGAGCCAACCGTCGCCGTAAGGATCCTCGTTGACCTTCTCCGGCTCGTCGACGACCGCCTGATTCACCTCGGTGACCTCGCCCGAAAGCGGTGAGATGAGGTCCGAGACCGCCTTGACGGACTCGACCTCGCCGTAGCTCTCGTCCTTCGCAACCGACGCCCCCTCCGCCGGCGGCTCGAAGTGGACGAGCTCACCCAGGGCGTCCTGCGCATACCACGTGACGCCGAGTGTTGCCGTGTCGCCGTCGATCCGAGCCCAGTCGTGCTCCCGGTGGTACTTGAGGTCGTCGGGATAGCTCTCGTCCGCAGCCACTACTGATCCTCCCGCTTGTAGATGGGTTTCTTGTGCACACGAGCGCGCTTGGGCCGCCCGCGCACGTCGATCGTGACCTCGGTGTCGGGCGCGGCGTTCTCCGCCGCGACGTAGCCGAGCCCGATGCCGACGTCGAGCATCGGCGACAGGGATCCGGACGTGACCTCGCCACCCTCTTCGATGGCCATCCCTTGGCGCGGGATGGCCTTCTCTTCCATCACGAACGCGACCAGCTTCTCCGCAGGGCCTGTCTCCTTCTGGTGGCGGAGGATGTCGACACCCGTGAACTTCTTGCCGAGCGCGCAGGCCCAGCCGAGGCCTGCTTCGATGGGCGTCCTGTCGGGGGAGATGTCGTTTCCGTGCAGCGGATAGCAGACCTCGAGCCTGAGCGTGTCGCGGGCGCCCAGCCCGCACGGGACAATTCCGCGCTCGAGGATTGCATCCCAGAGCTGGACGGCGTCGTCCGGCGCACAGCCGAGCTCGCACCCTCGCTCGCCGGTGTACCCGGTCCCGGCTACGAAGCAGTGCACGCCGAGCACGTCGTCCTCCCGAAAAGTGAACGGCTCGAGTTCGAGCTCGAGCCGTTCGAGAGCTTCCGGGCCCTGTACGGCAAGGAGGGCCCACTCGCCGGACACGTCCTCCGTCTGGTCGAGCGAGGCGTGATCCGCGTCGACGTTCGCGGCGTTGACGACGAGCAAGTAGTCGTCGGTCCCGCGCCGGTACGCGATCAGATCGTCCGTGATGCCGCCGCGGTCGTTCGTCAGGAGGGTGTACTGCGCCTGTCCGTCGCTGACGCGATCGAGGTCGTTGGACAACCGGGCCTGTAGGTAGTCATGCGCCCCCTCGCCGCTCAGGGACAGCTGTCCCATGTGGGAGACGTCGAAAACTCCGGCGGATGTTCGCACCGCGCGGTGCTCCGCCACGATGGACGAGTACTGCACCGGCATCTCCCAGCCGGCGAACGGGACGAGGCGCGCGCTGAGAGCGGCGTGACGCTCGTACAGCGGCGTGCGCCGGAGGGTTTGCACCGCGCCGATCCTATCCGTAACCGAGCCGGCTCCGTGACCGTTGTTAGCTCGTATATGAGCTCCTCCGAAGAACGGGTAGGCGAGATCCAGTCGCTCTTCCGCAACGTCAACGAGCAGATCGCCGAAGCGGCCGACCGCTTCGACGTCGAAAGCGCTCGCTTCTATTGCGAATGCCACGATCCGGCCTGCGGCGAGCGGGTCGACGTCCCACTGGACGAGTACGAGAAGGTGCGGACGAAGTCGACGCGCTTCGTCCATGCCCCAGGCCATGTGGAGCGCAAATTCGAACGTGTCGTCGCACGAAAGCGCGGCTACGCCGTCGTCGAGAAGTTCGGCCACGCTTTGACGAGGATCGTGCGACGGCTCGATCCGCGGAGCGAAACCGCCTAGGAGGGTTTGGCGGAGCATCGCTCGCCGCCGGGACGGGATGGTCGTTCCGAGGCCAGGACGCAGGGAGGCCTCGTATTGAATGTAAATAAGGGGGCGACGCGTCATTCTGAACGCGGATGCGTTGGGGCGATCCAGCGCGCCGCCGGCGGCACAGCTCGTTGTTTCGTCAGAACCTCCTAAGTCGACACGAGCGGACGAAAGCGCGCGGTGAAATGCCGCAGGACGGGCGCCTCCGATGTCAGCTCGAGCCCCGGGACCGACTCGGCGTCGCCAAGGACTTCCGCTGCGGTGTCGGCCGCATGCTCGAGCTGGCGCGATGTGTAGACGCGCCGTGGGACCGCCAAACGGACCAGCTCGAACGGCGGGCGCCGGTTCTCGCCGGTGATCGGATCCCGTCCAGCCATGACCGACCCGATTTCGACGCCGCGGACGCCGCCGGCGAGGTAGAGCGCACACGCCAGTGCCTGGGCCGGAAAGGCCGTGGGGCCGAGATGCGGAAGCATCGGCCCTGCGTTCAGGTAGATCGCGTGCCCACCGAACGGCCGCAGGACGGAGGCGCCGGCATCGGCGAGCGCCTGCCCGAGATGAGCGACCTGCTCGATCCGGTGGCGCAGGTAATCCTCGTCCAACACCTCTCGTAGGCCGACCGCGATCGCCTCCAGGTCCCTGCCGGCCAGACCGCCGTAGGTGGGAAAGCCCTCGAACACGATCCCCCGTGCTTGCAGCCGGTGGAAGAACTGCTCGTCCTCCCGGATGGCGACGAAGCCGCCGATGTTGGCGATCGCGTCTTTCTTGGCGCTCATGAGGACTGCGTCGGCATCCGCCAAGAGCTCGTGCACGATCTCCTCGAGCGGCGTGTCGGCGAACCCCTCCTCGCGCTCGCGCACGAACCAGGCGTTCTCGGCGAAGCGCGCGATGTCGAGCACGAACTTCTTGCCGTGCCCATGGGCCAGGCGGGCGACCTCGCGCACGTTCGCCATCGACACCGGCTGGCCGCCGCCGGCGTTGTTCGTGATCGTGAGCATGACGATCGAGACTCGCTCGGCATCGGGGCCGTCGAGAAGCTCCGCGAGCGCGCCCGTGTCCATGTCGCCCTTGAAGGGCACGTCGAGGTCCGGATCGAGCGCTTCGGGAACCGGGAGATCGAGCGCAACGCCGTTCCGCACCTCGATGTGCGCCCGGGTCGTGTCGAAATGCGCGTTCGACGGAACGATCTCCCCAGGGTCGATAACCGCGCCGAAGAAGACGCTCTCGGCCCCGCGGCCCTGATGGGCCGGGACGACGAACTGGAAGCCGAGAACCTCGAGCACCGCCTGCCGAAACCGCTCGAAGCTCTGCGACCCGGCGTACGACTCGTCGCCGCGCATGAGCGCCGCCCATTGCGTCTGGCTCATCGCGCCGGTGCCGGAGTCCGTCAGGAGGTCGAGCTCGACGTCGCGCGCGGCGACCTGGAAGAGGTTCCAGCCCGCGTGGTCGAGCGCCCTATCGCGCTCTTCACGCGTCGTCGAGCGGATGGGCTCGACCATCTTGATGCGAAACGGCTCCCGCGGCGCGCGCACGGCCGCGAGCGTATGAGAAGTGCGGTAACTCACGCTAGGCGTCCTGGACGAGGCTCGCAAGGGAGGCAAGCCGAGCGGGCCCGAGAACAGTACGCCGGTGGTACGGCGAGGGTCCGCGAGCGCAGCATCCTGCCGCGAGCGTCGTTAGGCCGCGCAAGGCCGGGCTTTGCCCGGCTGGGTCGCCGTCCAGGGCGGCTAGCGCTACCGGCGGCGGAGGAAGGAAGGGACTTCGAGCACGTCGGCGGGGACGTCGAAGCCGCCGCTCACCGGCTCACGCTCACGTTCGCGCTCGCCCGTCTCCACCTCGCGCCGCTCGCGGCGCAGGCTGCGGTCAAAACCCGTGGCGATCACCGTCACGCGCACCTTGCCCTCCATGCCGTCGTCGATGACGGCACCGAAGATCACGTTCGCGTTCAGGTCGGCTGCGCCGGTGACGACCTCCGCCGCTTCGTTCACCTCGAACAGCCCGAGATCGGGCCCGCCGGTGATGTTCAGGAGGATGCCCGTGGCGCCTTCGACGGATGCCTCGAGGAGCGGCGACGAAACGGCCTCCCGGGCGGCTTCGGCGGCGCGGTTCTCCCCGTCGGCCTCGCCGATGCCCATGAGCGCGGAGCCCGCGTCGGTCATGATCGTCCGCACGTCGGCGAAGTCGAGGTTGACAAGACCGGGAACCATGATCAGGTCCGTGATGCCCTGGACGCCCTGGCGTAGGACCTCGTCCGCAAGGCGGAAAGCGTCGACGACCGACGTGCGCTTCTCGACGACCTGCAGCAACCGGTCGTTCGGGATGATGATGAGCGTGTCGACCTTGTCACGAAGGTTCGTGATTCCGGTCTGAGCCTGGTCGGCGCGCTTTCGTCCTTCGAAGTGGAAGGGCCGGGTCACGACGCCGACGGTGAGCGCCTTCAGATCGTCCCGGGCGATCTCCGCGATGATCGGAGCACCGCCCGTGCCCGTGCCGCCACCCTCGCCGGCGGTGATGAAGACCATGTCAGCGCCTTTGAGGGCCTCTTTGATCTCGTCTCGGCTCTCGAGCGCGGCTTCCTCACCGACGACGGGGTCCGCGCCGGCTCCGAGGCCGCGCGTGCGGTGCGTCCCGATGTGGAGCTTCTGCTCGGCCTCCGACATGAGCAGCGCCTGCGCATCGGTGTTCACGGCCACGAACTCGCAGCCGCGCAGGCCGGCCTCGATCATGCGATTGACGGCATTCGTGCCGCCACCGCCGACGCCGACCACTTTGATGACGGCCAGGAAGGTTCCCGACTGATCTCTCACTCTCGTCCCTCTCCGAGATTCTCTAGCTCAGCTTGAGCGTGGGGCCTGAGGGTACGCGGCCCTGCCCATGATGTCAACCTGGCATTTGCAGGGAAGTTGTGGACAAAGTCTCAGGCTCTACTTGAGAGTTGAGAGTTGAAACGATCGGGCCGACGACGACACGCTCGGGGATGCTCACGTCGAGATATCCGACCGAACCGCGATCGCTGGGCGCGATTGAGCGCAACACGAGCCCAGCGGCGGCGAGTTTCGCGCCGATGTCGACGGGCTCGCCGAGCCGGAGCTCCGGTCGTCCCCAACCCGCGCGCAGGTTGAAGGTCAGCTCCCCGTTGACGAGGAGGGCGCTGTAGATCCGGCTCGGAAAATCCTTCGGAACGAGTGCGAGGGCAGAGAGAATCGTCTGCGACCTTGGATCCGTGACGAACGCGCCTGGCTTCATCTCGGGGGCCGGTTGCGCGTGGAACTGCGGCAGGCGAATGGCTGATCCAGCGGGCACGGGCGCGATCACGCGTCCGCGCGCGGACAGGACCCAACGATCGGATCCGAGGTGGACGACGCCCACGGGCGGCTCCGGCGTGATGAAGAGGCGCAGGGTGTTCGGGAACGCGCGGTCGTAGGTCGCGCTTCGCACGGAGGGAAGCGCTTCCAGCTCGCGGATCAGCTTGCCGCCGTCGAGCGAGACGAGACTCTGACCTTCGAGCGAATCCGTGACCGTGCGAACCGCCCGCCGAACGTCCGGGGAGGCTCCGGAGATCTCGACGGTCCGCACGGCGAAAACGGCCGTCTCTCGAGCCGCGACGTAGAGAAGGAGGAGGACTGCGACAGCGACTCCGGTGACCAAGGCCGCACGGCGCCACGGGACGGCGAGACCGTCCCGGACCGAGCGCGGCTGAACGAGCGCGAGGCGGCCCACGACGGACAGTTCGGCACGGACCCCTTGCTCCCTACCCCATCAGGGAAGGATCTCGATTCGCCCCAGAAGCTGCACCTCGGGCTCGAGCCGGACGCCGAACCTCTCGACCGCACGTCGGCGCGCTTCGGCGATGAGCGCAAGCGCGTCGGCTGAGGTCGCGTCGCCCGCGTTCTCGATGAAGTTTGCGTGCTTCGGTGAGATCTGGGCGCCGCCGATCCGGTGGCCCTTCAGGCCGGACGCCTCGAGCATGCGGCCTGCGGTGAGCTCGTGGTCCGGATTCTTGAACACGCTTCCGAAGGTGCGCTTGTTCGTCGGCTGGGCGGCCTTGCGCTTTGCCTGCATCTCGGCCACCGTCGCCTTGATCTCAGCGCCCGGCCTGGGCTCGAGGCGGAACTCGGCTGCGGCCACGATCTGTCCGGCGACGAGATCGGAACGGCGGTAGTGGAGCCCGAGCTCGGCCGGCGTACGCCAGTTCGCACCACGGGCATCCGCCACGCGTGCCTTGACGAGCACGGAGGAGATGTCGCTGCCGTAGGCGCCCGCGTTCATCCAGACGCCGCCGCCGACGGTTCCGGGGATGGCGCAGACGAACTCGAGGCCCCCAAGCTCCGCCGCCCGCGCCCTATGCAGGCAGACGGCGAGTGGCGCGCCCCCGCCTGCGATCAGGCGGCCGTCCTCCGCCGTCGCGGCGGCGAGGACTCCGTCGAGTTTCAGAACGAGTCCATCGACGCCGTCGTCGGCAACGAGCAGGTTCGACCCGAGGCCGATGGGCGCCGCCGGCAGGTCATTCTCCTGCGCCCAGGCGAGCAGCTCGACCAGCTCTTCGACGCTTTCGGGACGACCGAACCAGCGCGCGGGGCCTCCGGTGCCGATCGTCGTGAACCTGGAGAGGCTGACGCCCTCTTCGAGCCTCAACGCGCGAGCCTCTGCAGCAGGAGCGGGACCGCTTCATCGACGTTGCCGGCGCCGATCGTCAGCGCCAGATCTCCGGCGCGCGCGAACGCAGCGAGGAACTCGGCGCCCTGTTCGATTGTCGGAGTCCAGCCGACACGCATTCCGGGGCGAACCTCTGTCAGGCGGTCGACGACGAGTTTGCCGCTGACACCTTCGAGCGGGTCCTCGCGCGCGGGATAGATGTCCGTCACCGCGGCGAGATCGGCGCCGCTGAGCGCCTCGGCGAGCTCCGCGACGAGGTGCTGCGTCCGTGAATAGAGGTGCGGCTGGAAGAGGACGAGCACTCGGCCGCCGTTGGCGAGCGTTTTGACCGCGGCGAGCGTTGCCGTGATCTCGGCCGGATGGTGCCCGTAATCGTCGAGGATGTGCACGCCGCCCGCTTCGCCGCGATCCTCGAGGCGGCGTCCGGCGCCGCCAAACTCCTTCAACGCGGCAACGGCGTCGTCTGGCGCCACGCCTGCCAGCTGCAGCGCTGCGAGAGCGCACGCGGCATTCAGCCGGTTGTGCTCTCCGGGGACGGCGAGCTCGAAGTCGACGGGCTCCAGATCGCGTCCCCAAACGACCTGTCCCGGGGCCAGGCCCCGGGCCCACTCCGCGAACGCGTCGTCCAACTCCGTGGCTGAGGAAAACGTCGTGTGGTGGTCGAGGTCGACGTTCGTGATGACCGCGATCTCGGCGGTGAGGCCGAAGACCGTGCGGTCGGATTCGTCACCCTCGACGACGAGCCAGCCGCTTCCCGCTCGAGCGTTCCCGCCGAGCTGGGGAACCTCGCCGCCGATGAGAAACGAGGGGTCGAGCCCGAGCCGGTCGAGGACGAAGGCGATCATGGCCGCGGTCGTCGTCTTCCCGTGCGCGCCTGCGACGACGATCGCCCTGGCGTGCGAAACGAGCTCGGCGAGGAAGTCCGCACGCGAGGTGCCTTCCGCCTTCCCGCGGAAGGCGGTGGAGACGACGGATTCCCAGCCTCCCGGCGCCGGAGGGGGCTCCGGCGAGATGGTCACCGGTATCCCGGCGGCGCGAACGTGCTCCAGGTACGGCGTCTCATGGCGATCCCACCCGCCAACCTCCCCACCCCAGGCTTGGGCGACCACCGCATAGCCGGAGAGCCCAGCTCCGCCGATGCCGACGAACCAGAGCCGTCGGCCTTCAAACGGCGACAAGGGCGATCAACTCCTTCGCGATGACGTCCGCGGCGTCGGGCCTCGCAAGCTTGCGCATCGCCTCTCCCATCTCTTGTAGCCGGGCGGGCTGAGCCAGCAGGTCCCCGACTTGGTTGCGAAGATCGAGCTTCGCCTCGGGGACGACGACCGCTCCCCCACCTTGCTCGAAATAGCGCGCGTTCTTCGCCTGGTGGTCGGCCGTCGCGTGCGGATAGGGGACGAGTAGCGCCGGCCGGCCGGCTGCGGCGACTTCCCAGACGGAGCCGCCGGCGCGCGCGACGACGAGGTCGGCAGCCGAGAGCGCGGCGCCGAAGTCGTCGGTGAACGCCAGCAGTCGATAGTCCTCGCGCCGGACGCGCGGCACGAGCTGCGCGTAGTCGCGTTCGCCGGAGAGATGAAGGACGGCGGGCCCCTCCGCACCAAAAGCTTCGACGGCCGCGTCGTTGAGCATGCGGGCCCCCTGGCTTCCACCGAAAACGAGGACGACGTGGCCCGCGTCGGGCAGATCGAACTTGCGCCGGGCCTCCTCCCGCGGGACCGGCCGCGACCGCTGAGGGATCGGACGCCCGACGACCTCGTACTTGGAGCCGCGCAATCCAACAATCGGAAAGGACAAGAAGACCCGCTTCGCGAACGGCGCGGCAAGGCGATTTGCCAGCCCCAGCTCCGCGTCAGCCTCGGTCAACCCGGCTGGAATCCTCAGCGTGCCCGCGGCCGCCACCATGGGCCCCGCGACATAGCCGCCTCCGCCGAGGACCACGTCGGGACGGCGGCGCCGCAGGATTCGAATGCATGCCGGGACGGCGAGGGCCGCCTCCCCGAGTGCCCGGGCGAGCGCAATCCCCGGCCGTCGCGGAAACCCTTCCACGCGGAAGACGTCCAGCTCGAAGCCCGCGTCGTGAACGAGCCGCGACTCAGCGTTGGACGCGAACGCGACGCTCGCGCCCCGAGACCGGAGCGCTTCCGCGACTGCGAGCGCGGGTAACACGTGTCCGGCCGTCCCGCCGGCGGCGATCAGGCACTTCGGAGACAGCTGCGATGCCACGGTTGACGGCGATGTTAAGGAGGATGCCCACGGAGGCGAGGCCGACGACCAGGCTCGAGCCCCCGTAAGAGACGAATGGAAGAGGGATGCCCGTGAGCGGCGCGAGCCCCATGACCGCGCTCACGTTCACCGCGGCCTGCCCGCAGATGAGCGCCGTGAGGCCCGCCGCGAGCCGCTTCCCGAACGGATCCTTGCAGCGGAGCGCGATGTTGAAGCCCGCGTACGCGAAGAGCCCGAAGGCGGCGATTACGGCGATCACCCCGACAAGCCCGAGCTCCTCGCCGATGATCGCGAAGATCATGTCCGTGGACGCCTCGGGCAGGTAGTAGATCTTCTGCACGCTCTCCCCCAGCCCGACGCCGAAGATTCCACCGGATCCGAGCGCGATCATCGCCTGGACGATCTGGAAGCCCGCTCCCTGAGGGTCGTGCCAGGGGTCGAGGAAGGCGAAGATCCTCGCCCTTCGATAGGGCTCGAGCCAGATCGCCGCCAGAACGATTGTCCCCGCCACGCCACCAGAGGCGAACAGGGTCTTCACGGGCGTTCCCGAGACGAGCAGGACCGCGCTGACCATGATCCCGATCGCAAGTGCGGAGCCGAGGTCCGGCTCGACGAGGATGAGCGCGCACGAGGCGCCCACCACGAGGCCGATCGGGCGCAGGAGCTCACCGAGCGTTTGCGGCGCCGGTCTCCGCGCGAGAAGCGTCGCCGTCCAAAGGGCGAGTGCGAGCTTCGTCAGCTCGGAAGGCTGGAAGGCGAGCGGCCCCAGCGGGATCCACCGGCGGGCGCCGTTGACCGCCACGCCGATCCCGAGCACGGCCACGAGGAGGAAGAAGCTGGCGAGCAGCAGCGGGCCCGCGGCGAGCTGCAGCCTGCGGTAGTCGAAGCGTGAGAAGAACACGAGCGCGATCAGGCCCATGACCGCGTATAGCGCCTGGCGCTTGAGGTAGTACGCGGGATCATCGGAGCCGAGCAGGGCGCGCGCCGAGCTCGCGCTGTAGACCATCACCAGCCCGAACGCGACGAGCGCGAGCGTGACGAGAACGAGCAGGTGGTACTCGAGCTGCGGACCACCGCGGCGCTTCACAATGATTCGACGAGCTCCCGAAAGAGCTCGCCCCGCTCCTCGAAGTCCCGGAACTGGTCGAAGCTCGCGCACGCCGGCGAGAGGAGGATCACCTCGCCCGGCTCCGCGTCCGCAAATGCGTCGCGGACGGCGGTCTCGAGATCCGCCGAATAGGTGAAGCGCACGCCCTCCGCTGCGAGCGCCTCCGCGAGGTCATCGGCGGATTCGCCGATCAGATAAGCCTGTGCGACGCCGGAGGAGCGCGCGCCCCGGGCGAGCGCCGAAAAGGAGCTGCCCTTGCGGCTGCCGCCGAGGATCAACCGGATACCGGGCGGGTAGGCGGAGAGGGCGCGCTCGGCGGCTTCCGGGTTGGTGGCCTTCGAGTCGTTGACGAAGCGGACGCCGTTCACCTCGCGGACGAGCTCGAGCCGGTGCGGGACGCCCTGGAAGGTGCGGAGCGCCTCGGCGATCGCCGCGTCGGGGACACCGGCGGCGCGCGCAGCTGCGGTGGCGGCGGCTGCGTTTTCGCGGTTGTGCTCTCCGGGAATCTCCGGCTCGGCCGGCAGCTCGTCGACCAGAGAGAACTCCACTCGGCGGGCGGCGCCAGGAATGCCCTGGAACCCGGCCGGCACGATGGCGACGTCCTCCGGGGTCTGGTTCTCGAAGATGCGGAGCTTTGCGGCCCGGTAGTCGTCCATGTTCGCGTGTCGATCCATGTGGTCCGGCGTGAGGTTGAGGAGAACGGCAATGCGGGGCCGGAACTCCTCGATGTCCTCGAGCTGGAAGCTGGAGAGCTCGCAGACGATCCATGCGTCCTCGGTGAGCGAGCCGTCGAGCCCGGTCAGCGGGCGGCCGACGTTGCCGGCCACTGCGACCGGCCTTCCGGCGGCCCGAAACACCGCGCCGAGCAGCTCGCTCGTGGTCGTCTTCCCGTTCGTTCCCGTGATCCCGAGGATGGGATTCGCGAAGAGACGCGAGCCGAGCTCGACCTCGCTCCAGATCGTCAGCCCACGCTCCCGCGCGGCGGCCGCGAGAGGGGCCTCCGCTGGAACACCGGGGCTTTTGACGAGCAGGTCCATGCCGTCGAGGAGCTCGGGGTCGTCCGCGCCGAGCACGACTTCGACGCCCGCTGCGCGAAGCCTGCCCGCATCGAGGTGCTCGTCCATGTCGACGCCGAGGACGCTGACCCCGCGGCGGACAAGCGCGAGCGCGGCCGCCTCGCCCGAGCGGGCGAGCCCGAGAACCAGCGCCTTCTCAGCTAGCAAGCGAATTGAAGTTCGAGAAGAACGCGTAGTAGAGGACGAAGCCGCAGGCGCAGAGAATCGCGGTGGCGATCCAGAAGCGCACCATGATTCGCGTCTCTGACCACGCCTTCATCTCGAAGTGGTGATGAAGCGGCGCCATGAGCAGGACGCGCCTCCCAAGCCACCTGAACGAGAGCACCTGGACGATCACGGAGAGCGCCTCGATGAGGAAGATGCCGCCGATCAGGAGGAGCAAGAGCTCGGTCTTCGTCATGATCGCGAAGGCGGCGAGCGCGCCCCCGAGGCCCATCGACCCGGTGTCCCCCATGAAGACCTGCGCGGGGAAGGCGTTGTACCAGAGGAAACCGATGGAGGCCCCGATGAGGCTTGCTCCCAGGATGGCGAGGTCCAGGTCGACGGGGTCGGCCGGGATTCCACGGCGCACGGTCGAGAGCGCGGCGACGAGCGTCATGGCCGTGTAGGTGAGGAGCGCAATGGTCGTCGTCCCCGCGGCGAGGCCGTCGATCCCGTCGGTCAGGTTCACCCCGTTCGAGGCGCCCGCGATGATGAAGAAGAGGAGGACGTACCACGCGTAGGAAAGCGGCAGGGTGACGTCGACGACCGGGATGTAGATCTCGGTGGCGAAGCCGCGGTCGTGGGCGACGAAGCCCACGATGACCGTGATTCCCGCGAGCCAGAGCAGCTTCCAGCGGCCGGCCAGCCCGAGGGACCGGCGTCGGGCGATCTTCGTCCAGTCGTCGACGAAGCCGATCGCGGCGCAGCCGAGCGCGACGAAGAAAGCCGTCAAGGCCGGCAGTGTGTGCTTCGAGAAGATCAGGAACGGGAGCGACATCGCGAGCATGATCAGGAGGCCGCCCATGGCCGGCGTCCCCTGCTTGATCACGTGGCCCTGGGGCCCCTCCTCGCGGATCTGCTGCCCGAACTCGTTCTTGCGCAAGAAGTCGATGAACTTGGGCCCGGCCAGGATCGAGATGACCATGGAGATCACGCCCGCGAGGAGGACCTGAACCACGGCAGGAGCCTAGTCTCAGGCCGGGACGACGGCGACGGCTTCGCCGATCGCCTCGAGCCCCATCGCCCGGGAGCCCTTGACGAGGACGTAGTCACCGGGTTGCAGGAGCTGGCGCAGCGCCGCCAGGCCCTGCTCCACGGTCGGCGCCCAGCGGGTGGTCGGTACACCCCTCGCGCCGTCGAGGTACGCGCGGGCAAGGGGACCCACGGCGAGGAGCACGTCGACACCGGCACGCGAGGCCGCCGCCCCTACTTCCCGGTGGTAAGCAGGAGCGCCTGGGCCCAGCTCGGCCATGTCCCCGAGGACTGCGACCTTGCGATGATCGCCGGCGCGCTCGGCGAGATGTTCCAGTGCCGCCGTCATCGAGAGTGGGTTGGCGTTGTAACAGTCGTTGATGAGGATGCCGTCGCCGGGAAGCGGCGCTTCCTCCCCGCGCCAGCGCGAGAGCTTGACGTGCCGAGCGCCGCGCTGCGCCTTCTTCAGAGGGAGGCCGAGCGCGTGGTAGGCGGCGAGCGCAGCGAGCGCGTTCACAGCGTTATGACGCCCCGAGAAGGCGAATTCGATCGTGAGCGGACGACCGAAGGCTTCCACCTTGAGGCGAGACCGCCCGCTTTCCGCCGCGAAGTAGGCCAGGCTGACGTCACCGCCCTCACCGAAGCGGACGATCTCGATGTCTTCCCGTTGGAGGTAGGGCTCGAGCTGCGGCTCCCCGGCGGGAACGACGGCGGTTCCGCCCGGCGGCAGCGCCTCGATCAACTCGGCCTTCGCCGCCGCCACCTTCTCGATCGTCCCGAGCAGCTCGAGGTGCACCGGGCCGACTGTCGTGATGATCCCGATGTCGGGCCGTGCGATTTCGCAGAGCTCTGCGATCTGACCGACTCCACGCATGCCCATCTCGACGATGGCGATCTCGGTGTCCGGCTCGATCCGGCAGAGGGTGAGCGGAAGCCCGATCTCGTTGTTCTGGCTTCCCTCCGCGACAACCGTACGTGCGTGCGGCGTGCACAGAGCTCCGAGAATGTCTTTGGTCGACGTCTTCGCCGTCGAGCCGGTGACCGCGACGACCTTGGCGTTGGAGCGGCTTCGGACCGCGCGCGCGAGCGCGGCGAGCGCCCCGAAGGCGTCCTCGGGGATGAGCGCGCTGGCTGCGCCTGCCGCCAGCGCGTCGTCCGCGAACTCGGCCCCACGACCCACGGCGACGAAGAGGTCGCCGGGCCCGACGAGGCGCGAATCGATCTGGACGCCGCTGACGCGATCGGCCTCCTCGGCACGCAGGAGCTTGCCCGGAGCCAACTCCGCGATCTCGTCCAGCGTCAGCTCGATCATGCCGCAGCCTCCCGAACGCTCACGCAGCCGCCTGCAGCCGCCTGAGCGCGTCGCGCGCAACTTCGCGGTCGTCGAACGGGATCGTTCGGTCGGCGAGCTCCTGGCGCTGCTCGTGTCCTCGGCCGGCGATCACGACGACATCGCCGGCGCGCGCCTCCTCGAGCGCCTTGGTGATCGCGGCGCGGCGGTCGGGCTCCACGTCGACGCGTTTCGTGACCCCTTCGAGAATCTCCGCGATGATCGCCTGCGGATCCTCCGAGCGGGGGTTGTCGGAGGTAACCACGACCACGTCGGCGAGCCGAGAGGCGATCTCGCCCATGAGCGGCCGCTTGCCGCGGTCACGGTCACCGCCGCAACCGAAAACGCAGAGCAACCGGCCGTCGGTAAGGCCGCGAGCTTCGTTCAGCACCGACTCGAGCGCGACCGGCTTGTGGGAGTAGTCGACGATGACCGTGAAGAGCTGCCCCTCGTCGACGGCCTCGAAGCGCCCGGGCACGCCCGCCAGGTGCGCGACGCCTGCTGCGATCCCGTCGTCCTCGATCCCGAGCAGGCGCGACGCAGCCACGGCCCCGAGGACGTTCTCCACGTTGAAGCGGCCGCGGAGGCGCGTTGTGAGTTCCAGACCGCCGTACGTGAAGGTAGAACCCGCCCCCGTGACCTCGAGCCTGGCCGCGTCGCCGAGGCCGAATTCGACGGGATGTTCGCCGAGCTCCCGCAGTTCGTCGGCGAGCTTGCGGCCGTGCGGATCGCCGACGTTGATGGCCGCGGGCGGCCTGTTTCCGTCCACGTCGGGCTCCGTGAAGAGGCGCCGCTTGGCATCGAAGTACTCCTCCATCGTCCCGTGGAAGTCGAGATGGTCCTGGCTCAGGTTGGTGAAGACGAGAGCGCGGAAGCGGACACCGAGGAGGCGTTTCAGTGCCGACCCGTGTGACGTCGCCTCCATCGCGCAGCTGCGATCGCCAGCCTCGAGCATCTCGCGGAAGGTGCGCTGGAGGTCGATCGCCTCGGCCGTCGTGCGGATGGCCGGGCGGCGCTCGCCGCCGACGCGATTCTCGATCGTGCCGAGGAGGCCGGGACGGCGACCGGCGGCGGCGAGGATGGAGAAGAGCAGGAAGGCGGTGGTCGTCTTCCCGTTCGTCCCCGTGACGCCGGCGACCTCGAGCTCGCGGGTCGGCTGTCCGAAGAACGCATCGGCCGCGAGTGCCATGGCTTCCCGGGCGTCGGCGACGAGGAGCTGCGGAACCGCGAGTTCGAGCGGGCGCTCGACGATCAGCGCGCTCGCGCCGTTGGCGACGGCTTCCGCCGCGAAGTCGTGACCGTCCGCTTTGAGGCCAGGGATGCAGACGAAGAGCGCCCCCGGCGTCACGCGGCGCGTGTCGTACGCGAGATCGGTGACTTCGGTGGGGACGGGGTTGACGGTGCGCTCGGCGCGTGCCGCCTGGCTCAGAAGCTCGAGCTCGATGGCGCGTGATTCTACCAACGGCGTGCGCGGTGACTGGCGAGCAGAGCAGTCGGGAAATCGCCTGATTTGCACGATTTTTTGACCCTCCGCGCACCATTCGCGCTTCGTTTGTCAGTACGCTCGAAGGCGGGTGGTGGTACGGGGTGGCCCCGTATATCAATCAGGCGGCACTTCGAGGTACTGGAGCGCGAACTTGGCGATCTCGGCGAAGGCGGGTGCCGCCACCACGCCACCGAAGATCGCGCCCCTCGGCTCGTCCACCGTCACCAGAATGACGAGACGCGGTTTCTTCACCGGGACGAAGCCGACGAAGGAGCCCACGTAGTAGTAACTCGAGTAACCCCCGTGCGAATCCGGCTTTGCCGCCGTCCCGGTCTTGCCGGCGATCCGGTAGCCCGGCACCTGCGCGGCCGTTCCCGACCCCTCTTCGACGACGTCGCGAAGCATTCGCCGCACCTGATGCGCCGTCCGCACCGACATGATTCGGCGCCGCCTCGGCTGAATCACCCGGCCACCGCCGACACGCTCGACGAGGTGTGGTTGCACCCATACCCCATCGTTGGCGATGGCCGCGTACGCAGCGATCATCTGTAGCGCCGAGACCGCGATGCCCTGGCCGATCGGCACGTTCCCGATCGTGGAGCCAGACCAGCGGCTCGGCGGCAGGACGATGCCGCGCGTTTCCCCGGGGAACTCGATCCCGGTCCGGTGACCGAAGCCGAAGCGCCGGATCCATTCCGAGATGCGCGCCTTGCCGAGCGCTTCCGCGATGGTGACGACGCCAACGTTGGACGAGTGCGACAGGATTTGCTCCACGGTCATCGTCTCGGTGCCGCGCGACTCGGCGTCGTGGATCTTGCGATCAGCCACCTGGATCTGTGGCGGCAGCCTGTACTTCGTCCGGGGCGTGACGAGCCCCGTCTCCAACGCACCCGAGATCGTCACGATCTTGAAGGTCGACCCGGGCTCATATGTGTCGGTAACGGCCCGGTTGCGCTTGCGGTCGTCGGAGGTCCGCGAGAAGCGGTTTGCGTCGTACCCGGGCTCGACCGCGAGCGCGAGGATGCCTCCCGTGCGCGGGTCCATGACGACTGCGCTCGCAGACTTGGCGGACCAGCGCTGTTGCGTCTCGCTGAGGATGCGCTCGACCTGTCCCTGCAGCGTGTGGTCGATCGTCAAGTAGACGTCGCGACCGTCCACCTCAGGCTTCGAGCCTACGACCTCGAGCGTGCGTCCAAACGGATCCTTCACGATCGTCTTCTCCCCCTGCTTCCCGCTCAACGTCGGATCGAGTGCCAGCTCGAGACCCGCCAAACCCTTGTTGTCGAGGCCTGCGTACCCGACGACTGACGCGCCGACGCGCCGTTGCGGGTAGATCCGCTTCTCCTCCGGATAGAAGCCGAGTCCGACGATCCCGCGCCGCTTGAGCGCCTCGGCCTTCTCGGGATCGGCCTGCCGAGCCACATAGACGAAACCCTTGGAACGGTCGGCAAGCAGCGGGTAGAGCTCGTCGGGATCCAGATCGAGCTCCTGCCCAGCCGCGACCGCGACTGCCCGCGGATCCTGAATTTGCCGAGGGTTCGCGTAGACGGTGATCGTGGGCGAGCCGATCGCCAACTCGAGACCGACGCGGTCGTAGATCGTTCCGCGGTGGGCGGGGATCTCGATCGTCTCACGATGCTGGCTCGCCGCGAGCCGGTCCAGTGATGGAGCGCGGATTGCCTGCAACCACCCCGCGCGCACGAGCGCAAAGGCGAAGACGAGCGCGAACGACGCGCCGAGAAGACGAATGCGCCGGTTCGCGAGCCGGACGCTCATTGGCCTACCGGCGGCGACGCTTCAGCTCGAGGTACGTTGTCGAGTCGGGCGCGACCAGACCGAGATGGTCGACCGCGAGGCCCTGGATTCTCCCCGCCGCAATGGCCGTCGAGAGCTTCGTCTGGAGGGCATCGCGCTGCGCGGCCAGCTTCTGCTTCTCCCCGTCCAGCTGCTCGACGCGGACGTTGAGGCGCAGGGCCGCCACGTTCAGAGCGACGATCCCCGCGAGCAGGACAGCGATGACCGCGATCCAGAGCACGCCGCCGGCGACTCTCGGGGCGGAACGCGTGTCCGGCGCGACGCGCGGGCGAACCGCGCGCCGCGCCGGCTCCCGGCGAACTCGCGTGCGAGGCTTCGGCGCGTCATAGGGGCGGGCCTGGGCGGGCGCGAAGCTCGCCATCACGCCTCCTCCGGTTTCTGGGCGACGCGGAGGCGGGCTGAGGCGGAACGAGGGTTCTCGGCGATCTCGTGGGGGGAGGGACGAACCGCCTTGCGCGTGAGGATGCGCAGCGTCGGCTCGCGCCCGCACACACAAACGGGAAGATCGGGCGGGCAAGTGCAGCCTTTCGCCTGTGCCACGAAGAAGCGCTTCACGATCCGGTCCTCGAGCGAGTGGAAGCTGATCACCGCCACACGCCCGCCCGGACGGAGCATCGAGAGGACGGCGGGAAGCGCGCGCTCGAGCGACGCAAGCTCGTCGTTGACCGCGATGCGCAGCGCCTGGAACACGCGCTTCGCGGGATGGCCATCGCCGAAGCGCCGCGGCGCCGGGATCGCGGCCTTGACGACCTCGACGAGGTCGGCGGTGCGCTCGAAGGGCCGCTCCTTGCGGCGGCGAACGAGTGCCTGTGCGATCTGCCTCGAGAAGCGCTCCTCACCGTATCGGCGGAAGATGGTCGCGAGCTCGCGCTCATCCCATTCGTTCACGACGTCGGCCGCGGTGAGCGGGCCGGACGGATCCATCCGCATGTCGAGCGGCGCGTCCACGGCGTACGAAAACCCGCGCTCGGGACGGTCGATTTGCATACTCGAAACACCGAGGTCGAGGAGAACGGCGTCGGCTTCAACGCCGTTGTCTGCAAGCTGGGAGAGTACGACGGCGAAGTCTCCGCGCAGGAAGCGAGCCTGCACGCCTGCACCGCGTTCGAAGCTCTCGAAGTACGGGCGCACCGTTGCGTCGCGGTCGACTGCGATGAAGCGCCCCTTCCCTTCGAGGTCGGCTGCGAGCAGACGTGCGTGGCCGCCGGCTCCAAAGGTGGCGTCGACAACGGTCTCACCGGGCTGGACCGCGAGGAGCTCCCGCACCTCCTCGGCGAGGACGGGGACGTGGTCAGTCCTGCTTCGCTGCAAGGCGCTCGGCAACAAGCTCCACACTCCCTTCGACCTCTTTGAGCTGTTCGCGCCAGGCGGCGCGGTCCCAGATCTCGACGTGGTCCCGGACCCCGGCGACGACGACTTCACGGCCCAGGCGTCCGTGCTCCATGAGCGCCGGCGGCAACATAATGCGGCCCTGCTTGTCCAGTTCCGTTTCCGTCGCGCCCGCGAACATGAAGCGGCTCATCTGCCGTGCCTCGCGGCTGAATGGGTTGAGCCCCTCGAGGCGCGCCGACACGAAGGTACCCCAGTCGTCGCGCGTGAAGACGAACAGGCAGCCGTCCATGCCGCGCGTGACCACGACACCGCCTCCCAGCGCTTGGCGAAACTTGGCCGGAAGCGTGAGTCGGTTTTTCTCATCGAGGGTGTGCTCGTACTCGCCGAGTAGCATCGAACCGCCTGGCTCCTATCTCCCACTTTCTCCCACTGTAAACCACTATCTCCCACTTGGCAACCCCTGAGGCCCACAAAAAGGAGGACGCGTGGAAACGTCGGAATTGACGAAGGAACGGCTCGCCGAGCTCCTGCGGGAAGCTGAGCGTGCGCACGCCGAGTTCGAGCGAGAGCTCGGGTACCGCGACGAGGACTGGCCCGCCTGGTACGCGGGCTACATCCTGGAGCAGCTCAAGAGCGCGGGTTAGACCCCGTGAGCACCACGCCTCGCCAGCGCGGCGGCTCCTGTGCGAGCGGCGAGAGCGATCGCCTCGTCGACCGGTAGCCCTTCTCCGAGCCCGTAAGTAAGCCCGGCGGCGAAGCTGTCCCCGGCGCCGTATGTGTCGTGCACCGGTCCCGGCACAGCGGCGGCCTGATAGTGACTCGGGCCGCCCTCGACCGTGAAGGTGCCCCCGAGCTGGCCCACGGTGGCGACGTCGATCCGAGGCGCCGGATCGAGGTCACCCGGCTTGTAGGTCTCCCCTGCGTCGTTGCGACTGCGCACGAGAGCATCGAGGTCGACGCGAGCCTCCCTCAGGGCCGCGAGCGACCGGGCGGTGGCTACGAGGACTCTCGCGCCGCGGGCCGCTCTCGCGGCAGCCGGGTCGCCGCTGACGAAATAGACGGCATCCATCTCCGCGAGCTCGTCCCACGGGAGATCGTCCGAGCGCCGCGGCCCCAGACGCTCTCCGATCACGGTGATCGTCCGCTCGCCCGCGGCGTCGACGAACGTGAACCCCCGCCGCTGGGGCTCCGCCCGGATAGCGGCGTGGACGCGCACTCCGTAGTCAGCGAGGGCGGGCGCGACGCGTTTGCCGAGCTCGTCGTCGCCGATCGCCGTGAAGAGGGTGCTTGCGCCGGCAAGCCGCGCGAGCTGCACCGCAGCCACGGCCCCGCCGCCGGCTGCCTCCGCCCACGTCTCGAGCGCGTGCACGATCTCGCCTCGGGCGGGGACGCGGTCGACCCGTACGAACTCGATCCACTCGACGTGTCCGACAACGGCGAGGTTCATCGCCGTGCAGTCTCACACCTCGACCGCCTTCGTCGTTACAACGGATGATGGAAGCCGTGGCGATCCCCCCGTTCGAGCGGTTCTACGCCGAGACGCGCGACGAAATCTGGCTCTATCTCGTGCGCCTGCTCGGTCGGGAGACCGCAGAGGACGCCTTCCAGGAGACGTTCCTGCGCGCGCTACGTGCTTATCCGCGCCTGGAGCATGCGCGCCATCTGCGCGCCTGGGCATTCACGATCGCGACCCGCGTGGCGATCGACGAGCGCCGGCGGCGTGCGCCGGCCGGCACGGTGCCCGAGTTGGCCGCCGACGATCCGAGGCCCGCCTACGCGGAGCTCGATCATCTCGCCGGAGAGCTTCCGGCGAAGGAGCGTGCCGCCGTCGTGCTCCGCTACGGCTACGACTTGCCTTACGCCGACATCGCCGCTGCGCTCGGCTCGAGCGAGGAAGCCGCTCGTCAGGCCACCTCCTCGGGCGTGCGCAGGTTGAGAAGGAGGATCACATGACCGTTCCCGCCGAGCTCGACCAGACGTTCCGCGCGCGCGCCTCCGCCGAAGGGGCGCTCGACGTCGCGTACGACTTCACGGACTCCCCCATCGGCAAGCTTCTGGTCGCGGCCACCGACCGCGGTGTCTGCCGCATCTCCTTCGACCCCGATCCCGATCGGGAGCTCGAGAGCCTCGCGCGTGTGCACGGTGTCCGCGTGCTTCGGTCTCCCAATCCGCTGACCGATGTGCGCCGCGAGCTGGACGAGTATTTCGCCTCGAAGCGGCGCGATTTCGACCTCTCTGTCGACCTGGAGTCCCTCCCCGGCTTCCAGCGACTCGTCCTCACCGAGCTGCAGCGCGTTCCGTACGGGCGGACGGACACGTACGGAGGGCTGGCCGCCAAGATCGGCCGGCCGCGCGCGGCCCGCGCGGTCGGAGGCGCCCTGAACCGCAATCCGATCCCGATCGTCGTCCCCTGCCACCGAGTGGTGGGATCGAGTGGAAGCCTGGTCGGCTACGCGGGCGGCCTCGAGCGGAAGGAGAAGCTGCTGACCCTCGAGGGCGCCTTGCTCGGTTAGGCGCGTCCGTATCCGCCGCCGCCCGGCGTCTCGACGGTGAGAATGTCGCCGGGCTCGAGATCCCCCGTGATCTTGGCGGGTATGTCTACGTCGTTCAACAGGTTGCGCCCGCGGTCTCCGGGCTGGCCTCCCGCGGCGCCTTGCGGCGCTCGCCCGCGCCGCTCCGTGATCAGGGAGAAGCGGCAGGCCTCGAGCACCTCGAGCTCTCGGACGACGCCGTCGCCGCCGCGGCGCGCTCCAGCGCCCCCGGATCCTCGTCGGAGCGCATAGCGTCGAACGCGCAGCGGATAGGCGAGCTCCAGCGCCTCGACGGGCGTATTCAGGGTGTTGGACATCGTCACATGGACGGCCGAGGGCCCAGCCGCGTCCGGGCAGGCGCCCTGACCGCCGCCGATCGTCTCGTAGTAGGTGAAGCCGGAGCTCCCCAGCGTGAGGTTGTTCATCGTCCCTTGCCCCTGGGCAGGCACTTCGGTCGCCTGGGCAAACGCCGCAAAGAGCACATCGACGATTCGGCACGAGGTTTCGACGTTGCCCGCGGCGACGGCGGCGGGCGGCCGCGCATTGACGAGTGAGCCCTCCGGCGCCGATACCGTCACGGGCGCGAAGGCGCCGCCAGAGGCGGGAACGTCTGGATCGGTGAGGCAGCGGACGACGAAGTACGCGGCCGAGCGGGTCACGGCCAACGGGCAATTGAGATTTCCCGAGTGTTGTGGCGCCGTCCCCTTGAAGTCGATCGCGATTTCGTCACCCGTCAAAGTCACGGTCGCGCGGATCTCGAGCTCGCCTTCACGCCCCTCGAGGAAATCCACGGCTTCGTAACGACCGTCGGGGAGCCGGTCGACGGCGGCGCGCACACGGCGCTCCGAGTAGGCGTAGAGCTCGTCCATCGCGGCCGCGACGGAATCCGCGCCGCGGCTCTCGCAGAGCTCCTCCAAGCGGCGCGCGGCGAGACGGTGAGCGGCGAGTTGCGCCCTGATGTCCCCACGGCGCTCATCGGGATTCCGCATCTGCGAGATCAGCCGCTCGAGCACGCGGTCGTCCAAACGGGTCGGTGGGATGACGACGCCCTCGTCCGCGAGAGTCGTCGAGTCGGAAGGCAGGCTCCCGGGCTCCTTCGCGCCCACGTCGGCGTGGTGGGCTCGGGTGACAGCGAAGCCGACTGCCGTTCGTGTGACGAGGGTGATATCCGGGAGGTGCGTGCCGCCCGCGAAGGGGTCGTTGAGGATGAAGATGTCGTTCGGGGCGGGGTCGAGCGCCCGGACCGCGGCCACGGCCTCGGGCATGGCCCCGAGGTGGACGGGGATGTGCTCGGCTTGAGCGACCATGCGTCCGTCGGCGGCGAAGAGAGCGGCCGAGCAATCGCGGCGCTCCTTGATGTTGGCGGAGAAGGCGGAGCGGATGAGCGCGGCGCCCATCTCGTCGCAGACGGCGCGGAGCGCGCTGCCGATGACTTGGAGCTCGATTTTCACGATCTCGTCAGGATCAGCGTGCTATCTCCCTTCCCATCCCTAACCCCCACCCACCCCGGGGGGACCCAGCAAGTCGCGCCGTCGAGCTCCACGAGCTCGGGCCCGGAGACACGCAACGTGCCGGCCGCGGGAAGGTGAAGCTCCGGGCCGGGGCGCACCTCGGCCGTCCGCACCGCGACGAGCTCGACGGGCCGCGCGCGATCCGAGTATCCGTACCGCTCCTCGTGCGCGTTGTGGAAGCTCTCCGCCAGGTCGCCGCCGAGCGGAACGGTCAGCTCGAACGACTGTCCGCGATAGCGCAAATCGGCCTCCCCCTTCGCCGGGAGATCGCCGTCGTCGACGTCGTCGAGCAGCCGCACGTACGAGACCACCCGATCGCGGCGCTCGTCGCTCGCGACCAGCCCAAGCGCGGACAGAACCCCAGCGGCCGCCGGCACGAGCACCGTTCCCACACCGAGCTCCTCCGCTAACTCGCAAGCGTGCAGCGGGCCCGCGCCGCCGAAAGCGACCAGGCCGAACTCCCGCGGATCGTGGCCGCGCTCGACCGAGATCACTCGCAGAGCGCGGAGCATCTCCGCGTTCACGGCGGCCACCACCGCCCCCGGCTCGATCCCCGCCATCGCACGCTCCGCCGCTCCGCGGTCGAGCTCGACGCCCCCTGCAAGCCGCTCGGGCAGGCGTCCGAGGAGGAGGTTTGCGTCGGTGACCGTCGGACGCGTTCCACCGCGCCCGTAACACGCGGGGCCAGGATCGGCACCCGCGCTCTCGGGCCCGACGCGCAAGGCTCCCCCCGAGTCATGCCAGACGATCGAGCCGCCCCCCGCGCCGACGGTGTGAACGTCGACGGTCGGCAGGCGGAGCGGGAAGCCCCCGACCTCCCGGTCGCCTGCGCGTTGAGCCTGCCCGCCTGCGATGAGAGAGACATCGGTGGACGTCCCTCCCATGTCGAAGGAGATGGCGCGCTCGAGGCCGGCACGACGCGCAACGAGGGCAGCGCCCACGGCACCCGCAGCCGGACCGGAAACGAGCGCCCAGGCAGGATGCAGAGCGGCCTCCGCCACCGAAGCGACGCCGCCCGAAGAGCACATGACGAGCGGCTCCGGGAGCCCCGCGTCGGCACACGCCTCGGCCAGGGCACCCAGATACCGGGACACCACTGGGCCCAGATACGCATCCACCGCCGTCGTCGACGCGCGCTCGTATTCGCGAAACTCAGGGGAGACCTCGTGCGAGGCGACGACATGCGCGCCCGGCAGCCGTCGGCGCAGCTCGTCGGCCACCCGCTTCTCATGCGTCGGATCACGAAAGGAGAAGAGGAGGCAAACAGCCACTGCCTCCGCGTCGATCGCGGGCAGGGAGTCGAGATCGAGCTCTTCGATAACCCCCTCCGGCCCCACGCGCTCTGCGACGCCGTAGCAGCGCTCCAGCGGCACCAGCGGTTTCGGATGCTCGGCGCACAGCCGGTACAGATGAGCGCGCGCCTGCCGGCGCAGATGGAGGAGGTGCTCGAAGCCCGCTGTCGCCACGAATGCCGTGCGGGCGCCTTTCCGCTCGAGAAGGGCGTTCGTCGCGACCGTCGTTCCATGGGTGAACCGCTCGACGCGCATGGCGCCGACAGCCGTGGCGGCCGCGACGACAGACTCCTCCTGCCTCGCGGCCGTCGGAACCTTCGCCGTCATCAGCCGTCCGTCCGTGAGCAGCACGGCGTCGGTGAACGTCCCGCCGACGTCGATCCCGAGCACGCTCACGGGTGAAGATGTTGGCACCGATGCGCCGTGTCCTGCTCGTCACGCTCCTCGCGGTCGCGTCCTGCGGAGGCAGCGGCGGCTCGAAGGCGATCATCGAAACCGCGTCAGGTGACGTCGTCGTCCACGTCGAGATCGCCGATAGCTCCGCCGAGCGGGCCCGCGGCCTGATGGGGCGCACCGAGCTCCCATCCGAAAGCGGCATGGTCTTCGTGTTCCCGCAGGACACCCACGCGGGCTTCTGGATGAAGGACACGCTCATCCCCCTCTCGATCGCCTTCTACGACCGCACCGGGCGCATCGTCAAGCTCCTGGACATGACGCCGTGCAAGCAGGACCCGTGCCGGGTTTACGGACCCGGAGTCGCCTTCCGCGGCGCACTCGAAGTCCCTAGAGGAGCGTTCACCCGCTGGGGCGTGCGGGACGGCGACATCCTGCGGGTGGAACGTTGAGCCACGGCTCGGCGTTGTAGTCCATGGCGACAAAGGAGGAGCGATGGGCGAGGCGGGCTACGAGGTCATCCACATCGACGAGATCCCCGAGTTGACGTATGACGGCCAGGCCGAAGGAACGGAATGGCGGCCGCTGCGGATCCACTTCGGAATCAGCTCATTCGGAACCAATGCCTTCGGCGCGCGAGGCGCGAACGAGCCGGTCATCGCCGAGCACAACGAGACGGACGAGAGCGGCACGAGTCACGAAGAGCTCTATTACGTCGCGCGCGGGCACGCCAGCTTCACGATCGGCGGCGAAGAGATCGATGCGCCCGCCGGGACGTTTGTCTATGTCCCCGATCCGGACGTCATCCGCTCGGCCGTGTCGCAGGAGCCGAAGACGATGGTTTTGTGCTTCGGCGGCACTCCCGGGGAGGCCTTCGACGTCTCGCCGTGGGAGCAGAAGTACGACCCAAGCGCCGCGAGTTGACCTGGCACGCAGAGTTGGCCCTCGTCGGCGCCGGCGGCGAGCCGGTCGACCTGCGCCGCACGATCGCCTCTCATGGCGTGGCCGATTTGCCGCCCAATCGAACGGATGAGGACGCTCTCACGCTGGAGATTACGGTCCGTGTGCCGCGCGGGCGCCCTCGCACGGTCGGGATCGCGCAAGGCCCTCCTGGAAAGGCGGCGATCACGGTACTCGGCCCCGAGCCCTCGCGTCAGACAGCCGCGACGCTCCTGGAGCGCGTCGGTCACATCTTGCGCCTCGACGAGGATCTCTCCGATTTCTACTCGCGCGTGCGCGAGGACCCCGACTTGTCATGGGCCGCCGCCGGCGCGGGCCGGCTGATCCGCAGCGCAACCGTTTTCGAGGACGTGGTCAAGACGATTTGCACCACGAACACCGTGTGGTCGGCGACAGTGAAGATGGTGAGCGCGCTGGTCGAGCACCTCGGGGAGCCCGCAATCGAGGCGCCCGACGACGGCCCGTTCGGCCGCGCCTTTCCGACTCCGGCAGACATGGCCGAGGCGGACGAAGACTTCTACAAGGACACCGTCCGGGCCGGCTACCGCGGCGCCTACCTCCGCACCGTTGCGCAGTCGGTGGCCTCCGGCGACGTCGATCTCGAGGAACTGGCGCGGGTACCGCGTGAGGAGCTTCCGGACACCGAGGTGATGGCGCAGCTGCTCGCACTGCCGGGCGTCGGGCCATACGCGGCGGCCCACATGATGATGCTGCTGGGCCGCTACTCGCCGCTCATCCTCGACTCTTGGACGCGGCCGAAGTACGCCGCCGTCAACGGTGGCCGAAAGGCCAGCGACAAGACGATCGAACGACGTTTCAAGCGCTACGGCCCTTACGCCGGCCTCGCCTTTTGGCTCTACCTCACGCGTGACTGGGTCCCCGGCTGAGACCCGCTACCGCGACGGCGCGCGGCGAATCGTGCCGATCGCGATCGCAGGGGGAATCTTCGCTGCTTCATTCGCAGTGCTCGCCCCGGCGGCCGGTTTCAGCCGCGTTCAGGCAGTCGTCATGTCGGCCACCACGTTCGCCGGCTCCGCGCAATTCGCGGCCATTTCCATCCTCGGGACAGGAGGCAGCGTCGCAGCCGCCGTCCTCGCTGCCGCCCTCCTCAACGCCCGCTATGCGCCGATCAGCGTGACGGTCGCGGATCAGTTCACCGGAAATCCGCTGAGACGGTTGCTCGAGGCGCAGCTCATCGTGGACGAGTCGTGGGCAATTTCACGCAGGCCCGACGGGCGCTACGACCGGCATCTCCTGATCGGCGCCGGCCTGCTCATGTACTGCACATGGGTCGGCGGAACCGCGCTCGGCACGCTCATCGGCGAGGCGCTCGGGGATCCCAAGCGCTACGGGCTCGACGCCGCCTTCCCCGCCCTCTTCCTCGCGCTGCTCGTCACCCAGGTGCGAACCCGACCGGCGCTGGCCGCGGC
This sequence comes from Gaiellaceae bacterium, assembly GCA_036506175.1. GTDB lineage: Bacteria > Actinomycetota > Thermoleophilia > Gaiellales > Gaiellaceae > JAIBJP01. The sequence goes on from DASXSE010000077.1 coordinate 34,598, forward strand.
CGTCGCCGGGGGCCTCATCGCCTTGGTGCTCATCCCGTTTACACCGGCGGGAGTGCCGATCATCGCCGCGACCGCCGCCTGCCTCATCGGCTTGAGGCGGTCGTGAGCCCTGTCTGGACGGTCATCCTCCTCGTCGGGCTCGCAACGATCGGGCTCAAAGGCGTTGGGCCGGTCCTCCTCGGAGAGCGGGTGCTCCCCTCGAGGCTGAGCGCGATGCTGTTCCTGCTCGCACCGGCCCTCTTGGGCGCGCTGGTAGTGACGCAGGCCGTCGGAGGCGACCGCGAGCTCGTCCTCGATGCGCGGCTCCTCGGGCTCGGCGCCGCGATCGTCGCGCTGCTCCTCCGCGTGCCGCTGATCGGCATCGTCGTCGTCGCAGCGGTCGTTGCCGCGCTCGCACGCTTCCTGAGTTAGCGGTCTTCGGGGCGCGGGTACCTACGTGCTCGGAGAGAGGAGGTCAAATGGCAACTTGGGTTTGGATAGTGATCGCCGTCGCAGCCGTCGTGGTGCTGGGGCTCGTGCTCTTCGGCGCCTGGAAGGGCCGCGAGCGGCGTTTGGAAGGCAAGCGGAGCGAAGCGCTCCAGCTTCGCCGCCAAGCCGAGCAGAAGACGCAGCAGGCGGAGCACCGCGCGTCCGTCGCGGACGAGTTGGCCGAACGCGCTCGCGCAGAGCGCCAGGAAGCACAGGTCGCCGCACGTCGCGCGGACGAGGTCGACCCGGACGTCGACGACTAACTGGTCGGAGTTCGAGCGGGCCGCCCCCGAGCTCGCCGCTCTCGGTCGCGAGCGGATCGAACGCTTCGGCTTCGTCTTCCTTGGGACGATCAGGAAAGACGGCGGCCCGCGCATCAACCCGGTCGAGGCACATTTCGTCTGCGGCGAGCTCGCGCACGCGCTGATGAAAGGATCGGTGAAGGCCTTCGACCTCTTGCGCGATCCGCGCGCGTACATCCACACGCCTGTGCTCGATTGGGAACGCGGCACGCCGGGCGAGTTCAAAGCGCGCGCACGGGCCATCTCCGTGCAGGACGATGAGCTACGTCGCGCGATCGCGGAAGCGGTCGCACGGCGGGGCGGCTACCGGCCGCCAGACGACTGGCACTTCTTCACGCTCGAGATCGGGAGCGCCGCCTTTCACGACTACATCGAGACTGAAGACGTCCATCGCTTCGACCGCTGGACGCCCGAGCGCGGCTATGAGGCGTCCAAGCGGACCATCGTGTGAGGACTGGGAAGGTTTCGTGGCTCGCTGGCGTTGTCGTTGCTTGAGCACGCAACTAATGGAGGAGGACGATATGCACGCGATCGTGGTGCACGAAGGCGGCGGGCCCGAGGTCCTCGAGCTCGAGGAGGTCCCCGATCCGGCCGCGAACGGGAACGTCCTTGTCAAGGTCGAAGCTGCGGGCGTAAACCACTTCGACATCAGCCAACGCATGGCTCCGGAGATGGCTGGCGCCACGCCCCCATTTACGCCCGGGCTCGATGCCGCCGGGACGCGAGTCGACACCGGCGAGCGCGTGCTCGTCACGGGTGCGCCGGGCGCTTATGCGGAGATCGTCGCGGCACCCGCTGAGAACGTGCGACCGCTGCCCGACTCCGTCGACTTCGAACGTGCCGCGGGCCTCGGCGTCGCCTACAAGACGGCGTGGGCTTCGCTCTCCGACGCCCGACTCGAGCGGGGCGAGAAGCTGCTCGTCCAGGCAGGGTCGAGCGGGACGGGACAGGCGGCGATCGACATCGGCCGTTACCTCGGGGCGGAGGTCTACGCGACTGCAGGCTCTTCTAAGCTCGACCGGATCCGCGAGCTCGGCGCCGAGCCGCTCGCCTACGACGACGATCGGATCGGAGAGCTCCAGGCACACGTCGTGTTCGACCCGGTCCTGGGGGAGCGCCTGGAGCAGAGCCTCTCTGCGCTCGCCCCCACCGGACGCCTCGTCACGTGCGGCGCACTCGATGACCCGATGGTGACGATCAACATGGGGACCGTTGTCGGCAAGCGTCTGCGCATCATCGGCAGTGGCGCAGGGTCGGTAACGCCGGAGCAGCTCGACCACCTGATCGAGCTCGTGGCGACGGGCGAGCTGCGCGGCCCCGTCGTCGACCGTGAGCTACCGCTCGAACAGGCAGCGGAAGCACACCGCTTGATCGAGGAACGGCAGACCTTCGGCAAGGTCCTCTT
>DASXSE010000078.1:0-10083 GCA_036506175.1 Gaiellaceae bacterium
TGGGTCTTCCTCGATCAGATCGGCGGCGCTTCCGGCTGGCGCTACCTCTTCCTCGCCGCGTCGTTCCCGGCCTTTCTCGCCTTCCTCGCGCGCCTCAACCTGCCGGAGAGCCCCTACTGGCTCGCGCGCAAGGGGCGCACAAACGAGGCGGCAGGCGTCCTGGAGAAGATCACCGACCAGCCTGTCGTGGCGGACGAGATCAGCATTCCGGAGGAGCCGCGCGCCTCGTTGCGCGAGCTCGTCTCGGAGAAGCTGCGCAGCCGCTCAGCGATCATCGTGCTGGTCTGGATCGCCCTCAACATCTCCTACTACGGCCTCTTTCTCTGGCTGCCGTTCGTGCTCCAGGCCGAGAAGAGCTTTGCGATCAACGTCTACCTCCTCCTCACCCTCTCGGCCCTCTCGCAGTTTCCCGGCTACGCCGCCTCGATCTGGCTCGTGGAGCGGATCGGGCGCAAGCCCACGCTGATCCTGTTCCTTGCCTTGGGCGGGGTGAGCGGTCTCACGTTCGCGCTCGCCGACACCCAGGCCGTGTACGTCGCGTCGCTCTTCTTCGTCGGCTTTTTCAACCTCGGGGCCTGGGGAGCGGTGTATCCGTACACCGCGGAGCTCTTCCCCACCCGCGTGCGCTCGACGGCGTTCGGGATGGTCGAAGGCTTCGGCAAGGGCGCGGCGATCGGCGGTCCCTACCTTTTCGGCGCGCTGATCGACTGGACCGGAGACACGGTCTGGTCGCTCGTCTTCATCGCACTCGTGATGGTCGTCGGGGCCGTGGCGATGCTCTTCGGGCGGGAGACCCGCGGCACGAAACTGGCTTAGGCGACTTCCTCGTCGCCCCAGATCGACGCTGAGACGTAGACCAGCGCGATCGCCGTGAAGAAGACGAGCGCCGCAGTCGCGTTCCACAGTGCCACCAGCGTCGCCGCGGTGTAGAGAGGCACGCCCGACCGGTAGCTGCGATTGATGCCGCTCACCTCGCGGCGATCGGCGTCAGGCCGCAGCAATCGTCGGCGCGCGTACTGCCAGAAGAACTGGAAGAAGATCGCGATCACCACGAACGTCAGCCCGTAAGCGAGCGCTGCCGATTCCGCCCCGGGCTTCTGCAGGTGCTCCGCGTAGATCGCCGTCGGAAACGGCAGGAACGCGATCGCCATGAGCAGGAAAAGGTTGATGAAGAGAAACGCGCGGTCGGCCTCGCGCACGAACGACAGGACGACGTGGTGGTTGACCCACATGATCCCGATCGAGAGGAAGCTCAACGCATACGCGAAGTACGACGGCCAGATGTCGAGCAGCCCCTGGCCCACGTCGTCCCCCGGCAGTTGCACCTCGAGGATGAGCAGCGTGGCTGCGATCGCGAAGACGCCGTCGGCGAAAGCTTCGAGGCGGCTCGTGGACACGGGTGGAACGGTAGTGCGGCGGTAGGCTGGATCCGATGAACCGCCTGGCCCAGGAGACGTCTCCCTACCTGCTTCAACACGCGGACAACCCCGTGGACTGGTACCCATGGGGCGACGAGGCGCTCGAGCGCGCGCGCGCCGAGGACAAGCCGGTCCTCCTCTCCGTGGGCTACGCCGCGTGCCATTGGTGCCATGTGATGGAGCACGAGTCCTTCGAGGATGCGGAGACCGCCGCGCTGATGAACGAGAACTTCGTCTGCGTGAAGGTCGACCGCGAGGAGCGGCCCGACGTCGACGGCCTCTACATGGAAGCCGTCGTCACGATGACCGGCCGCGGCGGCTGGCCCATGACGGTTTTCCTGACTCCTGACGGGCGGCCCTTCTACGGGGGCACGTACTTTCCGCCGGAGCCGCGCTTCAACATGCCGAGCTTCCGCCAGCTGTTGTCCGCGGTCGCGGAGGCGTATCGGGAGAGGCGGAGCGAGCTGGAGCAGCAGGCCGACGCGCTCGTCGGCGCGATTCGGGCCGCCAGCACGGCGCAGCCATCACTCGAGCCGCTGACGACGGAGCTCATTGCGCGCGCGGTGTCGGCGCTGGCGGCGCAGTTCGACCCCGAGCACGGCGGCTTCGGCCGAGCGCCGAAGTTTCCACCCGCCTCGAACCTGGAGCTCCTGCTGCGGACCGGTCGCGAAGACGCGCTCGCGATGGTGGTGAAGACGCTCGACGGGATGGCAGCCGGCGGGATGTACGACCTGGTCGGGGGCGGGTTCCATCGCTACTCGGTGGACGATCGCTGGCTCGTCCCCCACTTCGAGAAGATGCTCTACGACAACGCGCTGCTCGCCAGCACTTACCTGCATGGCTGGGTCGTGACGGGCGAGAAGCGCTACCGGCGCGTGGTCGAGGAGACACTCGACTACATGGTGCGCGAGCTGCGGCTGCCCGAAGGCGGGTTCGCGTCCGCGCAGGATGCGGACACGATCGGCGTCGAAGGCCTCACGTACACGTGGACCCCCGACGAGATCGAGGATGCCGGGTTGCTCCAACCATTCGAGCACGGCCGCTTCATCCTCCGGGGCAAGCTTTCGGATGAGCTTCGCGAGCGGCTGCTTCGGGAGCGGGAAGGCCGCGACCAGCCCTTGCGCGACGACAAGGTCGTCACCGCCTGGAACGGCCTCGCGCTCGCTGCGCTTGCCGAAGCGTCGTGGCGCCTCGAGCGCGCCGATTACCGACGCACGGCCGTCGAGCTCGCCGAGTTTCTTCTCGATCAGATGTCCTCCGAGGACGGCGGCCTCTACCGCACTTACCGCGACGGAAGAGCGAAAATCGACGGCTATCTCGAGGACTACGCGGACGTCGCCAACGGCCTGGTCGAGCTCCACTGGGCCACGAGCGGCCTGCGCTGGCTCGAGGAGGCCCGCCGCCTCGTCGGTGTCGCCGCGAAGTTCGAGGACAGCGAGCGTGGTGGCTACTTCGTCGACCGCCATGGCCTCGTCGCGGAGCGCAAAGAGTTCGACGACCACCCCACCCCATCCGGCAACTCGATGATGGCATTCGTCCTCCTCAGGCTGGCGCGGATCTACGGTGACGCCGAGTTGGAGAAGAGCGCCGTTGGGATCTTTCGCGTCGCGCGGCCGCTCCTGGAACGCGCGCCGACGGCGGTGGGGCATCTTCTCTGCGCCCTGGATCTCCACTTCTCGCCGCCGCGGGAGGTCGCTGTCGTTGGCGCATCCGAGGAGCTTCGGAGGGCCGCCCTCGAGGGCTTCCGGCCGAACACGGTGTTCGCTTTCGCCGAAGGCCCGACCGACGCGATACCCCTTCTCGCCGGCAAAAACCTGGTGGACGGCAGGCCGGCCGCGTACGTCTGCGAGCGGTTCGCGTGTCAAGCGCCCGTCACGACTCCCGAGACCCTCCGCGCCGGGCTGGAGTAGGGTCCGGCCATGGATTTGCGCGCGGTGCAAGCGCCGCTGAAGGCGCGCTACCGGGAGGACAAGAGTGCTTCCAAGATCACGCTGAGCGCCCGCGGTTCCGAGACGGCCGAGGGACCCATCTCCTGCTCGGTCGACATCGGACGCGCGCTCTACGAGGCGCAGGCACACGCGGGCGTGGGCGGAGCCGGAACCGGCGCGTGCTCGGGCGATCTCCTGCTCGGAGCGCTCGCCGCCTGCGCCCAGATCACGTGCCAGATGGTCGCCGCCGCGATGGAGATCCCGACCGAGCGCATCGAGGTAGTCGTCGACGGAGAGCTCGACTTGCGAGGAACGCTCGGGATCGACCGGGACGCGCCCGTGGGCTTCGAGGACATCCGCCTTCGGTTCGAGATCGACTCGCCCGAGGCCACCGACGAGCAGCTCCGCTCGCTGGTCGAGAAGACCGAACGCTACTGCGTCGTGCTTCAGACGCTCCGCAATCCGCCTACGGTCGAGACCGCCTATCCGGCCTGAAGCTTCGCGACGACCTTCAGGTCGGCGACAAAGTCGGCCATCGCCTTGACCCGGTCGTCCTCGGTCTCCTGCCGCAGGATGGACGACGGGTGCACGGTCGCCACGACGTGCGCCGCGAGATCGGACTCGACCGGGACGCCGCGCTGCTTCGTTACGCGGAACTGGCGGCCGAGGAGCGATTGCGCAGCTGTCGCCCCGAGAGCGACGAGGACCTTCGGCTTGATCGCCTCGAGCTCGGCGTCGAGCCATGGGCGGCACGCCGCCATCTCCGACCAGTTGGGCTTCTGATGGATGCGGCGTTTCCCGCGAGCCGTCCACTTGAAGTGCTTCACCGCGTTCGTGACGTAGGCGAGGGAGCGGTCGATGCCCGCGGCCTCGAGCGCTTCGTCGAAAACGTGCCCGGCGGGGCCGACGAACGGCTTTCCCGCAAGATCCTCCTTGTCTCCCGGCTGCTCGCCGACGAAGACGATCTCAGCGGTGCGCTTGCCCTCGCCGAACACGGTTTGCGTCCCGGTCTTCCACAGGTCGCACGCCTTGCACTGGGCCGCCGCGGCGCGCAGCTCGGACAGGTTCTTCGTCTTGGGAACGAGCGGAGCCGCGGTCTCGTCCAGGGTCAGCTGGCGGGGCATACCCGGCGTTGTACCCACTACGCGTGAATGAAGACAGGCGCGCCCACCGGAACGCGGCGCATCAAAACGCGGAGATCGGCTTCGCTGGCATGTGCGCAGCCCGCAGATGCCCTTGCGCCGATTGTCGACGGCTCGTTCGTCCCATGGATCGCGATGCGATCGCCGCCCGGCCAGCCTGCGGGAACCCGAGTCTGATGCGCCGACAGCGCGATGATGCAGCAGCCGTAGTAGAGCCCGTAGGCGCGCCCGCCGAGCTTGTCCGTGACAGCGAAGCGGCCGGTCGGGGTGGGCGAGCCCGGCCGCCCGATGCCGACCTTCATGCGGCGCACGATCTGGCCGTCGCGCCGAGAAACAGGGTGCGCTTCGAGAGGTCGAGCGTGAGGCTGATCCGCGTCTCCCCCAGCGTCACCGAGCCCGCAGGTACCCAGGCCAGGCGCCCGTTCGGCCTGTTTGTGCTGACGACACCGAGCCAGGCGCCGCGGTGCTTTACGACCGCGAAGGTCTCCGGCGATCCAAACTCGGTCCTCGCCCCCACGCGAACGACAACAGGCCCGCCGGGGCGGGCCCGCAACGCCGCCGTCCGTTGCACGCGAGCGACCTCGTACGCCGGAGGGGGCGCAGGAGCAGGCGCGCTGATGAGCGCAACCACTGTCGCTGCGAGGGGGAGCAGGGCCGGCACCATAGCCCTGATCGGCCCGGATCGCCGACCGATTCATGGGCCAGGCGGACTAAACGCTCAGTCGGCCAGGCCCAATTCCCGCAGAAACGCCCCGCCGCCGATCGTGCGCTCGGCGCGCTCGCCCGCTCGCTCCCGCAGCTCTCGGTCCGATGTGACGAGCCAGTACGGCTCCTCAAGCTTGCCGGACGCTCGCGCGATCCAGTCGTCCGCGCTCTCCGCGCTCGTGCCGATCCCGCCTTCAGGCGCCCGGCCGTCAAAGACCAGGAGGGCATTCAGGCCCTGACGCTCCGCCCACGCGCGGGTACGCTCGACGAGCTGGGCCTCGGGCACGTTGGGCCAGCGCGAGCGGAGAACGTTCCGCGCATCCACGAGGACGACGGTCACCGGTGCTCGGCGGCGAGACGCAGGCCAAGCCCGACTAGCACCGCGCCGGTGATGCCCTCGAGAGCGCGCCGAATCCTCGTCCGTCTGAGGAAGTCGCCGGCGCGAGCCACCACCGCCGCATACGCGGTCAGCCAGACGAGCGTCATGGTGCAGAAGACGAGCCCGAGAGCCAGGAACGTTGCGAACGAGCCCGCACCCGCAAACTGCGGCAGGAGGCTCGTGAAGAAGATCGCCATCTTTGGATTTCCGAGGTTGCTCACGAGGCCTTGGCGGAACGCCAGCCTCGGAGGCAGCCGCCGGCGGTCGTGGCCGACAGCAATCCTCCCGGGCCCGTCGCGGCGGAGGGCCGCGACCAGCGCTTGCAGCCCCAGAAAGATCAGGTAGGCAGCACCGAGGAGCTTGAGCGCGACGAAGGCGGGCTCGGACGCGCTCAGAAGTGCAGCGATACCCGCGCTCGCGGCGATCGTCCAGCAGGACTGGCCCGTCGAGACGCCGATCGCCGTGAAGACACCTGCCCGCCGCCCGCCCAGCAATGTGTTCCGGATCGTCAGCGCAGTGTCCTGGCCCGGCGTGACGATGACGACTGCGGCGATGCCGAGAAACGCAGCAAGGCTTCCGTTCACCCCAAAACTTTGGCAGAGCCCTAACTACACTGCTTGTGCGGTGGCGTCGAAGCTCGAACAGTGCCCGTCTTGCCGGGCGGAAAATGACCCTGCGCAGCGGTTTTGTGGATCCTGCGGGGCTCCGCTCGTGCTCGCTTGCCCGCAGTGCGGCGCCTCGAGCCCTCTCGGCTTCAGGTTCTGCGGCGAGTGCGGGACCGAGCTCGGGGGCAACGGGGGAGCGCAGGCGCTCCCCGAAGAACGCCGCGTCGTCACGATTCTGTTCGTCGATCTCGTCGGCTTCACGGCCCGAGCCGAGCGCCTCGATCCCGAGGACGTGCGCGCCATCCTCAGCCGCTACTACGCCCGCTTGCGAAGCGAAATCGAGACCTTCTCCGGCAACGTCGAAAAGTTCATCGGAGACGCTGTCATGGCTGTGTTCGGCGCACCCGTCGACCACGGCGACGAACCTGAGCGGGCCGTGCGAGCCGCGCTAGCGGTTCGCGACGCAGTTCAGGAGATGAACGCAGCCGACCCCGACCTCGACCTGCAGGTGCGAATCGCCGTGAACACGGGCGAGGCGCTCGTCTCGCTGCAGGCCAAGTCGGCGGACGGCGAGGGCATGGTCGCCGGCGACGTGGTCAACACGGCTGCGCGCCTGCAGGGGGCGGCGCCGGTGAACGCCATCGTCGTAGGCGAAGAGACGCACCGTGCCACTCGTACCGCAATGGCGTACGAAGAGGCCGAGCCGGTGAGCGTCAAAGGGAAGCAGGAGCCGCTGAAGATCTGGCTGGCGCTTTCCGCGGCCGTGCAGCCGGGGGAACGGCCCGCCATCGACGCCCCCCTAGTGGGCCGTGAGCGCGAGCTCACGTTCCTGAGGCAGCTCTGGGAACGGGTCTTGGCCGAACGCCGCCCACAGCTCGTTACGATCTTCGGGGCAGCCGGAGTCGGAAAGACGCGGCTGGCGACGGAGCTCTGCGACCTCGCTTGCGCAGGCGGCGCGCGCGCCATCGACGGCCGTTCGATCCCATACGGCCGCCACGCGGCCTACGGCGCGTTCGGGCAGCAGGTCAAGCAGCTCTGCGGCATCTTCGACAGCGACGAAGCCGACGTCGCGCGTAGGAAGATCGGCGCAACGATCGGGGAGCTCCTGCCAACGGGCGACGAGGACACCGTGCAGCACCTGGCCATGCTCGTCGGCCTCGGCGAGACGGAAGTTCCCGACCGTCAGACGCTTTTCTTCTCCGCCCGCCAGCTCGTGGAAGGACTGGGCCGCGAAAGGCCGACCATCCTCCTCTTCGAGGACATCCATTGGGCTGACGCCGGAATGCTCGACCTGCTCGAGCTCCTCGCAGCCCGGGTTCAGGACGTGCCTGTCCTCCTGCTGACGCTCGCGCGCCCGGACCTGCTCGAGACGAGGCCTGGCTGGGGCGGCGGCCTTCCCGCCTACACGGCCGTTCCGCTCGAGCCGCTGGCTGAGGACGATGCGCGCGAGCTCGCCATCCGTCTGCTCGGAGACGACCAGGCTCACGCCGCCCAGCTCGCCGAAGCCTCGGAAGGAAACCCGCTCTTCATCGAGGAGCTTGCCGCTTCGCTCACCGAGCGGCCGACTCTTGTCGACGAGCTGCCCTCGAACGTCCGGGGAGTCATTTCCGCTCGGATGGACGGGCTACCCGCGGCCGAACGGGGTGCACTCCAGGACGCCTCGGTAGTCGGACGCGTCTTCTGGGCGGGAGCGCTCGCCGAGATCGGCACCGACGGCGCAGGACTCGCCGGGCTTCTCGATTCGCTCGAGAGTCGCGACCTGATTCGCCGCGAGACGCCGTCGCGCATTCAGGGCGACCAGCAATTCGTCTTCAAGCACCGGCTCATTCGAGACGTCGCGTACGCGACGCTCCCGAGAGGAAGCCGACGCGATCGCCACGCAGCGGTCGCGCGTTTTCTGGAGCGGACCACGGCAGACATGACCGACACGGCCAACGCCCTGGCCCACCACTGGCGCGAGGCCGGCGAAAGCGACCGCGCCGTCCACTACCTCCTCATCGCCGCGGAGCATGCCGGCCGCGGCTGGGCGAAACAGGACGCCGTGAATCTCTACACGGAGGCGCTGTCCCTAGTCCCGGACGGCGACGACGAACGCCGCCGGAAAATCGGACGCCTGCAGGCGATCGCGATGACCGCCGTCTACCACCTACCGGACGCCGCCAAGCTTAAGAGCTCGTCCCAAGACGAGAGCTGAGTCGCCGGGCCCCGGGACGAGCTCTAGTCGAGAGGGAAATCAGCCGGAGTGACGTCGCCGGCTACCTCGTAGATCGCCGCGATCCGATGGGCGCCAAGCGCCTCCGCGTGCTCGCGGACGGCATCCTCGCTTGGTGCCACGTAGATGCAGAACGTCGTGACGAGACCGCCATCGCCAATGACGACATGGCTGTGCTCCCAGACGATCTCCGGCATGTCCTCGACTGCGATGCGCTTCGACTTCTTGCTGATGTCGGGCATCGCTTCTTCGGTCACGTCGAACTTGCGCTCGATGATGTAACGCGGCATGGGGAAAGCCTAACGAAACCTGCGTAACGCTTCACCTCCTTGTCATCTGAGGCTTCTACGGTGCGGTGCAACTCAAGGAGGTTTTCGATGCATCGCCCAGTAATCGCGCTCGCAATCGTCGCCACCGCACTGGTCATTACCGCGTGCGGGGGCGGGGGATCATCGTCCTCGACGCCCACGTCCGGGGCTAGCGGAACCGCAGCCGCGACGTCCTCGCTCCCCGTCGGCGACAAACCGTTCGCCATCGACGCGTCCGACTTCTCGACCTCGATCACGAACCCCTATTGGCCGATGAAGCCGGGCGACCATTGGGTCTACCGCGAGACGGACGCGCAAGGCGAGGTGCAGCGGAACGACGTCGTCGTGATGAAGCAGACGAAGAAGATCATGGGCCTCGACACGGTCGTCGTTCACGACACGGTCAAGCTGGGCGGGGAGCTGACCGAGGACACGTACGACTGGTACGCCCAGGATGCCCAGGGCAACCTCTGGTACTTCGGCGAGGACACGACCGAGTACGAAAACGGCAAGGTGAAGACGAAGGAAGGATCGTGGGAGGCTGGCAAGGACGGTGCTCTCCCGGGGATCATCATGCCCGCGAACCCGCAGGTGGGGATGACCTACCGCGAGGAGTACTACAAGGGGCACGCCGAGGACGGCGCATCCATCATCAGCACCGACGCGCTCGCGAAGGTTCCGTACGGCCGCTTCGACCACGGGATTCAGACCCGCAACTTCAGCGGCATCGAGCCCGACGTGATCGAGGAGAAGATCTACGCGAAGGACGTCGGCGTCGTGCTCGAGATCACCGTCTCGGGCGGCTCCGACCGCTCGGAGCTCATGGGTTTCACGAGCGGCTAGGCGAACTCTAGTCGTCCATGCGGCCGGCAAAGAACTCGTCTGCATTCGCGCGCACGAGCTCGTAGACAGCTATCCGCTGGCCGCCGGCAACCCGGAAGCTCGCACATGGGCCGTGGGGGATCTCCACCTCGCGAAGGTCGGAGACCCCCGCGGCCCGCAAGCGTAAACCGCCTCCGAGTAATCGGAGACGCGATAGATCAGGATCGGCCGCGGTCCCTCCAAGTGGCCGCTGAGTAAGATCGCCGGGCCCGTTTCCGAGACCTGCAATCGAGCGACCACCGTTCCCATCCCCCGCACCTTCCAAAGAAGTCTCGCGCCGAGGGTCTCCTCGTAGCGCTTCGCGGCGTCGTCGACGTCCTCGACCGGAACGTAGATGAAGTCGAGTGCCTCGAACAAGGTTGGACGGATCTACCCGCGGTTGTGGTTGACGACCTCGATGTTGTTGCCGTCGGGATCGAGGACGTACGCGCCGTAATAGCCCGGGTGGTAGATCTCCCGCTCGCCGGGCGCCCCGTTGTCGGGATAGCCCGCTTCGACGGCCGC
>DASXSE010000079.1:0-9752 GCA_036506175.1 Gaiellaceae bacterium
GACGACGACCTCGCCGGCAAAGACCCAGCGCCAGGAGAAATACGTCGTACAGAAGCCCCCCACGAGCGGCCCGACGGCGACCGCCGCCGCCCCGGCGGCGGCCACGGCTCCGTAGGCGGCGGGTCGTCGTTCCCTCGGGAAATTGCCGGCCACAAGGGCGACGATCGCCGGGAGGATGAGAGCGGCGCCGACTCCCTCGAGGAAGGACCAGCCGAAGAGGAGCACAGGCAGGTTCGGGGCGATAGAGGTCGTGAAGGAGCCGCAACCGTAGATCACGCAGCCGATGGCGAAGGCGCGCTTCCGGCCGATCATCGCTCCGATCTTCGCCCCGGTGATCATGAGCGCGGCCATGACGAGCGTGTACGCCGTGATCGCGCCCTGGATCCCTGTGACCGTCGTGCCCACGTCCTCGGCAACCGTCGCGATCGAGACGTTCATCACGGAGCTGTCCAGGGTCATCAGGAACTGTCCCGCCGCAAGGGTAAGCAGCACGACCATCGCGCCCTGCGGCGCCGCCGAGGTGTCGTTGCCTGCGCTCATCGCCGGCGGACCATCTCACAATCGGTCGCCCGGCCCCGAATGCCGGCTGATTGCCGCAGCCGACGCCCTGTGCAAAGGTCGACTCTGTGACGAGCGACGCACGGCGCAGCCGCACCGGTCGCCTGGGGCGGGCCGCGATGGGCGAACGGCTCGGCGGGTTCATCTACGGCACGATCCTCGTCCTCGCAGTCCTGGTGGCCGCGGCGAAGGCGTATCCGGATTCACCGGGGCGAATGGCCATCGTGGTCTTGGCCACGAGCGCGGTCTTCTGGCTCGCGCACGTCTACGCGCACGCGCTCGGCCACGGCGTCGCTCACGAACAGCATCTGTCGCGTGCGGAGTTGGGGTTCATCGCCCGCCGCGAAGCGGCCGTGATCGAAGCGGCGGTGCCGCCGGTAGCGGCTCTCCTGCTCGGCGTGCTCGGCGTGCTATCGACGAACGTCGCCGTGTGGCTCGCGTTTGGGCTCGGATTGACCGTGCTGGCCGCGCAAGGCGTACAGGTGGCGCGCATCGAGCGGTTGTCGTGGCTCCCGGCCATGGGCCTCGTGGCCGCAAATCTCGCTCTCGGCGTCCTGCTCATCGCGCTGAAGCTGCTCGTCAACCACTAGGCTGTCCAGCCCCGAGCCTATGATTTTCGGTACCAACGAAAGGAGCTAGTGGTGGCGACCACGACGCGGGCAGGACGCGGGTGGGTGGCGTTTGCGGCCATCCTCCTCATGGTGGCGGGCTTGATGCAGTTCTTCGATGGACTGTGGGCGATCAGGACGCAGGACACGGCCGTCGACGCCCTTTTCTGGAACAACAACCTCGAGGCGTGGGGCTGGTTCTACCTCATCGTCGGCATCGGGCTGTTCGTCACAGGCGTGTTCATCTTCCGGCGCGCCCCGTGGGCCTACGGCGTGGGCGTTCTGGTCGGGGTGATCGGAGCGGTGCTGAACATCTTCTGGATCTTCAGCTACCCGCTGGCGAGCATCCTCCTCATCACGCTCAACCTGATCGTCGTCTACGCCTTGACGACGTACGGGGTCGACGACCTGTAACAAGACAAAAGCCGCCTCCCGTCACAAATGATCAGGAACGCGGCTTAAAAAAACTCGCCGAGCCGGGTGTCGCTTTCGTCCACCTCTCCGACGAACCTTCGGCTTCCGCCTAGAGCCTACCGGTGAGGCTTCGTCCTACTCGCGCCCCGTGCTCGGCGCAGGGGGGACATTACGAGGCCTGGCCATCAGCCGCAAGGGGAATCTGAAAGTTCTTTGTCGCAAAGAGCGAGGTTTTTTTCGACACGCCCCGGGAGTCCCTCTCCCGTTTGAGTTTCAGGCGGCAAGGTCGAGCTCCACCTTGCCTTCGTGCCGACGGATCCGGTCGACGCGGACGGAGATCTCGTCGCCGAGACGGTACGCGCGACCGCTCCGGCGACCCACGAGGGCGACTCCGAGAGGGTCGAGCTCGAAGTATTCGCCGGGAAGCTTGCGGGCCGGCACGTAGCCCTCGAAGACGCCGTCGAAGCGCACGAAGATCCCGGAGCCGATCGCGCCCGTGATCTCCCCTTCGAAGACGGCGTCCCAGCCTGCGTCGAATAGACGGCGCTCGAGGAGCCACGCGAGGCAAAGCTCGTCGGCCCGATATTCGACCTGCGCCGCCTCGCGTTCCCGTAGGGAAGTGGACTCAGAGACTTCGTCGAGATCGTCGGGCAGCGAATCTTTCCCGACCCCCAGCTCTCGCAGGAGCGCACGGTGCACGACAAGGTCCGGGTAGCGCCGGATCGGAGAGGTGAAGTGGCAATAGGCTCGGCTGGCGAGTCCCGAGTGGCCGAGATTGCGCGGGTCGTACCGAGCCTGCTTCAGCGACCGGAGAACGAGCGCAGGAAAGGCCTCGCGGCCGCGACCCGACTGCGCCGAGTACTCGGCCACGCGCGAGCTCGCGCGCGCAGCGAGGCGGGCCGCTTCCGCAGGAGTCAGCTGCTCGGGCAGAGGCGGTGTCGGCACCTCGAGAGCCGCCAGCTTGGCGAGCAGAAGCTGAATTGCATCCGGGTCTGGACGCTCGTGCACGCGATAGATCGCCTCGCCGTTCTCCCGCGCGAGGAAAGCTCCGACGGCCTCGTTGGCGAGGATCATCATCTCCTCGACGAGGGCATGGGCGTGCGGCTCAGTCTGGATCCAGGCGCGCTCCACCCCGCCGGCGCCGTCGAAGGCGAACGAGACCTCGCCGGTCTCCAGGCTCAGAGCTCCGCGCCGAAAGCGGCGGCGCCTGAGCTCGACAGCAACGCGCTCGGCCAGCTGGAGCGACTGCGTCACCTCTTCGCTGGCGACCTCGTGCCCGGCGAGGATGGCCTCCGCGTGCGTGTACGCGAGTCGCTCGCGGCTCCGGATGACACTCCGGTAGAAGCTCGGTTGGCCAGGCTGCATGTCCCGGTCGAAGAGCACCTCGACGGTCACGCAGTTGCGGTCCTCGTGCGGTCGGAGGCTGCACAGATCGTTGGACAGCCGTTCCGGCAGCATGGCCTCGACGCGACCTGGGACGTAAACGGAGAAGCCACGCTGAGCGGCATCCCGGTCGAGCGGCGAGCCGGCCGGTACGTACCGTGAGACGTCCGCGATATGGACCCATGCGCGGATGCCGTCTCCTTCCATGCGAAAGCTCAGGGCGTCGTCGAAATCCTTGGCCTCCTCGGGATCGATGGTGAAGGCGGCGAGACCGCGAAGATCTACTCGGTCAGGCTCTTGTCCCCGTGGCTCAGGCGGCACGGGCGCGTGGCGACGCCGAACTCCTTCATGCCAGAGCAACCCCTCGAGCACACACTCGATGTGGTCGGCAGGCCCAAGGGTCTTTTCGATTCGGGCGCGCCCACGCGGCGGCTGGCGCAGGAGCACGAGATCTCCGACCGAAGCGTTCCCCGCTCCCTTTCGGTCGACCATGATCGGCCTCCCGCCCTCGAAGAACGGGTCGCCGATGAGGAGCATGCCGCGCCGGGCGAGCTCGGCGACGACGGTCTCCACGCTAGGTCGTGATCTGCTTGAGGAGAACGCGCTCGGCGGCGCGCAGGACCTCGTCGAGACGTGTGAGTGGGTTGTCGTCGATCCGCACTTTCGGCCGCACGCCCTTGCCCGTCAGGTCGCGGCCGGCGGGCGTTCGATACAGCGCAGTCGTCAACTTGAGCGCCGTGCCGTTCGAGAGCGGGCGGATGGACTGGACGGAAGCCTTGCCGTATGTGCGCCGCCCCACGACGACGGCGCGCCGGTGATCCTGCAGCGCAGCCGCGACGATCTCGGCAGAGCTTGCGCTGCCGCGATTCACGAGCACTACGAGCGGCAGCTGCGGATAGGAAGCTCCGCCGATTACCTGATACACGGTCTCGTCCTGATGGAGCCCCGCGACGGTGCAGACGACGCCCCCGTCCAGGAAGACGGAGACCGTCCGCACCGCCTGGGCCAGGAGACCGCCCGGGTTGTCACGCAGGTCGAGCACGATTCCCTTCGCGCCCCGATGGACGAGCGAAGTCGTTGCGGTGCCGAGACGGTCGGCGGTGGAATCCGGGAAGGCCAACAGCCGGATGTACCCGAACTTCACCCCGCGGAAGCGAGTCATGTGCGCCCGCAGTGAGGGCACAGCGATCTCCTGCCGGACGACCGTGAAGCGCTTCCGACCCTCGTGCGGACGACGGACAAGCAGGTGGACGACCGTCCCCCTCTCGCCCTTGATCAGGTTGAGCGACTGGTCGAACGTGAGCTTCCCCGCCGGATGACCGTCGATGCGGACGATGGTGTCGCCGGGACGCACACCGGCCTGACGCGCGGGCCCCTTCATCGCGGAGGTAACGAAAAGTCCCGCGCGCGAGGGCTCGACGGTCAGCCCCACGCCCGAGTAGCTGCGCGCCGTTCGGTTCTTGAGCGAGGTGTACTCGGCGGCGGTGAGGTAATCCGTGTTCGGGTCGGCGAGCTCCTTGAGAAGGCCCGGAATGGTCGTCGCGCTAAGGACATCCCGCCCGATGGGCCTGTAGTAGGAGCTCGCCAGCGCCTCGCGGACCTCCTCGATTGGCGTCGGCTTGCGATTGTCCGCCGACGCCCTGGGATGCGTGAGGATGCTCGGGGATCTCGCGGTGAGGAGGAGGCCGAGACCAAAGGCCACCGCGAGGAGAAAACCAACGAGTGCGACTCCAGTCGCGCGTCTAGATCTCATCGTGCCGCGGCGGTGAGTATAGATACGACGGTAGTTCTAGACCTGCAGGAAGCGGCGGATCGTGACGCCCGATCCGGCCGCGCCGACGAGCAGGCTGACCGCGATCAGGATCAGCGCGGTCAACGGGAAGCTGAGCGCGTGCACGTCGCTCTCGCTGAACGTGGAGCTATGTCCCTCGATGACGGGCAGCGCAAGCTCCTTGGCGAGGACCAGCAGGACGACTGCGACTATCGCCCCCAGCAGGCCGCAGATGACGCCTTCGAGCATGAACGGCCCCCTGACGAACCAGTTCGACGCCCCGACGAGCTTCATCACCTCGATCTCGCGCCTCCGAGAGAAGATCGAGAGGCGGATCGTGTTCGCGATGAGGATCGTCGAGGCTATGAGAAGTATCAGGCTCCCCAGCAGGAAGATGTACTTGATCACGTTCGTGACCGCGAGAATCCGCTTCGTCTTCTTCTGCGCGTAGTCGACCTTGTCGACGGCGGCGGGGGGCGGATCAAGCTTCGCAGCGATGACCGAGACCTGGTTCGCGTCCTTCGGCGTGACCTCGAAAGCCGGCGGCAGCGGGTTGTTGATCAGGTTCTTCGTCAGGTCCGGGTACTTCTTCTTCATGATCTCGAGGGCTTCGGCCTTCGAGATGAACTTGACGCTCTTCGTCTCGGGGAACGACTCGAGCTGAGCCCGCACTGTGTTGATCTGTTGCTCCGTGGCGTCCTGTACGAGGAACGCCTTGACGATGACGTCCTTCCGCACGTGGTCGGTCCAGGAGTTCACCCAAGAGAAGAGGGCGATGAAGAGGCCCAAGAGGAACATTCCGATGAGCACCGTCATCGTGGCCGCGACGGTGGTGGAGATGTTCGCGCCGATCGAGCGGAGTGCCTCGCCGACGAACAGCTTCGTTCTCAATGCCTCGCTCCGTGATGTTGCCGCGCTTCTGGCGCGCGAAAAGCGATACGCATCCGCGTCGAATTACACGCAGGAGCCTGCGTCATTCTGAACGCGGACGCGTTGTGGGCGACTGAGGACGAAGCGTGGCGATCCTTTGCAGCCGTCAGGAGCCCGGAGGACATTGCGGAGCGAGGCATCAGGTGGCGTAGCTCCCGCGGCGTTCGTCGCGGATGACCGTCCCGTTGTCGAGGGCGATCACGCGCTTGCGCATCTTGTCGACCATCTCACGGTCATGAGTAGCCATGACGACCGTCGTTCCCGTGCGGTTGATCCGATAGAGGAGCTGCATGATCCCGACCGATGTATCGGGATCGAGGTTCCCCGTCGGCTCGTCGCAGATGAGGAGCGGTGGATGGTTCACGAATGCACGCGCGATCGAGACGCGCTGCTGCTCGCCGCCGGAGAGCTCATCCGGGAGTGAATTGGTCTTCCCGGACAGTCCGACGAGGTTGAGGATCTCCGGAACCTTGGCACGGATGTCCTTCTTCGACTCCCCTTGCACCTTGAGCGCGTACGCCACGTTCTCCGATGCGGTGCGGTTGTGCAGAAGCTTGAAGTCCTGGAAGACGCAGCCGATGTTGCGGCGGAGCATCGGGACCTTCGAGTTCTTCAGGCGCGCGAGCTCCCGGCCTCCGACGATGATGCGTCCGTCCGTCGGCTCGAGCTCCTTGAGGAGGAGGCGCATGATCGTCGACTTGCCCGACCCGGAGGGACCGACGAGGAAGACGAACTCGCCCTTCTCGATCACGAAGGAGGCATCCCGCAGGGCGACGACGTGCGGGTCGTAGATCTTCGTCACGCCCTCGAAGACGATCATCGGCGCCGCGGACGGCGCGGGCGCCTGCTGCCGCTCGCCGTTCACGGCTGGCGCCGTAACGACTTCGCTGGCTGGCTGGCCGTTTGAGAGTTGGGTCTCCTGCACCGGTTCGAAAGGGCGCCGCCTGGGCTCGGCGCGCCGGATTAGGTGGCTACAAGCGCCCGAGTCTAGCGCATTAGTCGGAAGACTTCGTCGTTAGGCGCCGTTGCGCGTTGCCTGCTGTAACAGGTACGCACGGATGAACTCGTCGAGCTTCCCGTCGAGCACTCCCTGGGTGTTCCCTTCCTCCACATCGGTGCGGTGATCCTTGACCAGCTGGTACGGATGGAGGACATAGCTTCGAATCTGGCTGCCGAAGCCGGTCGTCATGACTTCCCCGCGCTCCTTCGCGAGCTCTTCCTCCCGCTGTTCCTGCTCGAGCTCGGCGAGCCGGCTGCGCAGGATCCTCATGGCCGTCTGCTTGTTGGAGAGCTGGGAGCGTTCGTTCTGGCACTGGACGACGATCCCCGTCGGAACGTGGGTGATGCGAACCGCCGAATCGGTCTTGTTGACATGCTGGCCGCCCGCACCGCTCGCGCGGTACGTGTCGATACGCAGGTCGGCCTCGTCGATGTCGATGCCGCCCTCCTCCCCCACGAGCGGACTGACGATCACCTGGGCGAACGACGTGTGCCTCCGGTGCGCCTGGTCGAAGGGCGAGAGGCGCACGAGCCGGTGGACACCCCGCTCCGCCTTGAGGATGCCGTACGCGTTCTCGCCGGAGACCGTGAACGTCGCCGACTTCAGTCCTGCTTCCTCGCCCGGTGAGGCCTCGAGGAGCTCCGTCTTGAAGCCGCGGTCGTCGGCCCAGCGCAGGTACATGCGCAGAACCATCTCGGCCCAGTCCTGCGCGTCGGTGCCTCCCTCGCCCGCCTGAATCGTGACGAGCGCGTCGCCGGCGTCGTATTCACCGGTGAACAAGGACTCCTCCTGGAGGCGGTCGAGATCCGCGTGCAGCGTGGCGACGCTCGCCGCCACCTCGTCCAGCTCACCGTCCTCGGAAGCGAGACCGAGGAGCTCGGCGAGGTCACTGGCCTCGCCGGTGAGAGCCTCGTAGCGTTCTCGGCGCTTCGAAAGGCGCGCGTGCTCGGCCGAAATCTGCGCCGCCCGCTTCTGGTCGTCCCAGAACCCGGGCTCTCCCATGTCCTGCTCGAGCTCCGCGAGGCGGGCGCTCAGCGCCTCTGGGTCAAAGGTAATCACGGACCCAGTCGAGCTGGGCCCTGATCTCCTCCATCTCTCGCTCGAGGGCGGCGCGGTCAGCCATGCTTTGATCGTAGCGTCAGCGTATGCCGGCGTACCGAAACCCGATCGCCGCGAGGCGTCCGCGTTCGATGAGCTCGCGCTCCCGCGCTTCGTCGACTGCCTGTCGCGCCTCGCGATAGAGATAGGGCTCCCACGAGAGCCTCTGCTGCGAGAAGCGGCTCGCGAGGCTGTCCAGCATCGCCGCGGACGTGTGAAGCCCGTCGTGCTCCTCTCGCCACTCCGTAAGGTCGATTCCGACTTCCTGGGCGGAGGGCTCGTCCAACCGCTCCCAGCCGAACTCGTCCAGGACGAGTAGCCCGTCTCGGCGGAGTAGGGCCCCGATCTTCTCGACGGCAACAGTTAGCTCCGGTACGTGGTGGAGCGAGCGGCTCGCAACCGCCGCGTCGAACAACTCCGGCACCGTGAAATTCTCGAGCGTCGTCCGCCGGAACAGCGGCCCGTTCGGGGCATCGGGATCGATCGCGACGACGCGGTAACCGGCTTGGGCCAAAGCTTCAGCGAGCTGTCCGCTTCCACAGCCGATCTCGAGTACTCGACACGGCGGAGGCGGCAGCTCCGCGAGGACGAACTCCGTGACGTCCATAGCGCCTAGCCGGGCGGGGGGCATGCCCCGCCCCTACGCGCTCGCTTCGGTGTCGAACCCGACTAAGCGCCGTGGCACTTCTTGAACTTCTTGCCGCTTCCGCACCAGCAGGGGTCGTTGCGGCCGACCTTCTGCTGGTCGGAGACCGTGCGCTGGCCGGTTGCGACGGTCGTTGCGGCTCCACCGACAGCGCCTGCGGTGACGCCGACGGCTCGTCCATCGACGCCGCCGTTGCCACCAGCAGCGGCGATCGCATCGGCGCCGGCAAGCGATTCGTGTTCGTAGCTCAACTCGTCCGCGCGCGGCGCCGCCGCGGCTGTGAGCTGCTGGGCCTCCTGCGGCTCGATCTCGACGTGGAAGAGGTAACGGACGACCTCTTCGCGGATCATTTGGCCGAGCTCCTCGAACATGGCGTGGCCCTCGCTGCGGTACTCCACGAGCGGATCCTTCTGCGCCATTGCGCGTAGGTGGATGCCGTCGCGCAGGTACTCCATCGCGTCCAGGTGCTCGCGCCAGCGCAGGTCGACGACCTGCAGGATGAGGAAGCGCTCGATCTCGCGCAGGATCGGCGTCTCCGGCTGGTCCGGATGTGGCCCGAGCTCCTCCTCCTTCAGCTCGTAGGCGGCCTGCGCGTCGTCGATGAAGTCATCGATCAGCTCCTCGCGCGTGATCGACGAGAGGTCGACCTCCTCCGGCTTGACCTCCGTGTCGTAGATGTCGGCCATCTCCGCGAAGAGGCTGTTCAGATCCCATTCCTCGGCGTAATCCGCCTCTGTGTGGGCGCGCACCGTCCGTTCGATCAGCTCGTCGATCCACTCCTTGATGTCCTCCGAGAGATCCTCACCCTCGAGCACGCGGCGCCGCTGCTCGTAGATGACCATGCGCTGGACACTCATGACGTCGTCGTACTTGAGGACGTTCTTCCGCGAGACGAAGTTCTGCTCCTCGACCTTCTTCTGCGCGTTTTCGATCTGGTTGGAGAGGATCTTCCGCTCCATGGGCTCGTCGTCCGGAAGGTTGAAGCGATCCATGATCCGGTAGATGCGGTCGCCCGCGAACAGGCGCACGAGGTCGTCCTGGGCCGAAAGGTAGAAGCGGGATTCGCCCGGGTCGCCCTGGCGGCCTGAACGGCCGCGGAGCTGGTTGTCGATCCGGCGCGCTTCGTGCCGCTCGGTGCCGAGAACATAAAGACCGCCGAGGTCGACCACGCCTTCGCCAAGCTTGATGTCGACGCCGCGGCCGGCCATGTTGGTCGCGATCGTGACCGCGCCGGGCTCGCCGGCATCCTTGATGATCTCGGCCTCGCGCTCGTGCTGCTTCGCGTTCAGGACGTTGTGGGGAATTCCTTGCCGCGTGAGGAGCTGGGACAGATGCTCTGAGACC
>DASXSE010000080.1:0-26625 GCA_036506175.1 Gaiellaceae bacterium
CTCTCTCTTGGCTCGCTGGGCGCGTGCGTGCTCGTCGCTCGGCACTTGACCGACGCGAGCTGGCCCCTGGATGGCGCGCGCGTCCTCCTGGTCTTCCTCGCCGGAGGCTTGTACCTGGCCAGCTTCGGCTTCCGGGCATTCGGATGGCAACAGCTGTTTCCAAGCCGCGAGCGCCCCGACGGGGCACGGTGTCTCGCGTCGTGTGGGGCGGCCGCTGCCAGTGGGGTGGTTCTGCCTTTCCGGCTCGACTACGTCGTGAAGATCTTCACTCTGCGCAGGTTGTGCGGGGTGAGGCTGGGCCTGAAGACGATTGGCGTCTCGATCGTCGCTCTCGGCATGGTCGACGCGGTCGCGATGCTCCCCTTGGCCGCCTACGCCCTCGCGGTGTCCGGGCCGGTCCTCCGCGCGCCGATGGTCGTCGTCGTCCTCTTCTGCATCGGCTGTCTCGTGATCCTCACGCTGGGACAGCGAGTTTCACGGCTCCCGCTCGTCGGACGCTCGAGCCGACTCCAAGCCGTCCACCGGCGCGTTGCGGACAGTACGCGCTTCTCGCGGCCCACGCTCGTCGCGGGTCTGCTGCTCCTCGGCTGCTGGACATCACGCGCTCTCGGCAGCACCTTTCTGCTGAGCGCCCTCGGCGTCCGCTTCTCGCCGACACTCGCACTGGTCGTCGTCTGTGTGAGCGCCGCGACGGCGATCCTTCCCATCACGGCCGGCGGCGCCGTCGCCGGCATGGGGACGACGGCCGGTGTGTTGTTCGCGCTCGGCGTCTCGAGGAACGTAGCGCTCAACTTCTCGCTTGCGTCCGGGCTCCTGCTGACCAGCGCGGCACTCACCGCGGCGGCGCTCGGATTGAGTGGTTCGCTTCTTCTCACGCTCCGGACCCGCCGGGCGCTCGCCGCCGCGATCCCGGCGACAGCCGCATCTAGCTGAGCGTCTTACGAAACGCTTGGCGAAACGCTATGCGTAGACCCGCGCCGAAGCGTGTAGTCATGGTGCGGCGCGAGAAGGGGGGTACCGTTGTTCGCAGCTCGAAACGCGGCGTAGTCCATCGGGGACAGCGATATCGTTTCCCAGCAATACAAGTCGCCACATTCGCACTCGAACGCTATGCGCGTCGATACGGAACCGTTCTGCGCTTCGCTCGTTCGGTCATTGGCCCCGTGCACCAAGAGGCTCTGCTTTTCAAGGCGTTCCATCGCCCCTCCCTTTGCCCTGACCGCGGTGGCCGGGCTAGGGTCAGAGAAGTCGGGCGAGCTGGTAAGTACTGGAACTTTAGTACGAGAACGCCAGCTGAACAAGGTCCCGCTTTCACGCGTGTTAGCGAGGCCTCCTGCCCCCGCGAGGCAGGAGATAGATCAACGCGATGAGGGCAACATCGACGACCGCCGCGACGGCAACGATCGCGAGGCGCTCACTCGGGTCACCTCTAGCAGTGCTCGATGTCCGGGGCATTCCTCCTAGCAGTCGCGCCACGACCTTCCTGAGGAGCTTGCGGGGAGAGCGCTGGCTGTTGTCGAGCGCGGTTAGGCCTTAGATCCTCTAGAGGAGCAGGCCCATGACGATCGAGTCCCACAACTCCCCGCTCCCACGGCGGTAGTGCTTTACGCGGCGACCCTCCTCGACGAAGCCAAATCTGCGGTAGAGGGCGATCGCGGCATCGTTGTGTGGGAACACCTCGAGCGAGAGCTTGTGCAAACCGTCGGCTCGTGCCTTCTTTACCGCCGCCGTGAGCAGGGCTGAGCCGATGCCGCGTCGACGCCAGGCGCGGGCGACCCCCATTCCGAGCTCTGCAAAACCGTGCCGTGTTGACTCGAGATGAAGGAAGCCGACGACCTCGTCCCCTGCGACCGCGACGATCGTTTCTTCGATCGAGTTTGCAAACTGCTTCGTCCGCGCCTCAATGTCGACCGGCGGTTCAGTGGCGATGCCGTCCCGTTCCTCGGCGACGGATGCGAACAGTTCCGCGAAAGCCCGCGCGTCCTCAATGCGCGCCTGCCGGATCTCAAACGTTGCTATGGCTGCATCTTCCGCACTACGAGACGTCGAAGCAGGCCGAGCCGCTCTACGAGGCGTTCTGCGGCGCGCTCGAGGACGAAGGGATCGAGGTCAAGCGCGGCGTTTTCGGCGCCCGCATGGAGGTGGACCTCGTCAACGACGGGCCCGTCACGATCATCCTGGAAGCGTGAATTGCGGCGCTTGCGGTGGCGACGCCTTCGGCAAAGCAAGTCGGCGAACGACCCGCAGGTCGTAAATCAACGCGCTCCCTATGAGGCCAAGGAAGAGAAGCCCGCAGGTGCTTACAAGTCCCCACCTGAATGAGACGCCGAATAGATACACGAACAGATGAGCGACCCCATAGAGGAGGAGTCCCGCAGCGGCGCACACACCGACAGTCGCGGCAATGAGTGTTAGGCCGCCTCCCAGTAGTAACGCGAAGGCGCCGAAGACGAAGAAAATTCCTCGCGCAAGGGTCATTACCGGTCGTACGCCCCGCATTTGCGCATCCTACGCCCGCGGCCGCCTTCACAAGCGTTCCGGAGAGAGATGGCCAGGGGCGCGATAGGCCAGACGAGCACAAGGAGGAGCGCCACCGAACCGGCCGCAAAACCAGGTGCTATCCTGTCCGGAACCACATTTCCCCAGTTGGAGAAATGGGCGCGCGGCGCCCATTTTTTGCGAAAGAAGCCAATTTGACGCAGGTACACGAGAGAGAACGCCAGCTCCACCGCGAGGTCGCCGAGACCGTCGAGTCGAGCCTCCCGGAAATCGAGGTGCTCGCCGTCGAGCTCGGCGGCCCCGAGCACATCACTGTCTACGTCGACCACCCGGCCGGCGTCGACCACGCGCTCTGCGAGCGGGTCACGAACGAGCTGCGCTCGTATCTCGACCGCTATCGCGTCGATGTCTCGTCGCCCGGCCTGGAGCGGCCCCTGCGTACCCGCGAGCACTTCGCGGACGCCGTGGGCCGCCGTGTGGCCGTGCGAACGGACGTGGAAGTTGCGGGGCGCAAGCGGTTTCGTGGCGAAATCGTCGGCGCCGGGGAGCAGGAAGCGACGATTGCGGTGGGCGAAGAGCAGGTCGGCATTCCCTACGACGCGATCGTGCGCGGAAACCTGATCGAGGAAGGGCGGTAACGGTGAGCAGAGAGATTCTCGAGGCTGTGCGCCAGATCGAGCGCGAGAAGGGAATCGAAGACGAGACCCTCGTTCGCGCGCTCGAGGACGCACTCCTCGCGGCCTACAAGAAGACACCCGGCGCGGCCAGGCATGCGACGGTCGAGCTCGACAACGGCACCGGCGATTTCCGGGTGTGGTCGATCGAGCTCCCGCAGGACATCGAGGAGCGCCTCATGGAGGAGGCGCGCGAGCGCGCCATCTCCGAGCTCGAGGCGGCGGAGGAGGAGAGCGGCGAGCGCTCGCACACGCTCATCACCGACGACGACCTGACGATCGACTGGTCGGATATCCCGGACGAGCAGGTGAAGCGCGCCGACGTCACCCCTGAGAACTTCGGCCGCATCGCCGCGCAGACGGCCAAGCAGGTCATCCTGCAGCGAATCCGCGAGGCCGAGCGCGAGATGATGTACGAGGAGTACGTCGACCGCGTGAGCGAAGTCGTGACCGGCATCGTCCAGCAGGCCGGCGACCGCAACAACGTGCTCGTCGACCTCGGCAAGGTCGAGGCGCTCTTGCCGCGCTCCGAGCAGGTCGACGGCGAGCGCTACGAGCAGGGCAGCCGCATCAAGGCCGTCATCACGGAGGTTCGCTCGGGCACGAAGGGCCCGCAGGTGATCCTGTCTCGACGCGACCCCGAGCTGATCAAGACGCTCTTCGAGCTCGAGGTTCCGGAGATCGCCGACGGGCTCGTCGAGATCCGAGGGGTCGCCCGCGAACCCGGCTATCGCTCCAAGATCGCGGTCGAGTCGCACGTCCAGGGCGTCGACCCGGTCGGCGCCTGCGTGGGCCCACGCGGCTCGCGTGTGCGCATGGTCGTCTCGGAGCTCCGCGGCGAGAAGATCGACATCATCCCGTGGAACCCGGAGCCGGCGCGGTTCGTCGCCAAGGCGCTCTCGCCGGCACGTGTGCGCGAGGTGCTCGTCGACGACGAGTCGAGCGAGGCCACGGTCGTCGTTCCGGACGACCAGCTCTCGCTCGCGATCGGCAAGGAGGGCCTGAACGCCCGCCTCGCTGCCCGCCTCACGGGCTGGAAGATCGACATCGTCTCGGAGACCGAGTTCGCTCGCACGGAGGCCGAGGCGGCCTTCGGCGGCGGGGAGGAGGAGTTCTCCGGCCGCTGCGCCGCCATCCTTTCGACGGGCAAGCGCTGTCCGAACACGGCACTGCCCGGGTCGAAGTACTGCGGTATCCCTGCGCACCGCGAGCTCGCGGAACGCGAGGCCCGCGGCGAGGACGTCTCCGCGCAGACCGTGCAGCCGCAGACCGCCGAGGAAGAGGCCGAGGAGGCAGCCGCCGAAGAGCCCGTGAGTGAGGAGCAGGCGGCGACCGCCAAGGAGGTCGAGGCCACCGAGCCCGAAGCTGCTCCGGAGCCTGAGGCCGTCGCCGAGACACCAGAGCAGGAGCAAGAGACCACTGAAGGCGAGACCACTCCTGCGGCGTGACGGAGCCCATCAGAACCTGCATCGGGTGCGGACGGAAGTCGCCGCAACGGGAGCTCGCGCGCTACGTCGCCCCAGAGGGCGTACTGAGGCGCGACGTTTCGGGGCGTGCACGGGGGCGAGGCGCGTACACCTGCAAGCGCCCGAGCTGCTTCGAAAGGGCGGCCGATCGCCGCGCGTTCGCACGCGCCTTGCGTCGGAACGTCACAATTCCGTCAGGAATGTCCCAGGAGCTCAAGACTGATGGCTGACAGGCAAAGACCACTGAGACCCAGAGGCGGCGCCCCCGCAGGCAAGCGCAAGCGGCGTGTCGTGATCGACTCGCAGGCCGCGCGTCCGCGTCAGGACGCGCGGACCCCGCGCGAAACGCCGAAGCCGCGCGCCGAGCAGCCGGCGCCTGCGCAGCCGACCGGTCCCGCAAAGATCAGCTCCGGCGCCACGGTCAAGGAGCTCTCCGCGGCGCTCGGCGTCCCCGTGCCTCAGATCATCAAGATCATGATGGACGTCGGGGAGATGGTCACGATCACCCAGTCGCTGAGCGACGAAGCGATCGAGCTCATCGCCACGCAGCTCGAGCGCGAGGTCGAGATCAAGCACGCCGACGAGGAAGAGCTCGAGCCCGAGGTCTACGAGGATAAGCCCGAGGATCTGAGCGCGCGGCCCCCGGTCGTGACGATCATGGGCCACGTCGACCACGGCAAGACGACGTTGCTAGACGCGATCCGCCAGTCTGCAGTCGTCGAGACAGAGGCCGGCGGGATCACACAGCACATCGGCGCCTATCAGGTCGACCACGACGGCCGCCGAGTCACGTTCCTCGACACTCCGGGCCACGAGGCATTCACGGCCCTCCGTGCGCGCGGCGCGAAGGTGACCGACATCGCGGTTCTCGTCGTGGCGGCGGACGACGGCGTCATGCCCCAGACGCTCGAGTCGATCAACCACGCGCGCGCCGCGGAAGTGCCGATCGTCGTCGCCGTCAACAAGATCGACCGGCCTGACGCGAATCCGACGCGTGTTCGCCAGGAGCTCGTCGCGCACGACCTGCAGCCCGAGGAGTGGGGCGGAACGACGCAGTACGCGGACGTGTCCGCGAAGGAGAATCAGGGGCTGGACGATCTCGTGGAGAAGATCCTCCTCGTCGCCGACGCCGAGCTCGAGCTGACCGCGAACCCCAACGCGGACGCTTCAGGGCCGATCATCGAGAGCCGACTGGACATCGGGCGCGGCCCGGTCGCGACCATGCTGGTTGCCCGCGGGACGCTGCACGTCGGCGATGCAATCGTCGCCGGGGATGCCTGGGGCCGCGTGCGCGCGCTCCACGACTACCGGGGCGAGAAGGTGAAGGATGCCAAGCCCGGGACGCCGGTCGAGATCCTCGGCTTCGACAAGCCGCCCGCGGCAGGCGAGCAGGCTCGCGTCGTCGAGAACGACCGCCAGGCACGTCATCTCGCAGGTCTCCGCGGACAGCGTCTACGCGCCGAGGAGCTTGCGCGCTCCGCGCGTCGCGGCGTCTCCCTCGAGGAGCTCTTCACGCGCATGGAGGAGGGCGGCGTCCAGGAGCTGAACGTCATCGTCAAGGGCGACGTGCAGGGGTCCGTGGAAGCCGTCGTCGGCGAGCTCGCGAAGATCAAGCACCCCGAGGTGGCGGTGAACGTCATCCACACGGGCATCGGCGGGATCACCGAGAGCGACGTCATGCTCGCCTCCGCGTCGAACGCGATCGTGGCCGGGTTCAACGTCCGCCCGAACGCCGAGGCGCGCGCGCTCGCCGAGCGCGAGGGTGTCGACCTCCGCACGTACCGCGTCATCTACCAGCTCACCGAGGACATCCAGCAGGCGCTTGTCGGCATGCTTGCCCCCGAGCGCGTCGAGGAGTCTCTCGGCGAGGCCGAAGTGCGCGCCCTCTTCCGCGCCTCGCGGCTGGGCGTCATCGCGGGCTGCATGGTCACCCGCGGCGTCATCCGGCGGAACTCGCAGATCCGCGTGGTGCGCGAGGGAACCGTGATCTACGAGACGACGATCGCGAGCCTGAAGCGCTTCAAGGACGACGTGCGGGAGGTTCAGGAAGGCTTCGAATGCGGAATCCTGCTGGAGAACTTCAACGACGTGAAGGAAGGCGATGTGCTCGAGGCCTACGAGACGCGTGAGATCGAGCGCACTGATCTCGATGTGAGCGGTAACGGCGGCGCGGCAACTCCGGACGCGCCGGACGAAGAGACCTAAGAGGGCCGGGGCCATGGGGGCCGGCTACGTCGGCATCCTGACCGCAGAGCTCCACTTCCCCGACAACCA
The DNA here is from genome assembly GCA_036506175.1 of Gaiellaceae bacterium. Classification (GTDB taxonomy): domain Bacteria; phylum Actinomycetota; class Thermoleophilia; order Gaiellales; family Gaiellaceae; genus JAIBJP01. The sequence continues at coordinate 6,914 of DASXSE010000080.1, forward strand.
CTCCCTCAAGGGCAAGCGGAAGGAGCTTCTGTCCGTGAAGGCGCAGCTTCAGCGTCGCTTCGGCGCGGCGGTCGCGGAGGTCGACCACCACGACGTCTGGCAGCGCGCGCGGTTGACGCTTGCGTGCGTCGCGCGCGGACACAACGAGCTCGTCGGCCTGCTCGACGGGGCGGAGCGCTATCTGGCGGGGCAGGCGTTCGAGCTCGGCCAGGTCGAGCGAGAGATCGTGACGCTCGAATGAACAGGGAACGCTCCCCGGTTTGCTGGGGCGCTGCTGGCAAAGGAGCCCAGCTCGCGGCGCCGAGACAGTACAAGCCAAGTACGGCGCGGCGACGCGAGTGCAGGATCCTGGAGCCAGCGGCGTCAGGCGCGCGCCGAAGGTGGGCTCTGCCTGCCGACAGGCGCTGCCGGCCAGCGAGGCGGGGCGATGAGTGATCGGATGCGGCGAGTGAACGAGGCGCTCCGCGAGGTCCTCTCGGAGAGCATCGGCTCCCTGAAGGACCCGCGAATCGGCTTTGTGACAGTCACCGGTGTGAAGACCAGCCCCGACCTCCGCCACGCGACGGTGTATGTCAGCGTGCTCGGATCGGCGAAGAAGCGTGACGCGACAATCGCGGGCCTGCAGTCCTCCCACGGTGTTCTCCAGGGCCGGATCAACAGCGAGCTCCGTCTCAAACGAACCCCACAGTTGACCTTCGAGTACGATCCGACGATAGAGAGGGGCGTACGGCTCTCCCGACTAATCGATGAGCTCGCGCCAGGCGAACACGACCGAGACTGATCTGCGGACCATCGCGGAGGCGATCCGCGAACGCGATCGCTTCCTCGTCACGACCCACGAGAACCCCGACGGCGATGCGCTCGGGTCACTTCTCGCTGCCAAGCTGATGCTCCAGCAGCTGGGCAAGGACGTCGTCATCTACCTCGCCGGACAGGTACCGCTGCCGCGCGAGTACCAGTTCATGGAGCTCGGCAATCTCCTGCGCGAGCCGCCGGCGGACGTGCACGAGCGCGTCCTACTCGCGCTCGATTGCGCGAACGAGCGCCGCCTCGGGCCGGATCCTTCGGTTTACAAGCGAGCGCCGCTCGTCATCGACATCGACCACCATCACGACAACTCGCGTTTCGGCCAACTGAACTACATCGACGCCGGGGCCTCCTCGACCGGCGAGATCTTGCGCGACCTCATTCGAGAGCTCAGAGTCGATCTGACGCCCGAGATCGCCGAGGCGCTGTATATCGCGATCGTCACCGACACCGGACGTTTCCAGTACGCGAATACGACGGCGAAGGCTCTCCGCCTGGCGGCGGAGCTCGTCGAGGCCGGCGCCGACGTTCATCGCGTGTTCCAGGGCGTGTACGAGAACGTGGCGTTCGCGAAGCTCAAGCTCATTGCCAAGGCTCTCGAGCACGCGCGGGTGTACGACGGGGGCCGGGTGGTCGTCTCTCACCTCGAAAAGAACGACTTCGAGGCGGCCGGCGCCGAGGAGCCGTACTCCGAAGGCATCATCGACTACCTGCGCGCCGTCGAAGGAGCGGAGGTCGCAGCGCTCATCCGCCAGCCGCCAACGGGTGACGGGCCGGGGCGGCGGGTCAGCTTGCGCACCACTGCCGAGGGCGTCGACGTCTCGAAGATCGCGCGCAAAAGCGGGGGAGGGGGACACCCGCAGGCCGCGGGTTTCCCGAGCGAAGCCTCGGTCGACGAGATCACGGACTTCATCCGGCGCGAATATCTCGCTCAGGTCAACGGCGCTAGTTGACCAACGGGCTCGTTCTGGTCGACAAACCTGTCGGCCCGTCGTCGTTCGACGTGGTCGAGCGCTTGCGCGGCAAGTACGGGGTCAAGGCCGGGCACGCGGGAACTCTCGATCCGCTCGCGAGCGGGCTCCTGCTCGTCCTCCTCGGAGCATCGACACGGCTGGCGCGTTACCTCGTCGGCGTCGACAAGCGCTACGAGACGGAGATCCGGCTAGGCCTGCGCACGACGACCGGCGACGGAGAGGGCGACGTCATCGAGGAGACCGAGGTCGCGACGCTCGAAGCTGTCGAGGGACTCGAGGGCGACGTCGAGCTCGTGGTCCCCCGCGCGTCCGCAGTGAAAATCGAGGGCGAGCGTGCCTACCGCCTGCGCCGCCGCGGCGTTGCCGTTCAGATGCCGAGGCGGAGGTCCACGATCCACTCCTTGCGAGTGCGTCGATATGCACCGCCGCTCGTCGAGCTCGACCTCCATGTCTCGAGCGGGACGTACGTCCGCGCGATTGCGGATGCGCTTGGCGGGCATTGCCGCACCCTGCGCCGCACGGCCGTTGGCCCGTTTCGCGTCGAGGACGCGAACGAGGATGTGGTGCTTCCGCCGCTGGCGGCCCTGGTCTCGCTCCCCGAGCGTGAGCTGACCGAGGAGGAAACCACGCTCATACGGCATGGTCGCGCGGTGTCGGGAGATGAGGACGGCCCCGTCGCGCTGCACTTCGGCGGCCGTCTCGTCGCCGTCGCTCAGGGCGCCGGCGGTGAGCTCCGTCCGGAAACCGTACTTCCAGCGCAGTGACGCTCCTGCGCGAGCGGGACTTCCGCAACTTCTGGCTCGGCCAGACGATTTCCCTCTTCGGGGATCAGATCACGCTGATCGCCCTGCCGCTCGCTGCCGTTCTCGTCCTGGATGCCAGCGCCGCCGAGATGGGCTACCTCGGGGCAGCCGCGCTCGTGCCGCACCTGCTTTTCTCGCTGCCCGCGGGGGTCTGGGTCGAGCGCGTCGGGCGCCGCCGCCTGGTCATGATCGCCGCCGACGTCGGGCGAGCGCTCTTTCTCGCGAGCATCCCCGTCGCCTATTGGCTCGACTCGCTCACGTTTGCCCAGCTCTACGCCGTCGCGTTCCTCACTGGCTGTTTCGCGGTCGCCTTCGACATCTCCCATAGCACCCTGTTCGTGGCCGTGACGAAGAGAGAGGACTACGTCGATGCGAACTCGCTCCTGCACGGAAGCCGTGCCTTCTCGTTCGTCGCCGGCCCGAGCGTTGGCGGAATCCTCGTCCAGCTGCTGAGCGCGCCTGCGGCGTTGCTGGCCGACGCGGCCTCCTTCGTCGCCTCCGCGATTACCTTGGTGCGCATTCGCTCGCCGGAACCGCCGCTGGAGAAGAGCGAGGGCGGCATGCGGGCTCAGATGGCCGAAGGCGCGCGCTTCCTTGCGAACAGCCGAGTGCTGCGGCCGATGCTCGCCTCGGTGGCGACGCTCAACTTCTTCAACTTTGCGTTCGCCGCGCTCTTCATCCTCTACGCGACGCGCGAGCTCGGCGTGAAGGCGGGCACCCTCGGGATCGTGCTCGGCGCCGGCGCCGTTGGCGGACTTCTCGGGGCGGCTGTCGCTGGGCCGCTCGGGCGCCGCATCGGGCTCGGGCCGGCCTTCTTCGTGGGCATGGTCCTCTTCCCGGCGGCCTTCCTCGTCATCCCGTTTGCCGCCGGTCCGCGCTGGCTCGTGCTTGCGACGCTCTTCTTCGCCGAGTTCCTGGGCGGGCTCGGCGTCATGATCCTCGACATCAACGCCAACGCGATGATCACGGCCCTGACGCCGCACCGCCTCCGTTCACGCTCGAGCGGGGCTTTCCGCTTCGTCAACTACGGAATCCGGCCGCTGGGGTCGCTCTTCGGCGGGGCGCTCGGCTCGACGATCGGCCTACGCCCGACCCTCTTCGTGACCGCGGCTGCCGGCCTCATGGGAGTTCTCTGGCTCGTCCCCTCGCCGGTCCGAACGCTGATTGATCTGCCGGAGGAGGAGGCGGTCTGAGGGTCGTTCGCTCTCCATCCGAGCTCGACTCGGCCGAGCGCGCCGTGGCGATCGGCACGTTCGACGGCGTCCACCGCGGTCACCGCGCGGCGATCGAGGCGGCGAAGGACGTCGGCCTCCGTTCAACTGTCGTCACGTTCGACCCGCACCCCCGCCGGGTGCTCGGCTACGACGTCGACCAGATCTCGACCCTCGAGCGGCGGATCGAGCTCATCGAAAGCGTCGGCCCCGACGAGCTCGTGGTGCTCGAGTTCACGCCCGAGCTCTCGCGCCTCGAGCCGGAGGAGTTCGTACGCGAGGTCCTCGACCCGCTCAGCACCCGTGTCGTCGTCGCGGCCGAGGGCTTCCGCTTCGGCAAGGCGCGCCGAGGGGACGTCGACCTCCTGCGCGGCCTGGGCCTCGAGGTCCGGTTGGTGCCCGTGGTGGAGGGCGTTTCGTCCAGTCGGATCAGGGAGCTCCTGCGCGCCGGAGACGTCGTCGGCGCCGCTGCGCTTCTCGGCCGTGCACCGGAAGTCGAAGGCGTCGTCGTCTCCGGCGACCAGCGAGGCGGAACGCTCGGCTTTCCGACGGCGAATATCGCGGTCGAGCCCGGGCTCCTGGTGCCGGCGCACGGGATCTACGCGGGCTCTGCGCTCGGGCACCGCGTCGCGGCCTCGATCGGCGTCAATCCGCACTACGGCGGCAGTGAGCGCCGGATCGAGGCTTTCCTGCTGGATTTCGAGGGTGACTTGTACGGAAAGCACCTTCGTCTCGAGCTCTGGGAACGGTTGCGTGACGAACGCGCCTTCGCGAGCGAAAAAGAGCTTGTCGAGCAGATTTCCCGGGACGTCGAGCAGACGCGCGCGGCTACCCCACCCGAGTGATTCTGCGCAAGTTTTCACCGGTTTCGGGGTCTTTAGGGAGGAATGCACCGACTTTCCGTCGTCTCGTCGGTTCGCTGTCTCGGCTGCGGGACTGTCTACGCGAAGCCGGATCATGCGGGCACAGCAGAATCGAATCCGGGGTGTCCGACGTGCAGCTACGTCGGCTGGGTCCGGGAAGACGACGAGATCACGGAAGAGCTAGAGCTGCTCCGCTCCGCCTTGGGTCCGCCGCCCCACCGTTTCTGGCAATCAGGCTGACCCCGCCGAAGTAGTGGTGGAGTGTGGGGAAGGGCCGAACGTCGTAGCCGGCAGCCTCGAGCGCTGAGAGCGCCTCCTCTTCGAACCCCGGCTCGACCCGGACGATGTCGCCCGCGGAGTGAATGCGCGGCCGGTCGACGGCCTGCTGCGGCGCGAGCCCCTCGTCGAGGATCCCACTCAGGACCTGCACGAGCGCCGGCCTGAGTCGTGTCCCACCGGCCGCGCCGGCCGCCATGGCGAGTCCCTCGTCGTCGAGGATGAGCGTTGGCGACATCATGCTGTGCATCCGCTCGCCCGGGACGAGCGGCTCCACTTGGAGGTCGACCTCACCCAGCATGCTGTTCAGGTGGACGGCGAGGCCGGGAAGGTAGTCCCCCGAGCCAAGACCGAGACTGGTCGTGAGCACACACGCGTTCCCATCGAAATCGGCTGTCACGAGGTTCGTCGTGTTCCCGATTGGGTCGCCGATCTCTTCGCCCTCACCTGTGTAGGGAGGTGCGACGAGGGCAGAGGCGAGTGTCAGGGCACGCTCGGCCGGTGTCATCGTGCGAAGGATGGGAAGGGCGCTCAGAGTGTTGACGAGGTTCGAAAGGCCGCCACGCGTGAGCACGCGCGTGCCGAGGTAAGCGCCCTCCATCGGCGCGCGCCACGCGGGCGTGTACGCCTGGAGGTCATCCCAGGTAACGGGCCCTTCCCTGTCCTCCATGAGACCGACGAGCGCCGAGGCGATCGTTCCGTTGTAGAAGGTGGGCGCGCCCTCGTCGCGGACGAGCTCGAGAGCATTGACGAGGCCCGGCTGCTCGAGACGGTCGCCCGCATCGAGAAGGCGACCCCCCGGCGAGTAGATCTGTGCACCTTCGCGGAGCGTCATGACCGGAGCGAGCATGGCGAGGCAGGCCGCATGCGCCGGCGGGATCTCCACCCCTTCGCGCGCGAGTGCGAGCGCAGGCTCGACCAGGCGAGCCCATGGCAGCCGCCCGTAGCGGCGCCAGAGCTCATCGAGCCCCGCTGGTACGCCTGGCACAGCGCAGGAGGCGGTCCCGACCTGGTAATGAACGATCTCGTTCCCAAACGGGATGCCGATGTCCTCGAGCGGCGCCATTTGGTGGCACAACCCGAGGCCGGGAACGGCCACGAAGAAGTCGAGGAGTCGCACCTCGCGGGTTCGCCCGTCGAACCAGATCGCATGACCACCGCCGGCCAGGCCGGTCATCACGGTCTCTGCCACGCAGGACGCGAGTGAGGCCGCGACGGCCGCGTCCGCGGCGCTGCCACCGTCCTCGAGGACGCCGAAACCGGCTTCAGCAGTGGCGGGATGGCCCGCAGCGATCCCGGGGGTCAGGAGCACGTTTGCTACCTTACGGCCCATGGCGCTCACCAAAGAGGCCAAGCAAGAGGTGTTCTCGAGCCACGGCAAGAGCAAGGCGGACACGGGTTCTCCCGAGGTCCAGATCGCCCTGCTCTCGCGCCGGATCCATGAACTGACGGAGCATCTGCGGACGCACGGGAAGGATCATCACTCCCGCCGCGGACTGCTCAAGCTCGTCGGGCGTCGCCGTCGGCTCCTGGACTACCTGCAGAAGCGAAACCTGGAGGGCTACCGCCAGCTGATCAAGGACCTGGGCCTGCGCCGCTAGGACGAGAAGGCCGGGAGGCGCCGGTGGAAGTTTGAGGGAGCTCCGCTTCGGAGTTGCTTCAAACCTCCGCCCCCGCCTCCCCGGCAAGAAAGAGGAGGCAACACATGAACACGATGGTTTCCGGCACTGCGCGCGTCGCGGCCGCTGTCGGGCGTGACGAGATCAGCTTCGAGACCGGGAAGCTGGCCAAGCAAGCCGACGGAGCCGTGGTCGTCCGCGCCGGCGACACCATGGTCCTGGCAACGGCTCAGGGCCGCACGGAAGCGCGCGAGGGCGCGGACTTCTTCCCGCTGACGGTCGACGTCGAAGAGCGCATGTACGCCGCCGGGAAGATCCCCGGCGGTTTCTTCAAGCGGGAGGGACGCCCGACGGAGAAGGCGATCCTGACCGCGCGCATGATCGACCGGCCGATCCGGCCGCTGTGGCCGAAGGGCTTTACGAACGAGGTGCAGGTCATCTGCACGACGCTCTCGGCCGACCTCATCACCCCGTACGACATTCTTTGCATCAACGGCGCCTCGGCGGCGCTGATGATCTCCCCGCTGCCGTTCCTGGGACCGGTCGGGGCCGTCCGCATCGGGCAAATCGACGGTGAATTCGTGGTGAATCCCACGCTGCCGGAGCTCGAGGAGGAGTCCACGCTCGACCTCGTCGTCGTCGGCACGACAGAAGGCCTGACGATGGTGGAGGCCGGCGCTGAGGAAATTCCGGAAGAGCTGCTTCTGGAGGCGCTCGAGCTCGCCCACAGCGAGATCAAGCGGCTCTGCGAGGTGCAGGAGGATCTCAGGCGGCAGGTCGGCAAGGCGAAATGGCTCGACCCCGAGCTGACCGCCGAATTCGAGCAGGACTACGGCGACCGTATCCGCGAGCAGATCTCGCAGGTGGGCCTGCGAGAAGCGGCCGCGGTGCTCGAGGAGATCGTCGGCGAGCTCGCGCCGCCGCTCACGATGGACTCGACGGAAGAAGACATCATCCGCCAGACCCAGGTGCGCTCGAGTCTCGACCTGCTGCTCGAGCGGATTCGCCTCGAGGCCGTGTCCGGCCCGGTTCGCGACCAGTTCGAGGACGACCTGCGCGCCCTTACCGAGGCCGAGCAGGACACGAAGGAGCTCAAGTCCGCCAAGCGGAGCCTGCTCTTCGACCGCATCATCGAGACCGTCGAGGTGCCCTTCCCCGTGGGCCCGGCGACTGTCGAGGGCGAGGCTCCAATCGTCAAGGACTCGCTCACCCGACAGTTCGTGAAGAAGGCGGCCGAGGCGATCTACAAGGAGCTCGTCCGCCGCAAGATCGCGGTCGAGAAGAGGCGGCCCGATGGACGCGGCACGGAGGAGATCCGGGCGATCGAGTGCGAGGTGGGCGTTTCGCCGCGGACGCACGGCTCAGCGCTCTTTACGCGCGGCCAGACGCAGATCATGACGCTGCTCACGCTCGGCACCGCCAAGGAGGGGCAGCGGATCGACGACCTCTCCCTCGAGGTCGAGCGCCGCTACATGCACCACTACAACTTCCCGCCCTACTCGGTCGGGGAGACCGGCTTCATGCGCGGGCCAAAGCGCCGCGACATCGGCCACGGCGCCCTTGCGCAGCGGGCGCTCGAGCCGATGATCCCGCCGCTCGAGGAGTTCCCGTACACCATCCGGCTCGTCTCGGAGACCCTCGAGTCGAACGGCTCCTCGTCGATGGGTTCAGTCTGCGGCTCGACGTTGGCCCTCATGGACGCGGGCGTGCCGATCAAGGCGCCCGTCGGCGGCATTGCCATGGGTCTCGTGAAGGAAGGTGAGGACTACGTCATCCTCACCGACATCCAGGGCGCTGAGGACCATCTCGGCGACATGGACTTCAAGGTGGCGGGCACGCGCGAAGGTGTGACCGCGCTGCAGATGGACATCAAGATCACCGGCGTCACGCAGGAAATCATGCGGAGCGCGCTCGAGCAGGCCCGGCGGGCCCGGGAGTTCATCCTCGACAAGATGGCCGAGGCGCTCCCAGAGACCCGCACGGAGCTCTCCGAGCACGCGCCGCGGATCACGACGGTGAAGATCGACCCGGAGCAGATCGGGCTCGTGATCGGCAAGGGCGGCGAAACGATCCGCGCGCTCGAGACCGACTACGACGTCCAGATCGACATCGAGGAGGACGGGACGATCCTCATCTACGCCACCGACGGCCCGAAGGCCGAGGGGGCCGTTCAGGCCATCGAGGCGCTGACGAAGGAGCCGGAGGTCGGAGACGAGTACACCGGCAAGGTGGTGAAGACGACCGACTTCGGCGCGTTCGTCGAGCTGAAGAAGGGCACCGACGGGCTCCTCCACGTCTCCAACGTGGGGCCCGGTCGCGTCGCACACATCGAGGACGTGATCGCCCGTGGCGACGTGCTCGACGTCAAGGTGCTCGAGGTCGACAAGGCCCGCGGCCGCATCGGCTTGAAGCTCATCGCCAAGCACGAGAACGGCCAACTCGTCCAACCGGAGGAGCTGATCGAGCGTGCGAAGTCGGCGCCTCCGCGCGAGCGCTCAGAGCGCCCCCGCGACGGCGAGCGTCGCGGCGGCGCGCGTCGAGGGGGCCGCGACCGCGGCCCTAGACGCGAGAGCTAGTCGGCTGATTCGGACCTAGCGGGTTGGCGGAAGCGCTCAGGCGCTTCCGCCCCCAGCGCCGGCGGGCCCTGCGCCCGCTCGTTCACGCACACGTAGGTGTCGAGCCACCACTCCTCGCTGCCTTCGTCGATCTCGCCCTCGCCGACGAGAAAGCAGCTGTTCAGCCAGCGCCATCGCTCCGCCTCGCTGGTGAGCTCGACTCGCGCGAGGATCGCGCGTCGGTAGCCGGCGGTGGTGCGCTCCTGAACGCTCTGCCCGTGGATGGACATCAGAATCTCGTCGCCGTCGTTCGTCGAGATGACGCCGCGGAGATTCGGCGTCCACACGCGGTCCTGGCGGCGCCGTGGATAGTTGGCCCAGATCCCTTTCCCCTCGATCTCACCGCTGACCTCTCCGGCGCCCTGACCGAATCCGAGCGCTTCTGAGTCGTCGCCGGCGCCGTATGGGTAGTGCCAGCTCCCCTGGGAGTACCGCATGGTGATTCGGCAGAAGGGCTCGAGTCGCACGATCAGGCCTCCACGGGCCGCCGCCGCAGAGCCAACGCGCGCTCCACGAGAGGCATGAGCCTGGCGGTGAGCGCAATAGCGACGATGTCGAAGAGGACGTAGCCGCTCGCCGCGCCGCTCGGCGGGTTGCCGGACGGAAGCTCGAGCCCGGGCACGGTTCCCTTCCAGGCCCAGACGCCCACCGCCGTCCCAGACAGCTCGAGAACCGCCACGACGAGGAAGACCGCCCCGTAGAGGACGCGCGCGCGCCCGCGGATGAGAAAGACGAGGAACACGGCCATCCCCAACGCACCGCTCGCGTCGGTGCGAGGGAGGACGGTCAGACCGGCGATGCCCCAGCCCAGGGCGATCGAGCCCACGAAGGCGAGGAAGGCCTTCTGATGGCGGGAGACGAGCCCTGTCTGGGTCAGCTGGAGGCCGGTGAGGTAGACGAGCCCGTGGCCGGGTGGCACAAACAGCGGAAGGTTGTGGAGGCGGTAGGTGTAGACGCCCCAGATGATCGAGCCGAGAACCTCCATGCACGTAGCCGCGGCGACGACGAGAAGCGCCCGCAGCCTTCCCTCGGGCGTCAAGGGTTTCAACGCCGCCAGGAAAACGAGCCACGTCGCCATGCCTAGGACCAGCTGGCCGCCGAGGCCGACAGCGACGTCGATCCGGAAGACGGCGAGGAAGAACGCGATGACGAAGGCACAGAACAGCCAAGGGCGCGCGTTCATCTAAGTGGTCGCGGCCGCAAGTACGGTTGTCTGCCCGGTCAGCTGCAAACCGTCGCACGCCTGCGTCCTCGGTCGGCCACGTACTGTCCTCGTACGCAGCCTCCCTGCGTCCTTGGCCTGCTCGGCTTTCACTGGCCGGCCAGGAACGTACCTACGACCGCGACCACAAGCGGACAGAATAGTGCCGTGAGCCGCTACGACGCGATCGTCGTCGGCGCCGGGCCGGCCGGATCGACCGCTGCCTACCGCCTGGCGACTGCAGGCCTCGATGTTCTCCTTCTCGACCGGGCGAAATTCCCGCGGGACAAGCCCTGCGGTGGCGGGGTCACGGAGCGAGCCGCCCGCCTCTTGCCGTTCAGGATCGACCCGGTCGTCGAGGAGGTGGCGACGACTGTCGACCTCCGGCTTCGGTACGGGAAGACGATCAGGCGCGGAGACGGCGTTCCGCTCGTCTATCTGACCCAGCGGAGGCGTTTGGATCTCTTCCTCGCCGAGCAAGCCGCGGCCGCCGGCGCGGAATTCCGCGACGAGGCGAAGGTGACACAGGTTGAGACTGCGGAGGAGGGCGTGTCGGTTCTGGCCGGCGGCGAGCGTCTCGAGGCGGACGTCGTCGTAGGCGCCGACGGCGTCAACGGGATCACGGCGCGGGCCCTGGGCCTCGGGGGGAACCGCCACCTCGGCGTCGCACTCGAAGGAAACCTGGCCGACGACAAATTGCGAGCCGACTACGGCGGCAAGATCGTCCTCGAGTTCGGTGTCGTGCCGGGTGGTTACGCCTGGGTCTTTCCCAAGGGGGACCACGCGAACTTCGGCGTCGGCGGATGGGGGAGCGAAGGCCCGGCGCTGCGCGACCATCTGCGCCGCCTGTGCGAGGCGCATGGCGTGTCCGTCGACAACTTGGACGACGTCCGCGGATACCGGCTGCCGCTGCGCTCGCCGACATCCAAGCTGGCGCGTGGCCGTGCGCTCCTTGTGGGCGACGCAGGCGGTCTCATCGACCCGGTGTCCGGCGACGGCATGTTCGAGGGCTTCCTCAGCTCCCAGTACGCCTCGGAGGCCGTTCTCGACCTCTTCGCGGGCCGCGCCCGTGACCTGAACGCTTACTCGGAGCGCCTCGCCTCGAGGCTTGCGACCCATCTCTGGGCCTCGTGGGGCATCAAGGTCGCCCTGGACCGCTACCCACGTGCCACTTTCGGGCTCGCGAAAACGAGGATCGTCTGGGGCGCCGTCGAGCGGATCGTCCGCGGGGACGTGGCCGACGTGACCGGAATCCGAGGCCTGGCGCGGCCTCCGCTGAAGGCGATCAAGCTCCTCGTGCGCGCTTCGGGGGACCACGGCAGCGCTTACAGAAACGTCTGAATTACGATCAGAGTGTGCAGAACTACCTGCTGACGACGCTGGACAGCGGCGCGCGGGTGATCACGGAGCCTCTCGAGGGCGTGCGCTCCGCGGCAATCGGCGTCTGGATCGGCACCGGGTCGCGCGACGAGGACGAAACCCACGCAGGGGTGACCCATTTCCTGGAGCACCTCCTCTTCAAAGGAACCCAGAAGTACTCCGCGCAGGAGATCGCGGAGATCTTCGACGGCTTCGGCGGCGAGCTGAACGCCGCCACTGCGCGCGACTACACAGTCGTATACGCGCGCGCGCTCGATGAGCACGTGGAGACCGCCGTAGACGTCATGACGGACATGGTGTTCGCGCCGACGCTCGCCGACATGGATGCGGAGCGCGAGGTCGTCCTCGAGGAGATCGCGATGATCGAGGACTCGCCGCAGGAGCTCATTCACGACCTCGTGACGCAGGCCGTGTTCGGCGACCATCCGCTCGGGCGCCCGGTTCTCGGCCGTGCGGACGTGATCGAGAAGGTCACCCGTCGGTCAGTTGCCGCGTACCACCGCGGCAGGTACGCCGCTGCGAACGTCGTCGCAGCCGCCGCGGGGAGCGTGGACCACAAGCGTCTCGTCGAGCTGATCCAGGCCGCCGGAGAGAAGTTACGGGAGCCGCCGAGCCGCAAGCCTTCCGCACGGGCCGCCTTTGTGGCGCCGCCGGGGCCCTCGTTGCGCTTCCAGCGGAAGGACACCGAGCAATACCACGTCTGCCTCGCCGCACCGGGTATCTCACGCTCGGACAAGCGGCGTTTTGCAGCGTCCATCCTGGACAGCGTGCTGGGCGGCTCGGCGTCGTCCCGCCTCTTCCAGGAGATCCGCGAGAAGCGAGGGCTCGCGTACTCGGTCTACACCTTCTCCTCGCAATACGCGGACACCGGCCAGATCGGCGTCTACGTGGGGACGCGTGAGGAAAACCTTGCCCCCTGCCTCGAGATCGTCGCGGAGCAGATCGACGCCGTCGCTGCCGGCCAGGTCAAGAAAGACGAGGTCGAACGCGCCAAAGAGAACCTCAAGGGCCGGATCATGCTCTCCATGGAGCTGACCTCGAACAGGATGAGCCGGCTCGGGAAGTCGCTCATCACCGACAGCGAGCTCCTCTCGCTCGACCGGATCCTCGCTGAGATCGAGGCCGTCGACGTGACGGCAACGGCCGAACTCGCCGACCTCCTGCTCGCCCGCGACAAACTCTCCGCCGCGGCGATCGGCCCGCGAGAGGACAAGGTGCTCACCTCGGTCGAGCGGGTGGCGCCGGGACTGGTCTCCGCCGCCGCGGCGTGAAAGTCCTCCTTTTCGGGGCACGCGGCAAGGTCGGGTCCGTCCTCGGCCCGGCGCTCGCGGAGGCCGGGCATGACGTCACCGGCGTCGAGCGCGGAGCGAAGCCCAAGTACAAGGGCAAGGACGTGGCCATCGACTTCACGCGCCCGGACACGGTGCGCGAGAACGTCGAAGGCGCTCTCGGCGCGGGCCTACCGTGCATCGTTGGGACGACAGGGCTCGGGGCCGGGGATCTCGCCGCGTTCGACACGCTGGCGCGCGAGCGCCGAATCGCGTGCTTCGTAGCCCCCAACTTCGCCCTCGGCGCCGTCCTCATGATGCGCTTCGCGGCGGAGGCGGCGAAGCACATGCCGCGCGCGGAAATCGTGGAGCTGCACAACGAGACGAAGGTGGATGCGCCCTCCGGCACTGCGCGTGCCACCGCCGAGGCGATTCCCGGCGAGGTCCCGATCCATTCTGTGCGCCTTCCCGGGTTGGTGGCACACCAGGAGGTGCTCTTCGGCGGCCAAGGGCAGCTTCTGACGATCCGCCACGACACGATCTCGCGCGAAGCCTTCGTCCCGGGCGTCTTGCTGGCGCTCGAGAAGCTTCCAACCATGCGGGCCGGTCTAACGGTCGGACTCGAAAGCCTGCTGGAGGGTTAAGATGGCCCCCGTGCTCGGTCAGGTTCTGACCGCCATCGTGACGCCGTTCAACGCGGACGGTTCGGTCAACATCGAAGGCTTCAAGCGCCTCGCTGCGCACATTGTCGACAGTGGCGGTGACGGCCTCGTCGTTGCGGGGACGACCGGTGAATCCCCGACGCTCAGCGACGACGAGCGACTCGAGCTCTTCGCAGCCGCCGTGGACGCCGTGGGTGATCGCGCCAGCATCGTCGCCGGCACCGGTACCTACTCGACGTCGCATTCAGTCCACCTCACCGAGGCTGCGGACGCGCTGGGCGTCGATGCCTTCCTCGTCGTCACGCCGTACTACAACAAGCCGCCCGAGCGCGGAATCGTGGCCCATTTCGATGCGATCGCCGAGGTCACCGACAAGCCGATCGTCGCCTACAACATCCCGCAGCGAGTCGTTGTGAACATCGAGCCCGAGACGTTCAAGGAGCTCGCCCGCATCCCCAACGTGCAGTACGTGAAGCAGGCGACCACCGAGCTCGACCAAGCGCGGCGCATCGTGGAGGAGACGGGGCTGACGCTCTTGGCCGGGAACGACGACCTCCTGATGCCGTTCCTGGAACTGGGCGGCAAGGGCGGAATCTTCGTCTACACGAACCTCGTGGCTCAGCGCGTGAAGGAGCTGATCACGCGCTTCGAGGACGGCGATGTAGACGGCGCGCGCGAGATCGACGCGGAGCTGAAGCCGATCGTGGAGGCCCTCGCTGTCACGACGAACCCGATTCCGGTGAAGGCGGCGCTCAACATGCTCGGCCACGACGTGGGCGGCCTCAGGCTGCCGCTCGTCGAAGCGACCGAGGACGAGAAGGCTGTCGTGCGCGGCGCCCTCGAGCGAGCCGGCGTCCTCGCCGTCGCTCAGGCGTAGAGCGAACCGGCGAGGTACTTCAAGCCGGAGTCCACCTGCGTCGTGATGACTCGCCTGCCCGGGCCGAGGCGCTTCGCGACGGCGAGCGCAGCTTTGAGATTCGCGCCCGTCGAGGGCCCGGAGAAGATGCCGTCGGCCCGCGCGGCTTCCCGCGCCATGGCGAAGGCGTCGTCGGTCGAGACGGGGATGATCTCGTCGATGTCGTCGCGCTCGAGGAGCGGCGGCCAGAAGCCTGCGCCGCCGCCTTCGATGCGGTGCGTCCCGCTGCGGCCCTCCGAAAGCGCCGGCGACTCGGCGGGCTCGACAGCGACGCGGTGCAGGCCCGGAATCGACGCTCGGATCTCCCTCGTGACGCCCACAAAGCAGCCGGCGGTGCCGATGTAGCCGACGAAGGCGTCGGGCGGTTGGGGAAGCTGCTCGAGGATCTCGCGACCCAGCCCACGGTAGCCCTCGACCATGTCCCTGTTGTTGAACTGGTCGGTGGGGTAGCCGCCGGTCTCTTCGACGATCTCGGCCGCCCTTTCCATCATTCGCGGAATCAGCTCCGGGGTGATCCCCTTCGGGCTTGGGATGATCTCCACGTCGGCGCCGAACGCCAGCATCGTCCGTGCCTTCTCCAGCGCGAAGGCGTCGGACGTGACGATGCGCAGGGGATAGCCCTTGAGCGCGCACACGAAAGACAGTGAGGAGCCCGTGCTGCCGCCGGTGTATTCGACGACCGTCTGCCCAGGGCTCAAACGCCCGTCGCGCTCGGCCCCCTCGATCATCGCGAGCGCCATCCGGTCCTTGTACGAGCCCGTCGGGTTCGCACCCTCGAGCTTGACCCAGACTTCGGCCGCGTCAGGCTCGACGAGCTCCGTCAGCTTGGCGATCGGCGTGCGCCCGATCGCGTCGAGGAGAGCGGCACGCTCGCGGACGGTCGTTGCCACCGTTCGACCCTACTACACTTGCGCGAATGCCCGGCGCGACTCGGTTGATCCCCCTCGGCGGCCTCGGCGAGGTGGGAAAGAACATGATGGTCGTCGAGAGCGACGAAGGCATCGTCGTGGTGGATGCGGGCCTTTCTTTCCCTCGTGACGAGCACCTCGGAGTCGACCTCGTGCTGCCCGATTTCGGCTATTTGCGGGAGCGGGAGAGCGACATCCGCGCGGTCGTCATCACGCATGGCCACGAGGATCACACCGGCGCACTCCCCTTCCTCCTCCGGGAGGTGCGGATCCCCGAGATCTGGGCGACGCGCCTGACCCTCGGACTCGTCCAGTCGAAGCTGGACGAGCACGGGCTGCTGAAGAGCGCCGACCTCGTCGAGATCGACCCGGATTCGGGGCCGACGCAAATCGGCCCCTGCCGCGCCGAGTTCGTGCGGATGGCGCATTCGATCCCGGATTCCGTCGCCGTGGTGCTCGAGACGCCAGGCGGACGAATCGTGCACACCGGGGACTACAAAATCGACCACACGCCGGTCGACGGCTTCCGCACCGACCTCGGCAAGCTTGCTGACCTCGGCAACCGCGGCGTCGACCTGCTCCTGGGCGATTCGACGAACGCCGAGCGCCCGGGCGTGACGCTCTCGGAGAAGACGGTAGGCGAGGTCTTCCGCCAGATCATCCCCCAGCGCGAAGGACGCATCCTGATCGCGTCATTCGCATCCAATGTCCATCGCGTCCAGCAGGCGATCGACGTGGCGCTCGAGTCCCGGCGCAAGGTGCTCCTCGTCGGCCGCTCCCTGCGCAAGAACGTCAACATCGCACGCAACCTCGGCTACATCGACGTGCCCGAGCACATCCTCGTCAAGCCAGACGACCTGCCCGAGCTCCACCCGAGCGAGACCATGATCCTTTGCACGGGGAGCCAGGGCGAGCCCATGTCCGCCCTCACGCGCATGGCCTACCACGACCATCCGTTCGTGCAGGTCGAGGACGGCGACACGGTCATCATCTCGGCCAAGCCGGTACCTGGGAACGAGCTTCGCGTGCACGACACGATCAACCGCCTCGCGCGCTCGGGCGCCGAGGTCTTGCACCAGGAGATCGCCCCCGTGCACGTGTCCGGCCACGGGAACGCGGAGGAGCTGCGCACGGTGTTGGCCGTCCTGCGCCCGCGAAACGTGATGCCCGTCCACGGGGAGTTCCGCATGCTCGCGGCTCACGCACGCCTGGCCAGGGACGCAGGCGTGGACAACGATCACATCGTTCTGGCAGAAAACGGTTCCGTCGTCGAGCTCGCGGACGGACGGGCGCGGATCGTCGACACGGTCGAGACCGGCCAGACCTTTGTGGACGGGCTCGGAGTGGGGGACGTGCAGGATGTCGCCCTGCGCGACCGGCGCCATCTCTCCGAGGACGGCGTTCTCATCGTCGTCGTGACGATCGGCTCTCAGAACGGCCGCGAGATCACCGCGCCCGAGGTGATCGCGCGCGGTTTCACCGGGTCGGAGCCCATCCTCGACGAGGCGCGCGACGAGGCCGAGCGCACACTCGCGCACTGCCTGTCCGAGGACATCTCGGAGCTCAAGCTGCTACAGGAGCACATCCACGACGCCGTGGGCCGGCTCGTGGCCGAGAGGACCGGCCGCCGGCCCATGATCCTGCCGGTCGTCCTGGAAGTCTAGGACCCGTCCCAGCTGAAGCCGGTCTTGGAGGGTGCCGGCGTCAGCGGGCTGGTCGGCAGGCCTTGAAGGGGGCGCGATGCGTTGTAGCCGCCGGGCGCGACGTCGTTCGGCGTGTCCGGGTGGAAGAGCGCGGCGAGATACTGGATCTGGCCGCGGCCGGGACCAAGCTCGAACTGGCCGCCGCCGTAGATCGCGATCTCGTTGTCGAAGCAGTACTCGTAGGCCTCGAACAGGCCTCGCACGCTCCCGAAGCGCGACGGCTTGAAGTTGAGCGTCCGCGGCGGGAACGGGAGCCCTCGGATGTCGGCGACCGAGTGGATCGGCGCATCCCATGTGATCCGGCTGCGGTGCGGCTCGAGCACCGGGTCGGTCTCCGCCGTGAGCTTCGGATCCTCGATCCACGCCCGCGGAAAGGCGATCGCCACGCGCGCGTACAACGTCGGATCGGCGCCCTGGTCGACGGGGGTTCCCTCGTAGACGCCCTTCAGGTCGAGCGTGTCGACGGCCTTCGTCTCCACGAGGGCTGACACCAGCGCGTCGTCCCACGTAGAAGTCGGGTCGAGCTTGAACCGAAGTGCGGGATAGAGCTCGAGCCAACCCGAGAGCGGATCGATCGTTGCCGGCTCGCCCAGACGCATGGAGGAGACGAACGTGACCGGTTTCGGGTCAAGTTCGAGGGCCTCGTGCAAGGACGTGTCTGCCTGGCGGAGCGCGAGGTCGAGCGCGGCGCTCTCGAGTGCCCAACGGCGGTACGGGCGGAACTGCTCGAGACCAGGACCGGAGGGCCAGAGCGCGAGCCGGTCGATCAGCTTCGAGAACGAGTCGAACGAGTGCGAGCCGGCGAGAGGGAGGTCAGTTGCCTGGTTCTGGAACGACTCCTGGTCGTCGGGGCTGTATGTGGGGTCTTCTCCGATCCCCTCGTGCCCGCCCCCGCGCAGATGGATGACCGTCGTTCTCCGGGTGAACTCCGGCGAAATCGGTTGTTCGAGACCTTCGAGCTCGTACGACTCGATCGTGAGCGGAAGATCGGCAACACGTCCGTACAAACTCACTCCTAGGAACGGTACGCGGAATGGAAAGTTGATGTAGTACTAAGAAGGAAGATGAGCGATTCCAACGGCTATAGCTGGGCGGGGCTGATGCGCTCCTACGGCGTGTCCGACTCGACTGCCACGCGGCTCATCCGCTCGCTGACAGCGAGCGAGGTCGCCGCGCTCGCTTTCTGCCGACTCCTCGAACGCTGGGCCCGTGGCGAGCCGGAGCCGTGCACGGCGCCGCGGCGGGAGGCAGCGCTCAGGCGTGCGGCCGAGCGCGCCGAGACGGCACTGAGCGGCCTCGAGAAGCCTCTCGGTCGTTTCCTCTTGGAGCTACAGGCTGACGAGGCAAACGGGCGCTCCTGGTACGGGGAACCGGGAGCGGGCGAGGTCGTGGAGTGGGCGGGTGTCCTGAAGCGGGCCGGGGTCGGAGCTTCCCCGGCGCGTGTCGCGCACGCCTATCTCGAGCTCGCCGTGCTCGTGCGCGCCCTCGAAGGACTCACGGCCTCTGCCCGCCTGTCTTCCCCGCCGGATCGCTCGTCCCTGTGGGCCGGCCTCTTCGACCTCCGCGAGAACCTCCTGGACGGAGCCGTCGAGGACCTGCGCGCGCTTGCCGCCTAGCGGCCCCCGAATCGCAGTCGTCGGCTCGATCAACCTCGACCTCGTGGCGCGGGTCAATCGCCTACCGCGGCCTGGGGAGACGCTCACCGACGCCGACTTGAGCCGCGTCCCGGGTGGCAAGGGCGCAAACCAGGCCGTCGCCGCAGCGCGGCTGGGAGCCGGCGTGCGGTTCGTAGGCGCGGTCGGCGAGGACGAGTTCGCGCAGCTGGCGGTGGAAGAACTGCGCGCCGCCGACGTCGATCTCTCGGGAGTCCAGGTCGTGGGAACGCCGACCGGAATCGCCCTCATCCTCGTCGACGACGAGGGTGAGAACCAGATCGTGGTCGTGCCGGGCGCCAATCACCGGCTCGAGCCTCCGCGTGTCGAGGTGGGCGAGGCCGAAGCACTCATCTGCCAGCTCGAGATCCAGGATGCACCCATCGAGGCGGCCCTCGGGCAGTTCAGCGGGTTCTTCTGTCTCAACGCCGCGCCGGCTCGTCCCGTCTCCGATGCGATCCTCGAGCGCGCTGACCTGATCGTCGCCAACACCTACGAGCTCGACGCCCTCGGCTCGACCCCGCTCGGAGCGCTCTTCGCGGTCACGCTGGGCGCCGAGGGCGCGCTCCTGCTCGACGATGGCCACGAGGTTGCCCGAGCCTCACCGCCGAAAGTGGAGGCGGTGGACGGGACAGCAGCCGGAGACGCCTTCACTGCGTGTCTCGTGGTGTCGCTCCTCGAAGGCCGCGAACGCGAAGAGGCGCTCGCGCGTGCCTGCGCAGCCGGCGCACTCGCCGCATCGCGACCCGGCGCGCAGCCGTCGCTTCCGAGCGCGGACGAAATAGACGAGATACTGCGCGCCTGATGGCGACCAAGATCGTCCTGGACACGGATCCCGGGCACGACGACGCGAT
>DASXSE010000081.1:0-2112 GCA_036506175.1 Gaiellaceae bacterium
GATCGGCGTGAAGGACGGTTGGGGCAACCCCGGGAAGATCGGCATCCCGGCGTGGTAGGCGTGAGAGAGATCCACGACCTGCACCGAAGGGAGCGGTTCGGTGCGCGGGGCCCGAATCCTCCGTGAAACGCTACGGCATGAATCGGTAGAAGCGGTAGAGGTGTCGTTCTCGATCGGCAGGATTTCGAACGTGCGGAAGCCCGCCTCCTCGGCGTAGCGGCGGACGGTGTCCGCCCTCATCACAGTGCCCGTCCCCGCTGCGCCTTCGCCGAGAAGCTCCCGGCACGCACCGAGGACCCCCACTGGGTAGGACATGTCGTGGAGCGCCTCGTGGATGTAGACCAGGTCGTAGCGGCCGGCGAGTTCCGGATCGGCGGCGTCACGCAGGTGGAATGTGACCCTGTCCTCGACACCGCTTCCTCCGTGCCGGTTCGGAACGTCGGCGTCCGCATCGTTGACGCCGAGAATTCCGCCCGCGGCTTGCTGCTCGAGCCATTCCCTGACGTAACGCTCGTGTGTCCCGGTTGCGGCGGCCAGCTCGGTGGAAGTGAGCGGCCCGTTCACGAGCGCCCGATAGAAGCCGAACCTGTCGCCGAGGTACAGGGCGAGGAGATCCCACGTCCCGCGGGTTGCCTGAAACAGGCGGTTGATGAGGGCGTCGCGTTGCTCGGTCGTGTTGCTCATCCCTTAGGCACGGGAGTGTTCTCCAAGACGGGCGCGTTGTCGAGAGTGCCCGTCTGCCGCCGATCCATCGCTCGGAACGCGGGATTGAAGAAGCCGTAGCAGGTGACGACGAGATAGCAGAGCCCGATGCCGAGGAACGTCGCCGCCACGCCGATCGCTCCCACGATGACGCCGCCGAGCAGGACTCCGAGCGGAATCGAGGCCCACGCGCCGGCCTTGAATGCTCCGAACACCCGTCCCCGCAGATCCGGAGGAACGAGCTCGAACAGCACGGTGTTGATCAGCGGGTTGATCGGCCCTGCCGCGAGGCCGCTGAGGGCGAGGACAGCGAGCGTGACCGGGAGAGACGGCAGCGTCGCCATGACGAGGTAGAGAAGCGGCACGACCGTGAAGCAGGAGACGAACGTCAGCCTCCTCGGCAACCGATGCCCGACCGCGCTGTACGCGAGAGCTCCCACGAGCGCGGCTCCGCCGAACGCGCCGTACATCAAGCCGAGATCGGCGGCGCTCCCGAATGCCTCGCGGACGAACACCGGCATCACGACTGGAAACGGCGCGTCGAGGAGGTTCGTGATCAGAACGGTGACGACGAAAGCCCGCACGAGCCGACGGCTCCAGATGAAGCGCAACCCTTCCGCGAGCTCCGTCAGATAGCCACGCGGGGTCTCGGTGTCCGTGACACGCCTCGCAGCCGGCACGAAGGCGCCGACGAGCGCCGCGGAGACGAGGAAGCTTGCTGCGTCGAGCCAGAGGGCCGTTGTCGCGCCGAGCTCTGCGACGAGAATTCCGCCGACGGGAGCTCCGACGAGCCAGGAGCCCTGCTGGATCGCGCCGCGGATCCCATTTGCCCGTTCCATCCGAACGCCCGCGCCCTCGACGAGATCGGGAAAGAGGGAAACCCGTGCGGTCGCTCCGGGAGCGTCGAGGAGAGCACCGAGGAAGACAAGGATCATGAGCTCCCAGAGCTCTAGGCCGACGGTGGCGTGCAGCAGCGGGATCGCCGCAACCGCCGCGGCGCTCGCGAGGTCGGCGACGATGCTCATCGCGCGGTACCCGAGCCGGTCGACGATGACGCCGCCGAAGAACCCGGCGAGGACGACGGGAAGGAAGTTGACGAAGACCGCGAGGCCGGTCAGCGCCGGACTGCCGGTCGTCACGAGGACGAACCATGGGATCGCAAGCTGCGCTACGACGTTGCCGACGAGCGAGATCGAGTCGGCGACGAACAGCGCGTAGAGCGGGACACGTCTCACGTCGCCCGGACCCTATGCGCGAAGCTCGGCCGCTACGCGGCGTCCCTAGACAGCTGCGATGCGGCGAGCTCGCTCGAGCGCATCGCGCTCGAGCTCGACCTGGGCGTTGAGACTGCCGTTCGCCCTGACGCGATGCCAGCACCCACTCGATTCGAGCTCCCAGGCTAGAGCGTCG
>DASXSE010000082.1:0-23784 GCA_036506175.1 Gaiellaceae bacterium
GTCCTTCGTGAACGCGACGACGGACGGGGTCGTTCGCCCGCCCTCGGCGTTCGGGATGACCGTGGGCTCGCCGCCTTCGAGCACGGCGACGCACGAGTTGGTCGTCCCCAGATCGATTCCGATCGTCTTTGCCATCAGTGAATGTCCTCCATCATTCGTTTGTTCCGGGCTGAGAAAATCTAAGTCTGTTTATAGCAGATCGAACAGCTTGCCCGCCAGCGTTTGAGCGCGTAAAACTGAGGTGTGGCCGAGGAGATCGTGCAGCGCGAGGACGTCGCATCGGCGCTCGAGGCGCGCCGCGAGCTGGGGCCTGACTACGAGGACGCCGTCATCGACGCGTTCGTGGACAAGGTCGAGCGGCGGCTCGAGGAGAGGATGAAGCATCCGGCCCGCCACACCGATCCCCCTGCGCTCGCCGTCCCCCTCGGATCGCTCGGGCTTGCCATCCCCTTGCTCGGCGTGGCCGGCGGGACGACCGGATTGGCCGGCGTGATCGTGGTCTCCATCGCCATCGTCCTCGTCAACTTCGCCTACGCCCTGTACGCCCTGCGCCGCTAGGGGGCGCCGCTGCGGTTGCTGGCTCCGCGCGGCGAGCGAGCGCCAGCACGGCGCGAGGCCGCTGGCCCGTGCGGCCGTGCCTGGGGACAGTCGCCGGATGCCTCCCGGCTTGACGGGCCGAGCGGGCTCCCTTAGCGTGCCGACAGGCCAAGGGGGGTTCGATGAGACGGTTGCTGCTCGGAGCATGCGCGGCCCTTGCGCTTCTCGGGATCGGTACCGCCGGTCCGGCCACGGTGGAGCGCGCCGCTTCGGCGACGCGGCCCGAGCCGGCCAAGGAAGCCGTCGCCGTCGGTACGGGCGGCGCTGCGGCCTCGGTCGACCCGATCGCCACGCAGACGGCGATCCGCATCCTCGACCGGGGCGGGAACGCCGTCGACGCCGCTGTCGCGGCGGCCGCGATGCTCGGCGTCGTCGAGCCCTATTCCTGCGGAATCGGCGGCGGGGGTTTCATGGTCATCTACCGCGCCTCCGACCACCGCGTCATCACGATCGACTCGCGCGAGACCGCTCCGCAAGCCTTCAGGCCGGACAGCTTCATCGACCCGAATACCGGCCAGCCGATCCCCTTTGCCGAGGCCGTGACGAGCGGCCTCGGCGTCGGCGTCCCGGGAACGCTGCTCGCCTGGCGGGACGCGGCCCGGCGCTACGGAACCATGAACCTCTCGCGCCTGCTCGCACCGGCGATCAGCCGGGCAGCGGGAGGCTTCACAGTCGACCAGACCTTCCACGACCAGACGGTCGACAACCTCGCCCGCTTCCGCGACTTCACCTCGACACGCGAGGTCTTCCTGACGCCGAGCGGCGATCCCTATCCGGTCGGATCGACGTTCCGCAACCCTGAGCTCGCCGATACGTACGGGGTCATCGCCGACGAGGGGATCCCACCCTTCTACACGGGAGAAATCGCGCAGGCGATCGTCGACACGGTCAAGCATCCACCTCTCAGGCTCGGCGCGACCCGGAACGTCCGCCCAGGGCTCATGGAGCTCGGCGACCTGGCCGGCTATCGGGCACCCGAGCGGCCTCCGACCGTCATTCACTATCGCGGTCTCACGGTGTACGGAATGGGCCCGCCGTCGAGCGGCGGGTCGACCGTCGGCGAGGCGCTCAACATCCTCGAGGGCTACGACCTCGCCGGGATGGACCGCGTCCACGCGCTCCATCTCTATCTCGAGGCCTCGGCGCTCGGCTTCGCCGATCGGAACCAGTATCTTGGCGACCCCGACTACGTCGACGTCCCGCTCGCCGGGCTCCTCTCCGACGGCTATGCGGCCGAGCGGCGCGAGCTCATCGATCCGGAAGTGGCGAAGGAGCCGTTCCCCGCGGGCAACCCAACCGACAACGGAGGGCCGTCCACGACGCACCTCACAGTCTCGGACCGCGTCGGGAACATCGTGACCTACACGTTCACCAACGAGCAGATCGGTGGAAGCGGGATCACGGTGCCCGGCTACGGCTTCCTGCTCAACAACGAGCTCACCGATTTCAACTTCACCGCGGGGACGGCGAACTCGCCGGCCAGCGGGAAGCGTCCTCGCAGCAGCATGAGCCCCACGCTCGTGTTCTCTGGCGATAGTCCCGTCCTGGCGCTTGGCTCGCCGGGGGGCGCGACGATCATCACGACAGTCCTCCAGATCCTGCTCAATCGTTTCGACTTCGGCATGACTCTCCCCGAGGCGATCGCCGCGCCGCGCGCCTCGCAGCGCAACTCCTCCGCGACGCAGGCGGAGCCGGCCTTCATCGCCTCGCCGGAGGCGCAAGCGCTGACGACGATGGGACACTCGTTCGCGTCCGTCGCGGAAATCGGGGCCGCGACGGGCATCGCCTTCCTGCCCGACGGCTTCGTGCAGGCCGTGGCAGAGCCGGTGCGCAGAGGCGGCGGCAGCGCGATGGTGCAAGAGCCCGCCGGGACAGTGACGACGACCACGACGTTCCGAAGGCTTCCGGCCGGCATGCGCTGAGTCCCGGGAGGGGCTCCGATACCCTGTCCGCGTGGCTCTCACCGACACCCTCGGCAGGCCCGTTCGCGACCTCCGGATCTCCGTCACCGACCGGTGCAACTTCCGCTGCGTCTACTGCATGCCGAAGGAGATCTACGGACGCGGGTACGAGTTCCTCGAGCGCCGTGAGCTCCTGACCTTCGAGGAGATCGCCCGGCTCGCGCGTGCCTTCGCGTCTGTCGGTGTCGAGAAGATCCGGCTCACTGGAGGCGAGCCTCTCCTCCGCCGCGAGATCGAACGGCTCGTGGAGATGCTCGCCGAGATTCCCGGGCTCGACCTGACCCTGACCACCAACGGCTCGCTCCTTCCGCAGAAGGCCGAAAGCCTTGCCGCCGCGGGGCTCCAGCGGGTCACGGTGTCGCTCGACTCGCTCGACGACGAGACCTTCCGGAACATGAACGACGTCGATTTCCCGGTCGAGCGTGTGCTCGCCGGCATCGACGCTGCTGCAGCCGCCGGCCTCGCGCCGGTCAAGATCAACGCGGTCGTCAAACGCGGCGTCAACGAGCACAGCGTCCTACCAATGGCTCGCTACTTCCGCGGCACGGGCCAGATCGTGCGCTTCATCGAGTACATGGACGTCGGCCACACGAACGGCTGGCGTCTGGACGACGTCGTGCCGGCGGCCGAGATCGTCGCCGCGATCGACGCAGAGCTTCCGCTCGAGCCCGTAGCCCCGCGTTACCCGGGCGAGGTCGCGCAGCGTTTCCGCTATCGGGACGGAAGCGGGGAAATCGGCGTCATCGCATCCGTAACGCAGCCTTTCTGCGGCAACTGCACACGGGCACGGCTCTCGGCAGAGGGCCGCCTCTACACCTGTCTCTTCGCCACCACGGGTCACGACCTCCGGGCCCTCGTTCGCAGCGGGGCCGACGAGAAGGAGCTCTCCGACGCGATCGCCGCAGTCTGGCGCGTCCGCACCGACCGGTACTCGGAGCTCCGGGCGGCCGAAACGGCGGGTCTTCAGAAGGTGGAAATGTCATACATCGGCGGTTGAGCCGGCGCTTTTGGCCGCCGACTAAACTGCCTTGATGCTCGCCCGGCTGGAAAGCCGCCTTCCCCGCGGCTGGAGCGATCTCGGGCTCCAACTCGCGATCTGGTTCGGATTCGGGCTCGTCTACCAGCTTGCCCGCGGACTGGCCGATCGCGACGTCCCTCAGGCCTTCCAGAACGGACGCCATGTGATCGACATCGAGCGCGGATTGCACGCGCTCGTCGAGCTCGACCTCCAGCGCGCCCTCCTGCAGGCGGGTGGTTTTTTCCTGGACGCGGTGAACTGGACCTACTGGATCGCGCAGTTCGTGGTCCTGGCGCTCGCGCTCCTGTGGATCTACCTCTTCCGCTTCGAGGCCTTCTACCGCGTGAGGAACTGGATACTCGCAACCAACCTGCTCGCGCTCGTCGGCTACGCGCTCGTGCCGACGGCGCCGCCCCGGATGTTCCCGGACGAGGGCTTCGTGGACACGCTCGGATCTGCAGCTTCGCTCAACCACGGCAGCAGCCTCGTCGAGCTCGCGTCCAACCAGTTCGCCGCCATGCCCAGCGTCCATGCCGCCGACGCGCTCGTCATCGGCTTTGCGATGGCGATGCTGGTGCGGAGCCGGGTCGCCGCAGTCCTCTGGACGCTGTGGCCGAGCTGGGTCTGGTTCTCGGTGATGGCAAGCGGAAACCACTTCTGGCTGGACGTTGCAGCCGGGGTCGGCGTGGCGGTCGTGGCCGGGACGATGGTCACGTTGGTGGAGCAGCGGCGGCTTCACGAGCTGGCGGCGCCCGCCAAGATCTGTGACCCGTAACCCGGCACTCGCCAAGGTCAAGCGCGCGTACACGGACGAAGCGCGCCGGCTCGCCACACAGTCGATGACGCAGCTCGACCAGGCGAACGTGACGCCGGACGCGCTCACGATCTCCGGCGTTGCGCTCTGCATCGCGGGCGCGGTGGCGGTCTACTTCGAGTACGCAGGCTGGGCGTTCTACTGGCTCGGCGCCGCTCTCTTCGTCGTCGGATCGGTCCTGGACATCCTCGACGGCGCACTGGCTCGCAGCCGCGGCACCGGGAGCCCGTTCGGCGCGTTTCTGGACTCCACCGTCGACCGTGTCGGCGAAGGGTTCATGATCGCTTCGATCGGGCTCGTCTTCATGCGCCACGACCAGATGTGGGCACTGGCTCTTGCGTTCGCGGCCATCGCGGGCTCTTTCCTGGTCAGCTACGCGCGCGCCCGGGCAGAGGCTCTCGGGCTCAAGGGCGACGTCGGGTTGGGGAGCCGCGCCGAACGCGTGGTCGTGATCACAGCCGGGCTCGTGCTCGCCCCGCTCCACGACCTCATCCTGCCCGCGACGATCGCTCTCCTGGCCGCCACCGCCTGGGTGACGGTCGTCCAGCGGATCCTCTTCGTCCGCAAGCAGCTTCGCAGCATGTGATAGCACATTTGTGCTATCACTTAGCTGGATGGCTAGGGACCGCAGCGACGTCCTCGTCCGCATGCCTGCGGAGCTCAAGCGCCGCCTCGCCCGTGAGGTGGAGGCGCGCGGCAGCAACCTGAACGACGTCGCAGTCGAGATTCTCGCGTCCCGCTTCGCCGTCCCCTTCCAGGGCTCCGGCCGCCGCGGCGGCCGTGCGAGCGGGAGAGGGGACGTCCTCCTGCGCATGCCGGCCGAGTTGAAGACGAAGCTCGCGCGGCGCGCATCCGAGCGCAAGCGCTCGGTCACCCAGCTGATCGTCGAGACCCTCTCCGAGCGGCTCGACTCCACCCGAAAGGAATCTATGGCTTCCAAGAACGGCTCCACCAACGGCCGCCCCGGCTCGGACGAGCGCGTGCGCGTGGCGATCATCGGCGTCGGCAACTGCGCCAACTCCCTCCTCCAGGGAGTCAATTACTACAAGGACGCCGACCCGGATCAGTTCGTCCCGGGGCTCATGCACGTGGATGTCGGCGGCTACCACATCCGCGACATCGAGTTCACGGCGGCCTTCGACGTCACCACGGACAAGGTCGGCAAGGACCTCGCCGACGCGATCTGGGCCCATCCGAACGACACGTACAAGTTCGCCGACGTCCCCAAGACGGGCGTGAAGGTCTCCCGCGGGATGACTCACGACGGCATCGGCAAGTACCTCTCCGAGGTCGTCGAGAAGGCGCCCGGCGAGACCGACGACGTGGTCGGGATCCTCAAGGAGACCGGCACCGACGTCGTCGTCAACTACCTCCCCGTCGGCTCCGAGGAGGCGACGAAGTGGTACACGGAGCAGATCCTCTCCGCGGGCTGCGCGATGGTGAACTGCATGCCAGTCTTCATCGCGCGGGAGGCGTATTGGCAGCGCCGTTTCGAGCAGGCCGGCGTGCCGATCATCGGCGACGACATCAAGTCGCAGGTCGGCGCGACCATCACGCATCGCGTCCTCACGAGCCTCTTCCGTGAGCGCGGCGTCCGGCTCGACAAGACGATGCAGCTCAACGTCGGCGGCAACTCGGACTTCCTCAACATGCTCGAGCGCGACCGCCTCGAGTCCAAGAAGATCTCGAAGACGAACGCGGTCACGTCGATGCTCGATTACGACATCGGCGCGCAGAACGTCCACGTCGGGCCGTCTGACTACGTGCCCTGGCTGACCGACCGCAAGTGGGCCTACATCCGGATGGAGGGCTCCGCGTTCGGGGACGTACCGCTGAACGTCGAGCTCAAGCTCGAGGTCTGGGACTCGCCCAACTCGGCCGGCATCGTCATCGACGCCGTCCGCCTCGGGAAACTGGCGCTCAACAACGGCATCTCGGGCGCCCTCGAGGGGCCGAGCGCATATCTGATGAAGTCGCCGCCGAAGCAGATCGTGGACGACGACGCGCGCGAGCTCGTCGAGGACTTCATCAAGAAGAACGCGCGCGCGAGGACGAAGCAAGCCGCCACGGCTTCCTAGACAAAACTCCTCTCCTTCCGTGTTACCTTCCGCGTGAGGGAGGACCGCGTGGAACATCGGAGCGGTAGGCCGGTCGAGCTCCGCGACGAGAGTGTCTCCGTCGCCTCTAGCGAGGAGCGCAAGCTCGCGACCGTCGTCTTCGCCGACCTGGTCGGCTCCACCGAACTAGGCGGCTCGCAGGATCCAGAGCGGACCAGAGCGCTGCTCGACCGCTTCTACGACGCGATGGCGGCGGAGATCGAGCGTGCGGGAGGAACGGTCGAGAAGTTCGTCGGCGACGCGGTCATGGCCGCGTTCGGCGCACCCGCCGCGCACGAAGACCACGCGGAACGCGCTCTGCACGCCGCTCTTTCCATGCAGCGGCGACTGGAGGAGAGCTTCGGCGAGACACTCGCTCTGCGCATCGGCGTCAACACGGGCGAGGTGGTCGTCGGCCGCGCGCGGGAGGGAAGCTCGTTTGTGACGGGCGACGTCGTCAACGTTGCAGCCCGCCTCGAGCAGGCGGCCGAACCGGGAGAGATCCTCGCCGGCGAGCGCACCGTCTCCGCCGTCCGCGGCGCATTCGAGTTCGCCGAACCCACCCGCGTCGAGGCCAAGGGAAAATCGGGAGGGGTCACGTGCAGACGCCTTCTGCGCGCCCTCTCCCTGATGCGGCCACGCGGAGTGAGCGGGCTGCGCCGTACGTTCGTCGGACGGGACGCCGAGTTGGCCGCGCTGCACTCCGCATATGCGCGGGTGATGGAGACGGCCCGACCGCACCTCGTGACGATCAGCGGAGAAGCCGGTATCGGCAAGACGCGTCTCGTGCGCGAGTTCTGGGGTGCCCTCGCGACGGAACCGCATGCACCGTTGCGCCGTACCGGGCGCTGCCTTCCCTACGGACAGGGCATCACCTACTGGCCTCTCGGCGAAATTCTCAAAGAGCACTTCGGGCTCCTCGAAAGCGATCCGCCCCAGACTCTGCGCCTCCGACTCGGTGCGCGGGAGATCCTTGGCCTCACTCTCGGCCTCGATGTAGCCGGCGACCTCCACCCCCTCACCGCGCGCGATCGGCTGCACGCCGGCTGGGTCGACTTCATGGAAGAGCTCGCAACCGAGCGCCCTACCGTCATGCTCGTCGAGGACATCCACTGGGCGGAATCGCCTCTCTTCGACCTCCTGGACCGTCTTCTGAAAGACGTGCGCGGGCCGTTGCTCCTCATCGCCACCGCACGCCCGGAGCTCTTCGACCTCCGCCCCGCGTGGGGTGGCGCTCGCCGTGATGCTTCCACGCTCGAGCTCGATGCGCTCTCCTCCGACGCCACGATGGGCATGCTCGGTGAGCTCCTCGCGAGGGAGCTGCCCGAGCACGTGAGCGACGCCGTTGTCCGGCAGGCAGAGGGCAACCCCTTCTTCGTCGAGGAGCTGCTCGAGTCGCTCATCGACCAGGCCGTGCTCGTTCCGCTCGAGGAGGGGTGGACGGTCTCCGATCTGCCGGCGGGCTTCGCGGTCCCTGACTCCGTCCAGTCGGTCCTGGCTTCGCGGATTGATCTCTTGCCCGCGGCAGAAAAGGCCGCGCTCCAGGCGGCGTCGGTCATCGGGCGCGCTTTCTGGACTGGCCCGGTATACGAGCTCCTGCCGGGACTAGAGCCGGATTTCCGCATCCTCGAGGACCGAGACTTCATTCGCCGGCGCGCAGGCTCGGCGATCGCGGACGAGACCGAGTACGCCTTCAAGCACCAGCTGACGCGCGAGGTCGCCTACGCCGGTCTGCCCAAGGCGAGGCGCGCGCGGCTGCACGGCGACTTCGCTGCATGGCTCGAACGGTTCGGAGGCGGACGCGACGAGCACGCTCCCCTGCTCGCTCATCACTACGCCGAGGCCGTTCGGCCGGCGGACGCGGACCTCGCGTGGACGGGTGCCGAGGACGAGCGCGAGCGCATCCAGTCGTATGCGATCGCTTGGCTTCGACGGGCGGCCGAGCTCGCGGTCGGGCGCTACGACATCGATGAGGCGCTCGAACTCCTGCACCGGGCCCTCGAGTACGCGCCGAGCGACGTTCAACTCGACCTCTGGCGGGAGATCGGGAAAGCCAACGCGCTCAAATACGACGGCGAAGCGTTCTGGGAGGCTATGCAGAAGGCGATTGCGCTCTCGTCAGACCGCAGTACACGAGCCGCCCTCTACGGCTATCTCGCGCAGGAAACCGCCGTGCGTCTGGGCATGTGGCGCAAGAGACCCGATCCACAGATGGTCAGAAGGTGGGTGGACAAGGCGCTCGAGTTGAGCGAGGACGGGACTCCGGCCCGGGCGCAGGCACTCGTCGCGCTCTCAGCCTGGGACTCGGAGCAAGGGCTCGCGCCGGCCCTAGACGCCGTCCAGCTCGCCGAGCGCCTCGGCGACGCTGAGCTCCTTACCGGCGCGCACATCGCTCTTCTCGAGGCGAACCTTGCGAGCGGACGCATCGAAGAAGCCCGCATCCTCTCGGGTTCGCTTCTCGAGTCGCTCGACGAGGTCCGGAACGCGGACGATCGCGAGGGAGTTCTCTGGACGGCGACGCTGGCGGAGCTCGCTGTCGGCGGCATTCCGAACGCGCGCGACCGTGCCCGTCTTCTCAGCAAGGAAGCGATTGAGCTCACGCCGCATCACCGTATCCACGCTGTCGGGATGGGGATCATGGTCGAAGAGCTGGCCGGAGGCTGGGAGGCCGTCCGTGCGCTCACAGCCGACGCCGAGCGAGCGGTCGATGAGAACCTCGCCACGCCGTGCACGATGAACGCGCGCACGCTCCTCGTCTGCGCCCTCGCGGCGGCGCAAACGGGAGAAGAGGAGGAGTCGCGCCGCCTGGAGCTCGCGGCCGACGCGCTCGAGATGACCGGCTACGGACTGACGATCGATGCGCCGCGCCTGCGCCTCGCACTCCTTCGCAAGGATTGGGCAACTGCAGAGGCGCTGCTCGAGTCGGGCGCGGCAATGTACTTCGCGTCCACGGCCGCACAGGCAGCGCGCATGGACGCGTTCATCGCGCTCGGCGACCGAGACCGGATCGAAGAGGAGGCTCCGCCGCTCCTTCGTCCGGGCTCGTATCTCGAACCGTTTGCGCTCCGCGCATTGAGCGTCGCGCGAGCCGATCCCACGCTCCTCGAACAGGCGTTGGCGCGATTCGACTCGCTCGGGCTCGAGTGGCACGCCGCCGAGACCCGCGCGCTGCTCTGATTCGGGATTACACTCGTGCTGATGGGCTTGCGGATCTGCATGGTCACGCCGTTCGCGTGGTCGCAGCCCCACCCGGTCAACGAGCACGTCGCCGCGGCCGCGGATGAGCTTCGCCGCCGCGGGCACGAGGTCGTCGTGCTCGCGCCTTCGAACCGAGCCCGCGACCTGGCCGCAGGCCGACGCTCCCTGCGCAGGCTCAGCCGTGAAGGCGTCCCTCTCGAGGGCACGGTCGCCCTGGGCCCGGCGATTCCGGTCTCGCGCCGGAGCCGCATGGGTGTCCCCGTCGGCGTGCGCGCGAATCTCGAGCTCGCTCTCTCGGCCGACGCCTTCGATCTTGTCCATGCGCACGAGCCCGGCCTGCCGAGCCTTTCCTACCTCGCGCTCCGCTACACGCGCGGCCTGACGGTCGCCACGTTCCATTCGGTCGAGCGGCTCAGCTATCCGCCCGGTCGCCAGCAGCGCGAGCGGCTCCTCTCACGGATCGACGCCCTGACTGCCGTCGGCGAGGAAACCCTCAGCGCCGCGCGGCTCCGCTTTCCGGGCGATTACCGACAGCTTCCTCACGGCATCCTGCTGCCTGCCGAGATCAACGGACCGCCTGCGCAGGTGTTCCTTCTCGAGTGGCGCGCGGATGAGATGTCGCGGGCCCGCGCGGCGCTGCGCGGGCTGCGGGACATGCCGGGCTGGGAGCTCGTCGTCCTGCGCACGCGCCCGCTCGCGGGCCGGCCCTACGTCCCCATGGCCGTCCGTGGCCGGGTGCACGTCCGCACGGTGCTCGACCCCGGATCGCGCGCCCGGGCTCTCCGCGGGGCCGCCGCACTCGTACCCGCCCACCGCGGCCTGGCGCGCCTCGCGCTCGAGGCGCAAGCAGCGGGCGTGCCGCTCCTCGATCCGCCCGGGTCCGACGTCCAGCCGGAGCTCGTCGCCG
The DNA here is from genome assembly GCA_036506175.1 of Gaiellaceae bacterium. Lineage (GTDB taxonomy): Bacteria > Actinomycetota > Thermoleophilia > Gaiellales > Gaiellaceae > JAIBJP01. Next base: position 10,592 of record DASXSE010000082.1, read on the forward strand.
CGGCGATGGCCCGCCTGGCCGAGGACGGCGAATGGCGGGCGAGCCTGTCCGAACAGGCGAGGCGCACTGCGGAGCGCCAGAGCGTGACCGCGCTCGGAGACGAGCTCGAGAGGCTCTACCGTTCGGTGCTCGGGAGGCGACGAGCACCCGCCCGAAGCGATCCGCTGGGCGACCGCCCCTTCATTCTCTGCGACCTTCACATGCACACGGAGCACTCGCACGACTGCACCGTGCCCGTCGCCGAGCTCCTCGACTACGCTGAGACGCAAGGCCTGGGCGCGATCGCGATCACCGATCACAACGCCTTCGGCGGCGCCCGCGAGGCGGTGGAGCTCGGGCGCGGACGCCGGCTGACCGTCATCCCGGGCGAGGAGGTGAAGACCGACGCCGGCGAGGTGATCGGCCTCTTCCTCGAGAACGAGATCCCGCGCGGAATGTCGATGGGAGACACGATCGCCGCCATTCGCGAGCAGAACGGCATCGTCTACCTCCCGCACCCGTTCGACCGGCTGCACACGATTCCCGACGCTCCGACGCTCCACCGCCACCTGGCCGAGATCGACGTCTTCGAGGTTTACAACGCGCGGCTCCTGTTCGAAGGGTTCAACGACGAGGCGCTCCGCTTCGCGCGCAAGTACAACCTGACGATGGGCGCCGGCTCCGACGCCCACGTCCTCCAGGGCGTGGGCACCGGCCTCGTGCGCATGCGCGGCTTCCAGACACCGGAGGAGTTCCTCTGGAGCCTTCGTTCCGCCGAGATCCTGCGCCGGCCGAAATCTTTGGTGTACCTCCAGGGGCTCAAGTGGGTCGCGCAGGCGCGGGAGCGGCGCAAGGCGGCGGTGTAGGAACAGACCGGGCGCGTCCCGAATACCTACACCGCCCCTTTGACCGTGCCCGCCGACGACATCTCAGAGCGGTACCTGAAGAAAGCGATCGCCGAGATCAACGATCTCGGCCGTGAGATCGCGCACGCGGCCGGTCCCGACCGAACGCCGGTGCTGGGCTCGGGCCATCCGCTCGCGGACATCCTCCTCCTCAAGTACGGCCCGCAGGACGCTGAGCAGCACGAGGGCGTTGCGTTCTTCGGCCGGGCGGGCCAAGCCGTGCTGAAGTCCCTCCAGCGCCTCCACGTCGATCCTATGGCGATCTACGGGACGAACTGCCTCAAGTTCGTCGGTGCGGACGAGGAGCAGGCCGGGGCCTGGCTGTCGCGGGAGATCCACATCGTGCAACCGAAGCTCATCGTCGTCATGGGTCAAGATGCGCTTGGGTGTCTGAACGCGATCCGCTTCCCTCTGGCCGCCGAGGTGTCGAGCGAGCAGGGCACGATCCAGCGGTTCACGCCGACGATCGAGGCGCTGGTGTGCCCGGACCTGGACGCGTCGCTGGACGAGACGGGCGCGAAGCGGGCGTTCTGGGACGCTTTCAAGGCGATCGGGCCCTGGTGGTCCGAGCTGCCGCCGTATTAGCAGTCCTCGGCCTTCTCGCCGTCTACTACGCCACCAACGAACACTGGCCAAACCTCGGCCAGTGGGGCGACGTCGCGTTCCTCGGGCTGGGCCTGATGCCGCTCACGTTCTCGCTCGTCTGGCTGGCGCTGCCGCTTCAGCGGACCGCCCAGAGACATCTAGCCGTGGCGGCGATCGGGTTCGTCGTCGCCGCATTCGTCCTCGAGCAGCTCAATCTCGACATTGCTGCCAACTTCGTGAAGATCGCGGCGGTCGCGGCCGTCGGTTGGTGGTTCCTCACCTTCTTCGAGTCGCTGAGCTGGGTTCTGCTGATCGCCGTGCTCATCGCGCCGGTGGACACCTTCTCGGTCGCGCGCGGGCCGACGAAGGAGATCGTGGAGAACCAGCCGGAGGTCTTCAACGCCCTCAGCATCTCGTTCCCGCTCCCCGGCGAGCACGCGTCCGCACAGCTCGGCCTTCCGGACATCCTCTTCTTCTCCCTGTTCCTGGGCGCGGCGGAGCGCTTCGGTCTGCGCGTCGGCTGGACTTGGCTTGCCATGACGCTTTCCTTCGGGACCACGCTCGCCCTCGCCGTCGCGTTCGACGTGTCGGGACTGCCCGCGCTCCCGCTGCTCTCGGTCGCCTTCGTCCTGCCGAACGTAGACCTGATCTGGCGCGCCTACAAGGAGCGCTCGGTCGCGACCGATTCGAAATGAGCCGTCGCCTCGCCGGCTGAGCTCGGCTCGAGCAGGAAGCCTCGGACAGCGCCGTCGTTGTCCGGATACCCGGTCGTCTCGAGCGCCTGCACCGCGGCCTGGACGTCGTAGTGCGCCCGCCGTAGCTCGACATCGGGCCCGAGCAGCGCCCAGCAGGCAATTCCGGCCTCGCCTTCATAAGGCAGGCCGACGCTGCCGGCGTTGACGAGCCGACGATCGCCGACCTTGCGATCGAACTGAACATGCGTGTGCCCGCCCACGATCACGCTCTCGGCGACGCCGTCGAGAATGGGATCGAGCCGCTTGGGCGGCGTGATCGCCGTGACGATCTCCTCGTCGCTCCGCGGCGAGCCGTGGCAGAAGAGCGTCGGCCCAAGTCCGTCGACGTCCAGGTGCAGCAACAGCGGCCAGGAGCGCACGAACTCGACCTCGTCCTCGCTCAGCCGGTCGGCGACCCAGGCGATCCGGTCGGCCCACGGGTCGTCGCCGTCAGCGCCGCCCGCCACCGCCCGGTCACAGTTGCCGCGGATGAACTCGGCGCCCGCTTCTCGAAGCCGTTCGAGGCACTCGGACGGCTGCGGCCCGAGCAGGAGATCGCCGCCGGAGAGGATCAGATCCGCGTCGGTCTCGTCCACGTCGGCCAGGGCCGCCTCCAGAGCCGGCAGGTTTCCGTGCACGTCGTAGAGCGCGGCGACCGTCATTGACAGCGGCCCCGTCCGTAAGCACGGTTGTCCGCCTCGCGGCCTGCAAACCGCCCGCCTTCGTCCTCAGTCGGCCACATAGCTAAAAACGGTATGCGACCTCCCTGCGTTCTTGGCCTGCTCGGTTTTCGCCCGCGAGCCGGGAACATACTCACGAACGTGGCCGCCGCGTGAAGAGGGCCACGCACTCCACGTGCGGCGTGTGCGGGAACATGTCGACGGGCCGCACGCGCTCGAGCGCGTATCCGTAGTCGCCAACGAGAGCCTTCGCGTTGCCGGCAAGAGTCGTCGGGTTACAGGAGACGTACACGAGTCGCGGCGCCTCGAGCGCGCCGACGTGACCCAGCGCCTTGCCGACGAGACCTGCCCGCGGAGGATCGACGACCACGACGTCCGGGGGACCCGCACGATCGCGGAGCTCATCCAGGTCGGAACCGACGTCGCCGGCGAAGAAAGCGGCATTCGCAATGCCGTTCAGCTCGGCGTTCTCGACGGCGCAGGCGACCGACTCCTCCGAGGACTCGACACCCCAGACCGTGAGCGCGTCTTTGGCCAGGGACAGCCCGATCGTCCCGGTCCCGCAGTAAAGGTCGTAGACGGTCTCCTCTCCGGTCAGACTGGCATAGGAGCGCGCGAGGTCGTACAGCTGCTCCGCCATGCCCGTGTTCGTTTGCAGGAAGGCGTTCGGGCGCACGCGGAAGCGCAGGCCGAGGATCTGCTCCTCGATCGCCTCCTCTCCCCACACGAGCTTCGTCGGAAAGTTCGTCACCTCCGCCGGCGAGTCGTTGACCGCCCAGTGGATCGAACGCACCTCCGGAAAGCTCCGCAGGATCGCGACGAAGCTCTCCTCGACGAGGGCGCCCGGCGCAGTCACGAGCACGACGAGCGCCTGCCCCGTCCGAATTCCTTCCCGCACGACGAGATGACGGAGATAGCCGTCCTGAGTCTCCTGGTCGTAAGCGGCGAGGCCCTCTGAGTTCGCCCAGTCGCGCACGGCGATTCGGATCGCATTTCCGAGGTCCGTCGTCAGCCAGCAGCGCTCGATGTCCAGGACCTCGTCCCAACGGCCCGCTTTGTGGAAACCGAGCCCGACCCCCTCCGGCATCTGCGTGAACGAATACTCCAGCTTGTTGCGGTAATGGAAGAGCGACTCAGCCGGGATCGGAACCTCGAGCTCGAAGCCCGAGAGCTTTCCGATGCGCGCCAGGGCGTCGGCAACCTGAGCCGACTTGGCCTCGAGCTGAGCCTCGTAAGCGAGATCCTGAAAGCGGCAGCCGCCACACGTGGGGTAGTGCGCGCAGGGCGCCTCGACGCGGGGAGCACCGGGCTCCACGACCTCGAGCGCAGTGGCCTCCGCATGGCTGCGCTTCACCTTGGTCACCTTGGCACGCACGACGTCTCCTGGAAGACCTCTGCGGACGAAGACGACGAAGCCGTTCAGCCGCGCGACGCCGCTCCCACCGTAGGCGAGCGAGTCGATCCTGAGCTCGAGCTCCTGGTCTTTGCGAACGGGTACGGCCATGTCTCTACCGCAGGGTAGAGACGTACACCTTGCGGCGGCGGGGGCCGTCGAACTCGCAGAAGAAGATGCCCTGGTAGGTGCCGAGCGCGAGGTCGCCGCGCTCCAGCGGGACAAGCACCTGGGGACTGGCGAGCGACGCGCGGAAATGAGCAGGCGCATTCGGCCCGTCGGCGTCGTCGTGGCGCCAGCGCCAGTCCTCGCCCACGATCCGTTCGAAGGCCTGCTCGAAGTCCTCCATGAGCTCGGGATCGATTTTCTCGTTGATGGTCACGCCCGCCGTCGTGTGCGGAACGTAGACGAGCGCAGCCGAGGCATCACCGTTACCCCCGACCGCCGCTCGCACTTGATCCGTGATGTTGACGAGCTGCGTCTTGCGCTCGGTCTGAAGCTCGATCTCCCGCACGCCGGACTATCCTACGGGACACATGGCCACTGCCCCGGCAGCCCTGGACGCCTACCGGGAGGAGGCCGACAGCTTCATCGCCGCCCTGGACGAGGAGTACTACCTCCACTTCGCCGGGCTGAAGGAAGCGTTCGAGCTCACCCCGATCTACGAGCGATATTCCGACCTGACGACGCTCGACGCTTGTCGCCGGCTCGGAGAGGCCGCGGACGCTGGAGAAGGCTCGACGGAGCTTTGGCGCTTCGCGTGCGAGGGCTACATGGGCGACCTCACCCGCGCGGAGGCAGAGGAGATTGCCGGCTTGGAAGCCTCGCTGACGGCCACCGTCGACGCGGAGGAGATCGGCTTCCGCCTCCTGCGGCCCGCAATCGCCAACGAGCCTGATCGGGCGCGACGCGAGCGGCTCGACCGTGCGCGGACGGAATTGACGGCAGCGGACCTCGCTCCGCACTACGTGACGATCGCCGAGAGGCGGCGGGAAGCGGTGCACAAGATCGGAGCCGAGACGTATCGCAACCTCTATGAACGCTTCGGCTTCCCGCTCGAGCGGCTCGCCCATCAATGCGAGCGCTTCCTCTCGGACACGGAGGACGTGTACGTCCGCTCGTTCGACCGGCTGTTCCGGAGCCGACTCGGAATCCCCCTCGAAGAGGGAAAGCGGTGGGACGTGCCGCGCCTCTTCCGAGCCAGCGAGTGGGACGCGGGCTTCCCCGCGGACAGGATGCTGCCCGCGCTCGAGGCGACGCTTGCCGGGCTCGGCATCGATCTGCGCAGGCAGGAGAACGTCCACCTCGACCTCGAGCCACGGCCCACCAAGACTCCACGCGCGTTCTGCGCCCCAATCGAGGTCCCCGGCCGGGTGATGCTCGTCATCCAACCGATTGGCGGTCCGGACGACTGGCATGCCCTCTTCCACGAGGCCGGCCATACCGAGCACTATGCACACACGTCGGCGAATCTCCCGGTCGAGGCCCGGAGGCTGGGCGACAACGCCGTCACCGAGGGCTGGGCAATGGTGCTCGAGCTGCTGATCAACGACCCTGTTTGGCTGGGACGCCGACTCGATTTCGCTCGACCGGAGGACTTCGCGGTCGAGGGTACGACCGGCCTCCTCTATTTCATACGGCGCTATGCGGCGAAGTTCCTCTACGAGCTCGAGCTGCACGCGGACGCCGAGCTCTCGTCGATGAAAGACCGCTACGTCGAGCGCATGCAGGACGCGCTCAAGCTGGAGATGTCGGAGGCTGACTACCTCGCCGACGTCGACCCGGGCTTCTACTCGTCCAGCTACCTCCGCGCGTGGGCGTTCGAAGCGCTTCTCCGTGGCTTTCTCCGCGAGGAGTTCGGCAGCGACTGGTTCGCGCGCCGAGAAGCGGGGTCGCTGCTGCGCGAAATGTGGTCAGAGGGGCAGCGCCTCACCGCCGACGAGCTGATCGAGGAGGTCATGGGAGCGGAGCTCGAGCTGACCGCCGTCGCTGAGCGGATCGCAGAGGGAGTGGGCCGTTGAGGCGGGTCCTGATCGCGGGTGCGGCGGGCCGCGACTTCCACAACTTCAACGTGGCGTTTCGAGGACGAGACGACGTCCGCGTGGTCGCCTTCACCGCGACGCAGATCCCGGACATTGACGGGCGCGTCTACCCGCCCGCGCTGGCCGGGCCGGGCTATCCCGACGGGATCCCGATCATTCCCGAGGAGGAGCTCGCCGATCTCGTTCGCCGCGAGGAGATCGACGAGGTCGTCTTCGCATATTCCGACGTCACTCACGAACACGTCATGCACGTCGGCTCGACAGCTCTCGCCGCCGGCGCCGACTACGTCCTCCTCGGGCCGCGCTCGACCGAGCTCCAAACCCGCAAACCGGTGGTTGCCATCTGCGCCGTCCGCACGGGCTCCGGCAAGAGTCAGACGACGCGACACATTGCGTCGATTCTCCGCGGAGCAGGCAAGCGGGTCGCCGTCCTGCGTCATCCGATGCCGTACGGCGACCTGACGAAGCAGGCCGTTCAGCGCTTCGAGCGCTACGAAGATCTCGACGCGGCCGACGCCACGATCGAGGAACGGGAGGAGTACGAACCCCACATCGCCGAGGGAAACATCGTGTTCGCCGGGATCGACTACGCAGCGATCCTCGCGCGGGCCGAAGATGAGGCCGACGTCATCGTGTGGGACGGAGGCAACAACGACACACCGTTCATCCATCCGACGCTCCACGTCGTCGTGGTCGACCCGCACCGGCCCGGCCACGAACTGCGCTACCACCCGGGCGAGCAGAACCTGCGCATGGCCGACGTCTGCGTCGTCAACAAGACGGACACCGCACCGCCGGAAGGCGTCGAGGCGGTCATCGAGTCGATCAGGTCGGTGAATCCGAACGCCCGGATCGTCCGCGCCGCCTCTCCTTTCATCGTCGAGCAGGACACGCACGAGATCGCGGGCAAGCGCGTGCTTGCGATCGAGGACGGACCGACGTTGACGCACGGAGAGATGAGCTACGGCGCGGCGGTTCTGGCCGCCAAGCAGAACGGCGCCGCCGAGCTCGTCGACCCTAGGCCGTTCGCGGTTGGCTCCATCAAGGACACGCTCGCCAAGTACCCGCACGTGACGGAGCTCCTGCCGGCCATGGGCTACGGCCGCAAGCAGATGGAGGAGCTGCGGGAGACGATTGCTCGGTCGAACGCAGACCTCGTCCTCATCGGGACGCCGATCGACCTCCGGCGCGTCATCGATCTCGACAAGCCGGCTCTGCGGGTCACCTACCGCCTGCAAGAGCTCGGGAAGCCGACGCTGGCGGAGCTGCTCGCAGAGCGCGGCATCATCGACTCGGTCCAGGCGCCCGCCTAACATCGACAGCGTGCTGACGGTCATCGCGCTGGGCGGGAACGCGCTCATGCAGCCCGGCGAGCGAGGCACGGCGGCGGAGCAGCGCGCCAATCTGGCGGCGACCTTCCGGGCGATCGAGCCGCTCATCCATGACGGGCCGTTCGTGATCACGCATGGAAACGGGCCACAAGTGGGCAACGAGCTCCTGCGCCAGGAGCTGGCGAGCGCCGAGGCGCCCCCGCTCCCGCTCTACGTCGCAGTCGCCCAGACACAGGCCGAGATCGGCGCGCTCGTCGCTGCCGAGCTCGAGCCGGTCGCCCGTCAAGCGGTCGCGGTCGTGATGACACGGGTCGTGGTGAGCCCCGACGATCCGGCCTTCGCGAACCCAACAAAGCCCGTCGGGCCTTTCTACGCTGGCGACCGGGCCGAGGCGCTGCGAGAGGAACGCGGCTGGGCAGTAAAAGAGGATGCCGGCCGCGGCTGGCGGCGAGTCGTTCCGTCGCCGAAGCCGCTCGAGGTGCTCGAGCTGTCGGCGATTCGAACCCTGCTCGACCAGGGAGTGATCGTCGTCGCGGTGGGAGGTGGCGGCGTCCCCGTCGTTGCGAGGGACGGCCGGCACGATGGCATCGACGCCGTCATCGACAAGGATCATGCATCCGCGCTGCTCGCCGCCGGTCTCGGCGCCGACCGCCTTGTCATCCTCACCCAGGTGCCGGCTGTCTACGAAGGGTTCGGCACCGACGAGAGCCGCGCGGTCGCGGAGCTGCAGCCGGGCCGCGACGACGGGATCATCGAGCAGCTCGCCGCCGGGAGCATGCGCCCGAAGGTCGAGGCCGCCTTTAGGTTCGTCACCGAGACCGGCGGCGAGGCGCTCATCGCGAGCGCGGAAGGTCTCGAAAAGGGGGAAGCCGGGACGCGGATTGTCCCGGCTTCTGGTGGACCTTCCACGTAGCGCCGCGTGAGCGGGCTACGACTTGCGTGTGACCTTGCCCTCGATCGCGTCCTGCGAGCCGATCTTGATGCGCTTCGGCTTCTGCTCCTCCGGCTTCGGGACGCGGACCTCCAAGACGCCGTCCTTGTAGTCCGCCTTGATGTCGTCCTCCTTCACGCCAGTGGGGAGCGTCACGCTGCGGGAGAACTGCCCGAAGCGCCGCTCGTAGCGGTAGAAGCGGTCGCCCGTGTGCTCTTGCTTCCGCTCGCGCTCACCGGAGACGGTCAAGACGTTGTCGTCGAGCTCGACGGCGACCTGGTCCTCCGGGATGCCCGGCAAGTCGAACGAGAGAACGAGCTCGTTCTCGGTCTCCCAAACGTCGACGGCCGGCAGCCACGTCGAGCTCTGGCCGTTACCCGGGGCGGTCACGCCCCCGAGCTGGCCCATCCAGCGGCCCATTTCGTTCTGGAGGGCGGCGAGCTCGCGGAACGGTTCCCAACGAACGAGTGCCATATCGCAACCCCCTTTCGGATTTGAAAGCACTACTAGGATAAAACCTTAGCGCCTTATTGTCAAGTTCGCGCGAAACGCTAGGATCTGCGCCATGGTCAGCGTCCAGCTGAAGGGCCGCGACTTCCTCCGAATTCGCGACTGGGAGCCTGACGAGCTCCTCACAGCCCTCGACCTCGCGGATCGCCTCAAGGCCCGCCAGCGCGAGCGCGTGGAGCATCGTCTCCTCGAGGGACGAACTCTCGGGATGATCTTCCAGAAGCCTTCGACGCGGACGCGCGTGTCCTTCGAGGTGGGAATCGCCCAGCTAGGGGGAACCGGGCTCTATCTCGCCGCCGCCGACCTCCAGCTCGGTCGTGGGGAGACCATCAAGGACACGGCCCGCGTCCTTTCCCGCTACCTCGACGGGATCATGATCCGCACGTTCGCGCAAAGCGACGTCGACGAGCTCGCCGAGCACGCCGACATCCCCGTCATCAACGGGCTGACGGACGAGTTCCACCCGTGCCAGGCGCTGGCCGACGTGATGACGATCCGCGAGCGCTTCGGCGGGTTCGACGGCGTCCGCGTCACCTACCTCGGCGACGGCAACAACGTCTGCCATTCGCTCATGGTCGCGTGCGCCAAGCTCGGGATGGATTTCACCGCGGCAACGCCAGAGGGGTACGAGCCCGACCGGGAAGTCCTCGGGTGGGCGTTGGAGGCGGCGGGGGCGTCAGGGGGGTCGGTGGAGATCCGGCACGACCCGCGCGGAGCGTCTGAGGGAGCCGACGTCCTCTACACCGACGTCTGGACGAGTATGGGGCAGGACGAAGAGCGCACGCAGCGCGTGCTCGACCTCGCCGGCTACCGCGTCGACGACGAGCTCCTGGGTCTGGCGAGTGACCGCGCGATCGTCCTCCACTGCCTCCCGGCGCACTATGGCGAGGAGATCACGGAGGAGATCGTCTACGGGCCCCGCTCAGCTGTCTGGGACCAGGCCGAAAATCGGCTGCACGCCCAGAAGGGGCTCATGGCTTCCGTCATCCGGTAAGGATGCAGGGGCGTGCTGCCCCTGCGAGACAACGTGCCTACGCGTCGATTCGCCGTGGTCACGGTCGCGATCATCGCGGCGAACTTCGCCGTCTGGCTCTTCTGGGAGAAGGCCGGCGTGAACCCCGGCTTCACTCAGGCGGTCGTGAAGGGGTCCTACTTTCCCTGCGAGGTGCAGGGGACGTGCGGGGAGCACGGGTTCTCCTGGCCGGTCAACGTCTTCACCTCGATGTTCCAGCATGCGGGGTGGGAGCACATCCTCGGAAACATGCTCTTCCTCTGGATCTTCGGCAACAACGTCGAGGACACGCTCGGACGCGTGCGCTTCGTCGGCTTCTATCTTCTCGGCGGCGTCGTGGCGACAGCTCTCCAGACGTTCATCACGCTCGAGTTCGGGTCGAATCGGGACGCGGCCGTGCCGAACCTCGGCGCCAGCGGCGCAATCGCGGCGGTGCTGGGCGCGTACTTCGTGCTCCTGCCCTGGAGTCGCGTGCTGACGTTCGTGATCCCGTTCTTCTTCTTCGAGCTGCCCGCGATGGTCTTCCTCGGGATCTGGTTCCTCTTTCAGCTGATCGACGGCGGCTTTTCCTTCGTTCAGCCGCAGGCCGGCGGCGGCGTGGCCTTCTTCGCGCACATCGGCGGCTTCCTCTTCGGGGCGCTGACGGTGAACCTGTGGGCGACCGGACGCCCGCGGCCGCTCAGACCTGCGTATACGTGAGTTTCGAGGACCACGTCCGGCAGGCGCTCGAGTCGCTGCCGGCCGAGCTGCGCCAGGCGATGTCGAACGTGGAGATCGTCGTGGAAGACGAGAACCCGGAGGATCCGGACCTCTTCGGCCTCTACCACGGCATTCCGTTGCCTGACCGGCACGACTACGCGGGCGTGCTTCCGGACAAGATCAGCATCTACCGCGTGCCGCTCGAGGAGGAGTTCGGGGACGATCCTGCGCTACTCGTCGAGGAGATCCGCGTCACCGTCCTCCACGAGGTCGCCCACCACTTCGGGATCGACGAAGAACGGCTTTCCGAGCTCGGCTGGTCCTAGTCGCCTAGTCCTCGCTGAGCTTGACGTAGGCGGCGTTGAGGAAGTCCGCGACCGCCTGCGCACCGAAGATGGTGGTCACGAGGCGGGTCTGGCGCGGGAAGAGGACGAGCGCGTACGAGAGCCCGGAAGCAGTCCATAGCCCGACGCAATAGGGGCACGTGACGAGCTCACCAAGGGCACGCTCCATCCCGCGCGGCTTCGGCTCGGTCGCCTCCTCATCGCGGGTGACCGGCGCGCGCACCCACGACGTCACCTCGTCTTTGGCGACGAGCCGCCCGAGCTTGTAGCTCGCCAACCCGATCCGGGCGAGGTCTCCGAACCCGAGCCGCTCGGGAAGCCGTCTCCGAGAGAGAATGAGGAAACCTCCGAGAATCGCGCTGAAGGCCCCCGTGAGCGTTGCGTATTCAGGGAGGGGACGCTCGCTCATTTCTTCGCCTTCTTGATCTCGACGACGAGCTCGGCCTCCGCCTCCGGTGAGTTCGGCGGGTGCTTCGCACTGATCTTGACGAGCTGACCGTCTTCCAGCTCCAGCACGACCTCGTTCTGGTCGACGGGCTGCACCCGGGCGACCTTCTTTCCTTCCAGCTCACGCCAACTCATCGCTCACTCCTCCGCACCTTTCTCGGGGGTCGCGACTTCTCGTACCCGGATCCTCTTCTCTTCAATGCCTTGAACCGCGTCCCACGCGATGGCGCCTTCAGTCAGCGTGTTCACGTCCGTGCGGCGCGCCTCGCCGTACAAACGCGTGCGCACGCCGGGCTTCCCGACGACGAGCCCCGCGACCTTGGGATTGCCCGGGCCGAGCTCCACCCGCACGTCGAACACGTGGCCAAGGACCCAACCGGACTCCGTCACCACTTCCTTGCCGAGGAGCTCCGAGAGCCGGATCACGAGCCCGGAATCCTTTCGAGCCATCCGGCGACCAGATCGTCGCCCGCGCCGAGCCCGTATTCGCCGGCCTCCTCCTCCAGCTTCACGACCTGCGTCACCTCTTCGATCGCAGACCACGGCACCTCCACCTCGGCGGCGTCCCCGAATGTGGGCCCTGCGAAGAACCCGAGGAGACGAGGCCGCCGCGCTCTCGTCGCGTCGCGGCCGACCAGCAATCCCCGGACGGACGCCGTCTCGCCCGGCTTGCCGTCGATGGCGATGTCGTCGACGTTCCCGCACCGCCGGCCGGCCCAGTCGACGATCTGCTGGTCGAGGATGCGAACTGCGAGATCCATGTGCTTCCGCTCGCTCATCCCTCACCCATGTTGGTCAGAACGAGCAACGGGACAGCCGCCAGCGAGATGACGGCGATGACGACGAGATAGAACCAGCCGAGCACGGACGCCAGCCGCCCGTTCGCGTGTTCGCCCATGTAGCTCGGGTCCCCGGCGACGAGGAGGATCGGCACGTAGGTCAGCGGCAGCGCGACGACCGAGAAGATGACCGAGAGCTCGGTGACGAAGATCGGGTCGACGCCCGTGATGACGATGAGGAACGCCAGACCGAAGAACGCGGCCCAGGTCAGCGTGAATCGAGGTGCCCCCGCCGGCCTGCGGTACTTCCCCCACTCCCAGCCGAAGAACTGCGCCATGTTGTAGGCGCCCGCCAGGGACGTGTCGATGGCCGCGCCTGAGATGGCGAAGAACATGCCCAGGAGCGCGAGCAGAAGGCCGGCCTCCCCGAGCGGAGTCTGAGCCGCGAGGGCCACGGTGCCGAGGAAGCCCGGCTCGATCCCCTCGGAAACGAAGAGCTCGGCGGCCACAACCATGATCGAGATCGAGAGGACGGCGCCGAGGCCGTAGCCGACGATCGCCGTCAGCTTGTTCAGTTTCAGGTCATGTGGCGGCACCCACCCGTCCTCCACTCCTCCCGATGAATAGAAGTAGACCTCGTACGGCATAAACGTCGCCCCGAGGATGCCGACGACGAAATAGGCCCAGATCAGCGGGCTCGGCGTGTCGATGTGCGGCACCAAGCCGTGACCTACGGCTCCCCAGTCCGGTTCGAGCTTCAACGCGGCGACGGCGAAGACGATGAGCAGCAACCCGCCGAAGCCGAAGATGCGCTCGATCCAC
>DASXSE010000083.1:0-4214 GCA_036506175.1 Gaiellaceae bacterium
ACCGCGGGCGACCAGGCTCTCGCTCTCATCTTCTACACCGGAATCGCCGCAGGGGTCGTCATGATCTCGGCCGCCGGAGCGCTCAACGCGAACCTGTTCACGTTCCTATTCGGATCCATCCTCACCGTGACCGGCTCCGACTTCGCATTGATCGCGTCACTCGGCGCAGTCGGCCTAGCGCTGCTCGCGCTCTTCTACCGCGCCCTCGTCGCCGTTTCGCTGGATGCGGAAGGGGCGCGAGTGACCGGGCTGCCCGTGACCTGGCTGAACGTCCTTCTCGCTGCCATGGCCGGTGTCACCGTCGCCGTCTCCATGCGGATCGTCGGCATTCTCCTGATCGCGGCGCTCATGGTCCTTCCCGTCATCGCAGCTGGACGCCTGGCGGGCAGCATCCGCTCCACGATCGGCCTCTCCATGGCCATCGGCCTCGTGTCCGTCCTCGTCGGCCTGACGATCTCGTACTACGCCGACCTGGCCCCTGGTGGGGCCATCGTGCTGCTCGCGGCCGCTTTCACGGTTGCGAGCGTCACCGCTGCTGAGTTGCGACGAGGCTAGTGAGCGTGTTCGTGGGCGTGCTCGTGGCTCATCGGCTGATTCATCATCCTGAGCATGCGGATCCCTCCGCCCCGCGTGAAATAGCGCACCACGAGCACACCGGCTAGGGCGAGGAAGATGATGTTGAGGATGGTCGTGTAGTTGAGGGTCACACTGGCCTCGATCACCTTTGCATTGCGCTCGCTCGGGATCAGCCCGAGGCCGTCGAAGAGGAACTCGACGATCAGCGCGGCGGCGACCATCGTCACGTAGAAGGTCACCAACAGGAAGCCGGCCACGCGCCAGCCGTAGTACTTGCGGTAGATGTCGAGTATCGGCAGGACGATGAGGTCGGCGAAGATAAACGCGAGGACACCGCCGAAGCTGATCCCGCCGTTCCAGAGAACAGCGGCCAGCGGGACATTCCCGATCGAGCAGACGAAGCTGAGGACGGCCACGAGCGGCCCGATCAGCGGCCCCCAGAACTTGGCCAGCGTCGTGTGGCTTTCGACGAAGAGCGACTGCCACCACGATTCCGGCACCCACGCTGCTAGCGCGCCTGCGATCAGTAGGCCGCCGACGATGTCGATCCAGATCGCCGCCCAGTCCATGACGAAGTAATTGGCTACGGCCGTGAAGCCCTTCGGGGACGTGAGCCGCCGCCAGATCGAGCCCGCCTCGTGAACGGACATGTCCATCTCGGCGTGGCCTTCCATCTTCCCGATCACTCCGCGGTCGGCATGCTCGCGCGCTTCGTCGACAAGCCCCTGCTTCAAGAAAACGCGGAACACGAGCGCAAGGAGGACGATCATCAGCGGTCCGCCTACGAACTCGCCGAGGGTGAACTCCCAGCCGAGTAGCAGCGCCATCACGATCCCCAGCTCGATCACAAGGTTCGTCGACGCGAACTCGAACACCATCGCGGCCGTGAAGTCGGCCCCTTTGCGAAACAGGGAGCGAGCGAGGGCTACCGCAGCGTAGGAACATGAGGACGACGCTGCGCCCAGACCCGTCGCGACCGCAAGCGAGCGGGGCGAGTTGTCGGGGAGCACCCTCCGCATCTCCCTCTTCGAGACGACAGCCTGGACGGCGCCTGACAACGCGAAGCCCAAGATCAGCGCCCAGAGGATCTCCCAGAACATCCCGAACGCGAAGCTGAGCGCATCGCCGAGCTCGGCCGCGACGTCAACAGCGAGAGGCTGATGAACAGCCATCAGCATGCGAAGGCTCCCCGGGTTGGACTCGAACCAACAACCCTCCGGTTAACAGCCGGATGCTCTGCCAATTGAGCTACCGGGGAACGGCCGACCCAGTGTAGCGGCGCTAAGAAAATGCCACTTCCTGGAGAGCCTCCTGGATCCGCTCCAGGACGGCCTGCAGCTCCTTCGTCCGCTCGAGCTCTGCGTTCGTGACCTCGTGTCGGCCGAGTTCTGACAGCTCGCGGCGCACCAGGCGCTCCTCCAGCCTGAGGAAGAGCTGCTTCGCAGCCTCCTCGTTCAGGCCTTCGCGCTCAGCGGTCGCGTCGAGTTCGGCTCGCAGCGCGATGAGATCCTCCTCCGGTTCACTCTCGCCCGCGAGATACGCCCGCAACCGCCGATGCGTGGGGTTGTCGAAATGACGATCGTCGAGCTCGTGCAGATAGCGCTCGGCCAGATCGGGCCGAACGGCGCAAATAGCCAACAGATCGCGCTCCAACCGCTCACCGGCGTCCAACGCGCGCTGCGACACGGTGCCGGTCGCGCGCATTGCGCGAGGAGCAAGCCCCGCCTGCATCTCGGGAGGAAGATCCAATCGGTCTGCGGCGTACTGAACCGCGTCCAGCCATTCGGTGTTGTGTTGGAGTCGCGCGAGCACTTCGCGGACTCGCTGGAAGCCCTCCTCCTTCGAACGCGCGCGGTCGAGCTCGAGCTTGACGCGATGGCGCGGGAAGGATTCAGCGGAATCGAGCCGTTCCCCGAATCCCTCCGGGGCCGACGCGGGGTCCGCACCCGTCGGCAACGCCACCACCTTCACCTCCTCGAATTGCCGGTACGCCATCTCCATGCCGCGCAGGGTCGCCTCCGCGCCAGCGGCGTCCGCGTCGAAGCAGAGGTAGAGCCGGCGCGTGAGCCGCCGCAGCTCCCGCAACTGCTGCTCGGTGAGAGCGGTGCCCATCGACGCAACCGCGGTCTCGAATCCGTCCTGGTGGAGAGCCATCACATCGGTATAGCCCTCGACGACGAGGGCACGGTCATCCTTGGCAATCGCGGCGCGCGCCCGGTCGAGGCCGTAGACGATGGAGCTCTTGCGAAAGAGCTCGCCTTCCGGTGAGTTCACGTACTTCGCCGGAATCGGATCGTCCTCGGCGAGCCGCCGGGCGCCGAAGCCGAGGATCCGGCCCCGGCCGTCCGCGAGCGGGAAGATCAGGCGCCCGGCGAAGTAGTCGTTCCCACGGCGGTTGACCAGGCCCGCGGCCACGAGCTCGTCCTGGGTGTAGCCCTTCGCCCGCGCCTTGCCCGCGAGCTTGTCACCACCGGGCGAGAGCCCCAGGCGGAAGCGGCGACAGGTCTCCTCGGTCAGCCCGCGCTCCGCGAGGTACGTCCGCACCGATTCGCCGGCGTCCGTATCCCAGAGGTACCGCTCGTAGAACCTGGCCGCCGATTCAAGAAGAGCAAGGAGCCGCTCGCGCCGGTCGCGGCGGGCCTCGAAGCCCGGTGCGGTCTCTTCGTACTCGAGCTCGACGCGGTAGCGATCTGCGAGCCACTCGACCGCCTGGGCGAAGTCGAGCGCCTCAGTCTCCTTGACGAAGGTGATGAGGTCGCCGCCCTTGTGGCAGCCGTGGCAGTAGAAGAGCTTCTCGAGTGGATTGACGTCGAAGCTGGGCGTGTCCTCGTTGTGGAAGGGACAGAGCCCTGTCCATCGCGAGCCACGCTTTCTCAGATCCGTCCGCCCGGAGACGATCTCGACCATGTCCGCAACGGCGACGACGTCCTCGATGGAGGACTTCTTGATCAGCGCCATGCGAGCGCAAATCGGTCGGTCATCCCGGAAACGTAATCCGTGATTCGCTCCGGGATCTCGCCCGGCCGCCCTTCCGGAAGATCCTCGGGATGCTCGACCAGGTGATCGAAGATCCGGCGCAGCGTGCTGGCGGCGGTCCGACGCTGCTCTTCGGCCGCCGGACCGAGGTAGACGCGTTCGAACATGAACGCCCGGAGATTGAGCATCGCGCGCCCCACCTCCTCGCTCTGCGCAATGTCGCCGGCCTCGGACGACGCTTCGACGAGGTCGTGGACCAGCCTGTCAATGCGCCGTGAGCCCCGTTCGCCGAGCAGCGCGATCTCCTCGGCCGGCAGCTCCTCGGGCCGGAGGATCCCCGCGCGGACGGCGTCGTCGATGTCGTGATTGATGTACGCGACTCGATCGACCACGCGCACGATCTTTCCCTCAAGAGTGCTCGGTTCGCCCGGCCCGGTGTGGTGGAGGATCCCGTCGCAGACCTCCGCTGTGAGATTGAGGCCGCGGCCATCCCGCTCGAGGATCTCGACCACTCGCAACGACTGTTCGTTGTGGCGGAACTTTCGTCCGAATCGCTCGACGAGAATCTCGTCCAGGACTTCCTCGCCCGTGTGGCCGAACGGGGGATGACCAAGATCGTGGCCGAGTGCAACGGCCTCGGTGAGATCCTCGTTCAGGCGCAG
>DASXSE010000084.1:0-20317 GCA_036506175.1 Gaiellaceae bacterium
GACCACGAGGCGCGGCCGTCCACCGGCCAGGACGACGGAAGGCGCCATCATGCTCGTCAGCCTCCTCCCGGGCAGGACGCGGCGCGAGCTGACGTTGAGGTCGGCCTCGCCCAGCATGTTGTTGATGTGAATCCCGGTGCCAGGAACCAAAACGCCGGACCCCGTCCCCGTGGACGCCGAGAGCGACGCTGCGTTTCCCCGCGCGTCCACGGCTGAGATATGCGTTGTCGAAGGCACGCCCGCTGCCTCTCGCACCCCGGCCGGGCCGCGCCTGCGGGCACGGCGCGCAGCGATGTCGACGGACTGATCGTCCAGCAGACGGGCCGCAAGACCGCCGCGGTAGAGGCGCGAGGCGAAGTCTCCTCCGCGAGCAAACGTCGCCTCCCGCATGACCTCGGCGAGCGCTGTCAGGCATTCGACGCTGCCAGGCGGGCCCGGGGAGCCGAGCCGGTCGAGAATTCGCAGCGCGAAGCCGATGAGGAGGCCGCCCGAGGACGGCGGCGGATTTGAGACGAACTCGTGACCTGCGTATTCGGCCCGCACGGGGCGGCGCCGGATCACCCGGTATGAGGCGAGATCCGCTTCTGTCAGGAGTCCGCCGCGCTCGCAGACGGCGGTGCTGATCTCGCGCGCAAGGGCGCCGCGGTAGAAGGTCTCCGCTCCTTCGACGGCGAGAAGCTCCAGCGTGTCGGCGAGGTCGGTCATGACGACCCGTTCTCCGGCCCGGAGAGGCCGGCGCTCGCCGTAGATTTGCCGGCCCTCGGGCTCCGCCCGCAGGATGACGTCCAGGATCGCGTGCAAGAACGCCTGCTGAGGATTGAGCGCGACGCCCTGCCGAGCAAGCTCAACCGCGGGAGTGACCAGCTCGCGCCAGGGAATGCGCCCGTACAGGCGGTGCGCCTGCCCGAGCCCGGCCACCGTTCCCGGAACGGCGCAGGACGCGCCACCGATCCGGAAGAGCTGGATGGTGTGCTCGTCGAACGACACCTCGATCTCGTTCATCGAGGATCCCTGGGCCTCACGGTCTCGCCCGGGAATTGCGACGAAGAAGTCGAGCAGGCGGTCGCTCCGATCTGACGCCCGGTGGACGAGCATGAAGCCGCCCGCACCTGGACCGGTGAGCGGGCTTTCAGTCACCCAGGAGACGAAGCCCGCCGCGATGCACGCGTCGACTGCGTTTCCGCCCTCCTCGAGAATCCGCGCGCCCGCCTGCGCGGTCAGCGGGTGGCCCGCGGCCACTGCCCCTCTCATGCCAATGAGGTTAGCGCCCTGTGGCGCGAATCTTCGGACGACTACAGGTCGCGGAGGAAGCTGGGCGGCTCGAGCGTCTCGTCGCCGGATGGCGGCGTGCGCATCACTCCTGCGCCGACACCGCCGCCGTTCAGATGGCGACCGCCGCGACCGAGCCCGGTTGCGATGACCGTCACCCAGACCTGGCCGGCCAGGCGTTCGTCGATGGTCGCGCCGAAGATGATGTTCGTCTCCTCGGTGGCCGCCTCGCGCACGACCTCTGCTGCGTCATTCACCTCGAGCAGCGTGAGGTCGTCACCGCCGGCAATCGAGAGCAGAATTCCGCGTGCGCCTGTGATCTCCGTGTCGATGAGCGGGGAGCGGAGCGCGCGGCTGGCAGCCTCGCGTGCGCGACCCTCTCCTGTTGCGAACCCGATGCCCATGATCGCCGAGCCGGCGTCCTTCATGATCGTCCGAACGTCTGCGAAGTCGAGGTTGATGAGGCCGGGCATCGTGATCAGGTCGCAGATGCCTTGAACGCCCTGGCGCAGGACGTCGTCCGCGATGCGGAACGCGTCGATCATCGACGTCGACCGCTCGAGTACCTCGAGCAGACGATCGTTCGGGATGACGATGACCGTGTCGCAGACCTCGCGGAGTGCGTCGACGCCGTTGTCGGCCTGCGAACGGCGACGCGTCCCTTCGAAACGGAACGGGAGCGTGACGATGCCCACGGTCAGCGCGCCGACTTCTTTCGCGATCCGCGCGACGACCGGGGCGGCGCCGGTGCCCGTCCCGCCGCCTTCTCCGGCAGTGACGAACACCATGTCGGAGCCGCGGAGGACGTGCTTGATCTGGTCGTACGCCTCTTCGGCGGCTTTCCGGCCCAGGTCGGGATCGGACCCCGAGCCGAGGCCCTGGGTGAGCTCGCGCCCGATGTGGAGCTTGATCGGCGCCTCACACGTGCGCAGTTGCTGGATGTCCGTGTTGACGGCGATGAACTCGACCTGCGAGATCCCCGCCTCGATCATCCGGTTGACCGCGTTCAGGCCGCCGCCGCCGACGCCCACGACGCGGATGACCGCGAGGTAGGCCGCGGATTCCGGCCGCGGCGTCCGATGCAGGCGCGGCGCCTCGACCAGCCGGCTGACCGGTGGTTGCTCGTAGCGCGGAGCCGGCGCAGACGGCGCGGGCTCCTGCTCGGCCGGTGCGGGCGCCTCGGCAGGCGCGGCCGCAAGCGTGGGCGCGCTCTCCTCCTGCGGCGCGTGCTCGACGGTCGGCGCCTCGGACCCTACGCCCGGCGCTTGCCCTTCGCGCTCGGCGCGCTCAGCCTGCCGCTGCGCGGCCTCGGTCGCTTTGAAGAGCTCGGCGAGCGGGCCCTCACGCATGCTGGCGCGCCGTCGCGCCATTGAGCACCTCCTTGGCCAGCGTGCGGTAAGCCTCCGCCGCCGAGCCGGTCGGGTCGTACTTCAGCACCGAGCTGCCCTGGACGGGCGCCTCGGCGTAACGAACCGTCTTGCGGATCCGGGTGTCGAAAACGAGATCCCCGAAGTTCTCCTTCAACATCTCGACGGCCTCGCGACTGTGCAACGTCCTCGAGTCATACATCGTCGGGAGGATGCCGCCGATCTCGACGACAGGATTGAGGTTTTCCCGAATCATCGTGAGCGTGTTCTCGAGCTGGACGAGACCGCGCAACGAGAGGTACTCGCACTGAACTGGGACGATGACGCTGTCGGAAGCCGTGAGCGCGTTGATCGTCAACAGCCCGAGCGACGGCGGCGTGTCGATCAGGATGTAGTCGTAGCGGCTGCGGACGGGTAGCAAGCCCTTCTGCAGCGCACGCTCACGCCCGATCATGCTCGAGAGGGCGAGCTCGGCGCCTGCAAGGTCGATCGAGGAGACCGCGATGTCGATCTCGGCCCGATGGATGACCTCTTCGATCGGAAGCGAGTGGACGAGCACGTCGTACATCGACCGCTCGACCTGGTCGGGATCCATGCCCTGACTCATCGTCAGGTTGCCCTGCGGGTCGAGGTCCACGGCGAGGACGTTGAAGCCCTGCTCCTTGAACGCGACGGCCAAGTTCAGCGTGGTCGTCGTCTTGGCCACGCCGCCCTTCTGATTGGCGAAGGCGATGACCTTGCCCAGCGTCGCTCCTTCAGACATTGACGTCCGCTTGCGCGGACGCGTGAGGATTCCGGTTAGGCCCATTCGGGCTCCTTGTTTCGAGTGAGCGTAGCACAATCCTTCCGCCCTTTTGCAGCGAAAAAAGCAGGAAAAAGCGGCCGGTGCGATTGGCAACGCCGCTCGACGAGCGGCAGCGTCGAAGGACGCCGGGGAACGTGCCCGCACGTTTACAAGGCGCTCCTCGCGGCCACCTCCTCTGCCGGGGAAGGCCTCGACCCGTTCCCCACGTCGAGCCCCGTACGGCAACGGTCGAGTGCCGCCTGCGCGTCGTCCAGACCCTCCGGTCGCTCCGCCGCGAGCCACCGCTCCCCGTCCGCGAGCAGCCCTCGCACTTCGGCCAAGAGCGCGTCGGCAGCCGCGCCGCTCACGCGAAGCCGCTCGATTTGCTCCAGCCGCTCGATCACCCGCCTCGCCTCGTCCATGAGGCGAAGCTAGCGCCCCGAATCGCGCGTGTGTGTGTCCGGTTGTGACGATTTCGGACCGGGACGCCGACAATCGCGCCAGTACGCCCCGATTGCAAGCAGGGCGCCGGCCGCCGCAACGCCGATGATCGCCCAGTCGTGCCGCGATGAGACCGCGAGGAAGACGGCAAAGAGCACCGCGATTCTGAGCCCGATGCAGCGGCGGCGATGCAGCCGCTCGGCGGATGTCATCCCGTCGCTGCGACGCGGGTTGCGACGGTCAGCAGGGGCCGCGGTCGCAGACCGAGAAGGGCTTCGTCGAGCGCGTGCACGAGCTCGTGCCGGGATCCTTGCAACAGCGTCTCAACCAAGGCGCGACGCACCGCGTCTTCAGCTTTCGCACCGGGGCCGTCGCCGTCCAGAAGGGCGCGAAACGCCGCAAGGAGCTCGGCGCGCTCGCCGGAGGTCTCGCCCAGGAGCACCGAGGCGCGCATAGCCGCCGCCCAAGGACCCTCGTCGCAGCCGAGCAGCGCCTCGAGCGCCTCGCGGAGCTCGTCTGCGCGCAGCGGGCCTTCGTGAAAGAGAGCCAGCTCCCAGCGCTCGAGCGCCTCGAGGAGGTCGGGTTCTCCGTTCGTCTCGGCCAACCGTTCCTGAATGCCTGTAGCGAGCCTGGCCCGGAACGGGTCGAGTCGCGTCGCTTCCCCCGGAGGGATCTGGGCAGCAAGAGGCGGCAGCGGACGGACTCCGTACGGCCGCCAGTCGAGTCGCTCGAACAGAACGGGTCCAGCTGCCACCGCGCCTGGGGTGGCGAGGCGCAGGGCGCTCACTGCCAGGCCGAACTCAGCCGGCGCATCGGGAGCCTGGCAGGCCGTCACGTCGAGGTCGCATTCGAGCTCGAGGACGAGCGTGCGGTCGACCTCACGCCCGAAATCCTTCGGCAACAATCGGTTCGCCTCGGGCCAGCTGGCCGCGAATTCGCCCGTGGCCGCCGCCCGCACGCAAATGCCGCGCCCGAGCTCGATGGTGCCGCCGGACGTAAGCCCGACGAGCGGGGCGAGCGCCGTATACGCCCTGCGCTCCCCGAAAAGCGAATGCTCGAGCTCGCGGTATGCACGCTCGAAGACGACGTCGTCCCAATCGAACCCGCTGCAACTCTCCGCTACGCGAACAAGGAGCGGGAGGAGGATTGTCCGGCGGAGGGCCTCGTCCTCGCCGACGTGCTCCTCGGAGTGAGCCTGCGCGAAAATCCCTGCCGCGGGCTCGTCCTTCAGCGCTGTGAGCGCCTCGCGCGCGTCGTCCCTGAGACCGAGGCGGTGCGCGCGCGCTTCCACGAACGCCCCGACGAGCGGGCGGTACTCGTAGAGCGTCGGCCGGTCGGGGCCTGAGTGCTCGGCGAGCGCGACGGGGATGTCAGCCCCCTTCTCCACATCCATGCCGAGATCGAAGAAGGCGCCCAGGCAGAACACGCGCAGGGCGCGGAAGAGGTCGGGGGAACGAGGCGCCGTTGGCACGGGCGTTCCTCGTTACGTGGTGGCAGCCTCGGTTCCTGCTTGGCACGACGGGCACCAGTAGGCCATTCGAACGTTTTCGCCCTGTGGGCGCGACGCGATCGGCGTCCCGCAGCGAAGACAAGGGCGGCCCACCCGACGGTAGACGCGGTTGCGCCTCCTACCGCCGCGCATGAGGCGTGATGCGGTCGCGAGGACATCGGTGACGGAGTCGTCAGAGAGCTCGCGCATCAGGGTCCACGGCGAGATCGCGGCTTCGAACAGCGCCTCGGCCTTCCATTTGTTTCCTATACCGGCAACGAGCTTCTGATCCAAGAGGGCATCCCCGATCTCGCGTGTCTGATCACTTTTTCGGAGGCGGGTCAGCATCGCCTCGAGGTCGGGAGGGCTCGCCATGACGTCCGGGCCCAGCCCGGCAATTCTTTGGGTCCCGAGCTCGAGGATCGGACCGTTTCTCTGCACCGCTTGCCAGGCGTCGGTGCGCAGGACGAGCCAAGGCGATCCCCACACGGGCCGCCCGGCAGGCTGAACGAACCAGCGCCCCTGCATGAGCAGATGGCTTCGCACGACGACGCCGTCCTCGAACGTGAGGAGGAGGTTCTTCCCGCGCGCCTCGACCCGCTCCAGGCGCTTGCCGTCGATCCGCTCGGCGATCCCGAGGAGCGCGGCGCGCGGGTGCGGCGATTCCGCGGCAACGACTGCCCCTTCCATCACCCGGAGTCGCTCGGCGGCTCGATGAAGGGCGTCCCCCTCAGGCATGGACTTACGGCCGTAACACCGCGCGACGAGGGCCCGCGAGGAAGCCAGCCTCGAGGAGGAGCGGCATGATCTCGGTCTCACCCACCGGCCGTCCGTCGAAACGCTCGACGGCGAGGCGCTTCAGGCGCATCTTCGGCATGTTCTCGACGAGCGCGGCGAGGGCAGCTCGCAGCCATTCCTCGTCCGGCTCGCGCAGCGGAACCAGCGAGCGGCCGCCGCGGTCGACGAAGAGCGCGGGCTCGCCGCCGAGCAGGACGACGTACGCGCCGGCCACTCGGGCAGCGCGCGCTCCTGCTCGCCTCGGCCAGGCAAGCGCGGCTCCGTAGGGCTGGGCGGGATCGGCCGCGGCGAGCACGAGGGCGCTCTCCTCAGAAGGCTTGTCGCGCAGGCGCTCGACGGCGCCGGGCAGAGCGAACTGAGCGCCGCCCAGGCCCTCGATGAAGTAGCCACGCCGGCAGGTCCCGAGGACTTCCAATCGGCGGAGCTCGCGATAGATCGGCGCGTAGCCGCCCGGGATTCCCTCCGCGCGCACGCCGTCACGAGTGACGATGCCCTGCCGCTCGAGGAGGAGCTCCGCGAGCGTGCGCGGATCCGGGTCGCCGGAGAACAAGCCCTCGGTTGACGACCAGCGTCCTTGCGTTGCCGTGATGGCATCCGCTCGCTGGCGGGAGAAGCGTCGCGGCCTCCGGTCGGTGCGAGGCGCGGCGTAGCGCCGCTGCGCCCGGAGCGGCTGCCACGCGTCGTTCGTGACCTCTCCAGCCCAGACGAGGTCCCACAACGCGGGCAACAGCACGTCACCCTCGAGACCCGTCTCGCGCACGAGGTCGAACCAGAAGAGAGCACCCGACCCCAGAGCCTCCCGTATGCGGTCATGCTCGCGGCCCGCGGGCGGTGGCAAAGCGCCCGGTCGCCCGAGGGCGGGCGCATCCTCGCGGAAGTACAGAGCGACGCGCTCGAGGCCGGCCCCGACCCAGACGACCTCGCCCGATGCCGTCAGCTGGTCGAGCTGGGCGAGCTGGTAACCGGGGACGCGACGCGGCAGCACGTCGCTCTCCCAAAGGGCGACGGGCAGAGAGATCCCCTGCAACGGAACGAGCGCTTCCCTCAGCGTGGCGCGACGGTCGATTCCCTGCCACGCGGGAAGGAACCGTCCAAGGGCCGCGGGCTCAACGGGCTCGATCTCCTTGCGGAGGGCCGCGAGGCTCGCGCGCCGCAGTCGCCGAAGCACGTCGGGATCGGACCACTCACGCTCGGAGCCGCCCGGCCGAAGCTCCCCACGCACCAGACCGAGGTCGGCAAGCTTTGCTTCTGCGTCCTCGACGGTCAGCCCGTAGCGAGCTGCCGCTTCGGCGCTCGTGAACGGCCCGCGTCCTCGTGCAAATCGGCGGAGGATCCAGCCGAGGGGATCCTCGCCGCCCTCCAGGTACACGTCGGGAAGCCCTGCCCGCGGCATCGCGCCGACTGCGTCTCGATACCGACCCGCGTCCTCGGCCGCGATCAGGCTCTCCACTCCCGCGACGCGAATGCGCACGGCGCGCCGCTCGTCCTCGAGTTCCTTCGCGAGCTCTTCGTCGAACTCGCCGGCCCGCAGATCGCCGCGGCGAAGGAGGAGGTCGTGGAGCTGGTCTCCAGTGTGGGCCTCGCCGCGAAGCTCGCACTCCACCTCGGTGAGCGCGCGCGGATCGATGAGATCCCGAAGCTCTTCCTGGCCCAGCAGCTCCTTGAGGAGGTCGCGGTCGAGTGCGAGCGCCTGGGCCCGCCGCTCGGCCAGCGGCGTGTCGTCTTCGTACATGTAGGTCGCGACGTAGTCGAAGAGAAGCGACGTCGCGTAGGGAGAGGCGCTGGGCGTCTCCACCTCGACGAGGTCGATCCGGCGCTCGCGAAGCGCCGCGAGGAGATTCTTGAGCGCGGGAAGATCGAATACATCCTGCAGGCACTCGCGGTAGGTCTCGAGAACGACCGGAAAATCCGCATAGCGGCGCGCCACCTGCAGGAGGCCTTGGGCTTTCAGCCGCTGTTGCCAGAGCGGCGTGCGTTGGCCCGGCCGGCGCCGCGGGATGAGAAGGGCCCGCGCTGCGTTCTCTCGGAAACGGGCCCCGAACAGCGCCGTGCTGCCGAGCTCGGCGATGACGAGCTCCTCCATCTCATCTGGATCGACGATCACGTCGTCGAGAGGCGGCGGCGCGTCCGCATCCGGGAGATGGAGGGCGATGCCGTCATCTGACCAAATGGCATTCACCTCGAGGCCGAGCGATTCGCGCAGCCGCGCCGTCAAGGCGAGCGACCAGGGTGCGTGGACTCGTCCTCCGAACGGAGTGAGAAGACAGAGCCGCCAATCGCCGATCTCGTCACGGAACCGCTCGACGACCAGGGTTCGGTCCGATGGAAGCGCGGTCGTGGCCGCCTCCTGCTCGCGCAGGTAGACGAGGAGATTCTCGGCTGCCCGCTCATCCAGAGCGTGGCGCTCGATCAGTCTTGTGCGCGCGCGTTCGTCGTCGAGGGCGACGAGCTCGCGGGCCGTCCGCCCGATGGCCTCGCCGAGCTCATACGGGCGCCCTACCCCCTCTCCCTTCCAGAACGGCACGAGGCCGGGGATTCCAGGAGCGGGTGAGACGAGCACGCGGTCACGGGTGATCTCCTCGATCCGCCACGTGGACGCACCCAGCAGGAACGTCTGGCCGGCGCGGGCCTCGTAGACCATCTCCTCGTCCAGCTCGCCGACACGTCCGCCGCCTTCGACGAGGTGCACTCCGAACAGGCCGCGGTCGGGAATCGTCCCGGCATTCGTGACCGCGAGGCGGCGTGATCCCTCGCGCCCGCGCAAGGTTCCGCGCACGCGATCCCAGGTGATGCGCGGACGAAGCTCGGCGAATTCTTCGGATGGATAACGCCCGGCGAGCATGTCCAGGACGTTCTCCAGCTGCTGGCGCGAAATGTCGCGGAACGGGTAAGCCCGACGCACGAGCTCGTGGAGCTCGTCAACCGTGACCTCTTCCTGCGAGCAGATGCCCACGATCTGCTGAGCCAAGACGTCCAACGGGTTGCGCGGAATCTCGGTCTCCTCGATGAGACCCTCACGCATGCGCTCGACGACGACCGCCGACTCGAGCAGGTCGCCGCGGAACTTCGGGAAGATCCGCCCTCTCGAGGGCTCATCGACATGGTGACCGGCTCGGCCGATCCGCTGGAGCCCACGCGCGACCGACTTCGGAGACTCGACCTGGATGACGAGGTCGACGGCGCCCATGTCGATTCCGAGCTCGAGCGAGGAGGTGGCGACGAGCGCGGGTATCTCGCCGCGCTTGAGCAGCTCCTCGACCTCGATTCGCTGTTCGCGCGCCAGCGAGCCGTGGTGCGCGCGGGCGATTTCCTTCTCCGCCAGCTCGTTCAACCGCAACGCGAGCCGCTCGGCCAGTCGGCGGTTGTTGACGAAGACGATCGTTGAGCGGTGCTCCTGGACCAGCTCGAGAAGTGCCGGATAGATGGACGGCCAGATCGACGACCCTTCGCCGGGCTCGCGCATGTCGTCGAGCGGAACGACCACGCGAAGGTCGAGTTCCTTCGCGCGGCCGGCGTCGACGAGCTCGATCGATCTTCCGCCAGAGACGAACCGGCCGATCTCGTCCATAGGTCGCTGCGTCGCCGAGAGACCGACCCGCTGGAACGGCCGACCTGTCAGGCGCTCAAGCCGCTCGAGGCTGAGCGCCAGGTGCGCACCGCGCTTCGAGCCTGCCACCGCGTGCACCTCGTCGACGATGACGAAGCGCACGCTCCGGAGCGTCTCTCGCGCGCGCGACGTGAGCATGAGGAAGAGCGACTCGGGCGTCGTGATGAGGATGTCCGCTGGGCGCTTGAGCATCGCCGCGCGCTCCTTCGCGGGCGTGTCACCCGTGCGCACCGCAACGGTCAGCTTGGAGCCGATGCCGGCGAGCGGCCCACGCAGGTTGCGTTCGACGTCGTAGTTGAGCGCCTTCAGCGGGCTGACATAAAGGACCTGAGTGCCCTCGCCCGGTTTCGCCTGGTCGAGAGCCCAGAGGAACGCGGCGAGCGTCTTGCCGGACCCCGTCGGCGCCTGGATGAGCGTGTGCCGACCGGACGCGATCGCCGGCCAGCCGCGTTCCTGCGCCGGCGTCGGCGCATCGAACGTGCGCTCGAACCACTCTCGAACGGGAGGGGTGAAAGGAGCCAGCGGGTCCACGCCCTCAGCCTACCGCCGGGGAGAGGCGTGGCCGGGAGGGTCGCTACAGATAGGGATGCACCCATCCCACCTCCCGCTTCCAGCGTAGTGGGGCCGAGCGCGCGCGTGGGTAACGGAAGGCTGAGGGACGCTCGCGGATTAGAATCGGGGCGTGGCAACCGTCCGTCCCGATCGGCTCCATTTCACCGGCGACGACGAGGCCGACACTCTTCTGGCCGAGGAGCCGCTCGCCCTCCTGATCGGCTTCGAGCTCGACCAGCAGGTACCCCTCCAGAAGGCGTTCTCAGGCCCTCTCGAGCTCAAGCGCCGGCTCGGCTCCCTCGACGCCGCGGAGATCGCCGGGATGGACAGCGGTGAGCTCGACCGAGCCTTCCGCGAGAAGCCCGCCTTGCACCGCTACCCCGGCACGATGGCCGAGCGCACGCAGGCCCTGTGCGCGGCAATCGCGAGCGAGTACGGCGGCGACGCGGCTCGCGTCTGGGCCGAGGCTGAAAGCGGCCGCGACCTGGAGCAACGCATCCTCGACCTGCCTGGAATCGGACCGATGAAGGCGCGCTCGCTGATCGCCATCCTCGTGAAACGCTTCGGCGTCCGCCCTCCCGGTTGGGAGGAGGTCATGCCGACCCATCCCACCCTCGGCGACATCGACTCGGCAGAGACGCTCGCGGAGTTCCAGGAGAAGAAGCGCGCCTACAAGGCGTCTCTCAGGGCCGCTCGGCCCGCCAAGTAGCCGCACATCCCGTGGACGCCGCCGCCGGGTGGCGTCGACGCCGAGCACAGATAGACGCCCTCCGCGGGCGTTCGGTACGGAACGGGCCGCGGCGCGGGCCGCGCGATCAAACGCCAGAAAGTGGCGGCGCCTGCATTCAAATCGCCGCCGACGAGATTGCGATTGTGGCTCTCGAGAACCGCCGGTCCCATCACGCTCCGGCCGAGCACGAGCTCGCGAAAGCCCGGCGCGAACCGCTCGATCTGGGCCTCGATCCGCGCCGTCATGTCGACCGCCGAGCCATTGGGGACGTGGCAGTACGTCCACGCCGTGTCCTTCCCGGCCGGCGCCCGCGTCTCGTCGAAGCGGCTGTGCTGTGCGAGGAGCACGAACGGTCGCTGAGCGTGTCGCCCCTGCCACGGCGCCCGCTCCGATTCCGCGATCTCGTCGAGCGTCCCGCCGAGGTGCACAGTTCCGGCCTGTGCGCACTCAGGCGCTTTCCAGGGAATCGGGCCGTCCAGCGCAAAGTCCACCTTGAAAGCTCCCGGGCCATGCGGGAACCGTCGGAGGGCGGCGGCGTAGCGAGCGGGCAGGCGCCGGCCCGCGATGCGTGCCAGCTCCCTTGGGACGACGTCGCACAAGACGGTCTCGGAGTCCAAGTCGTCAACGGAGTCGACCGCCTCGCCAGGGTACGCCGAGCCTCCGAGCCGCGCCAGGAGCGAGAGCATCGCATCGGCGATCTTCTGGGCCCCGCCGCGGGGAAACGGCCAGCCGAAGAGATGAGCGGACGCAAGGAGGACGACCCCGAAGGCCCCTGTCGGGCTCTGCTCGAGCGGAACCATCGAATGGGCCGCGCAGCCGCCGAGCAACGCTCGGGCGCGGTCCGTCTCGAAGCGGGCGCGGGCCAGCCCCGCCGCCGAGCGAATCGCACGAAGGCCGAAGCGCGCCAGCGCCACCGGATGCTTCGGCGCGGCAACGAGCGGGGCGAGGAGTGCATCCTCGAGGTCGCCCCAACCGTCGACGATCGGTCGCAGCAGCTTGCGATAAGCGTCCTCATCGACTCCCAGCCCGGCAGCGGTCTCGTCGAGCGAGCGCGACACCAACACCGCGCTTCCGTCGTCGAACGGATGCGCCAAGGGATACGGCGGGTGAATCATCTCGAGCCCGTGCTCGCCCAGGGGCAGCTGCCTGAAGAAGGGCGAGCCAGGCACCAGCGGATGAACCGACGAGCACACGTCGTGGAGGAAGCCGGGCAGCGTCAGCTCGGCCGAGCGCACTCCGCCCCCGAGAGTGTCCTCGGCCTCGAACACGGCGACGCGCCGGCCGGCCCGCGCCATGGTGATCGCAGCCGCGAGCCCGTTCGGCCCCGACCCGACGACTGCGACGTCCGCGCTCAGCTGACTTCAGCGAGCACGGAGGAGCGCGCCTCGCGGACCATCTCGCGCGCAATCACCAGCCGCTGGATCTCGTTCGTCCCCTCGTAGATCTGCGTGATCTTCGCGTCGCGCATCATGCGCTCGACCGGGTACTCCTTGATGTACCCATAGCCGCCGAGAATCTGCACCGCTTCAGTGGCGACGTCCATTGCGGTGTCGGAGCAGAAGAGCTTCGCCATCGCGGAGATCTTCGTGAGCCCTGGCGCATCCTCGTCCATCATCAGCCCGGCCTTGTACAGAAGCCCGCGGCCGGCCTCACAACGGGTCTCCATATCGGCGAGCTTCGCGGCGATGAGCTGATGCTCGGCGATGGGCTGGCCCATCGTCTCCCGCGTCTTCGCATACTCGAGGGCATAGTCGGTCGCGCCCTGGGCGATGCCGAGGGCCTGCGCGGCGATGCCCGGGCGCGAGCGGTCGAGAACGCGCATGGCGATCTTGAACCCTTCGCCCTCCTCGCCGACGAGGTTCGCGGCCGGCACTCGGCAGTCGTTGAAGAAGAGCTCGCCGGTCGTCGAGCCCTTGATGCCCATCTTCGGCTCGATCCGCCCCACCTCGAATCCCGGCGTGTCCGCCTCGACGATGAAACACGAGATCCCTGTGTGCCCGCCTTCGGGATCGGTCTTGGCGAACACCGTGTAGAGCGCGGCCACTCCCGCGTTGGTTATGAAGCGCTTCGATCCGTTGAGGACATACTCGTCGCCGTCCCGGCGAGCTTCTGTACGCATTGCTGCGGAGTCCGAGCCAGAGCCCGCTTCCGAAAGCGCGTACGCCGCGATCCACTCGCCGCTCGCCAGGCGCGGGAGATAGCGCTCCTTCTGCTCCTCCGTGCCGACGAGCTTCAGCGCGATCGAGCCGAGCTCCTGTACGGCGAGGACGAGACCGGTGGTCGCACACGCGCGGGAGACCTCTTCGACGGCGACGAGCACCATGAGCGACCCGGTAGCCGCGCCGCCGTAGCGCTCTTCGAAGTTCAGGCCGAAGAGCTCGTGGTCACGGAAGAGCTCGACGAGGTCGGATGGAAACTCGGCGGACTCGTCGATCTCAGCGGCCCGCGGAGCAACGTGCTCCCGGGTGAGAGTCCGGATGAGCTCGCGGATCTCACGCTGCTCGTCGGTGAGCGGATCGTTGGGCATCCGCGGCGATTCTACGCACGCCGCGCAAGGCTCCTACCCGGGCGCCAACGGATGCGCGCGTGCAGGTGGTTGTCGTGGTTCCAGAGGATCTGAACGACGCCCGGCGGACCCTTCAGCCCGGTGTTCGGCCCCACATAGATGAGCTTGACGCCGGCGTGAACGAAGAGGTCGACGAGTGCCTGCGCAAGGCGGTGGTCGATCTGGTCGACGGATGTCGGCGGTTCTTCGCGGCGGTCGAGCCGCGGGTAGTAGACGTCCACGTCCAGGCCGTTTCGATGGGTCGCGTGCTTGGGCCCGAAATAGCCGCCGTGCGGGCGGCTGAGATCTCCGATGCCGACCCGCGGCGCACCGGGATGTTGAGCCGCATACGCTGCGACGACGTGGAGGACGGTGCGCACGAGCTTGTCAGTCCCCCAACGGCGCCAACCGCGGTCGGGTTGGCGGTGAAGCACCGGATCCCACGTGAAGTAGTGGCGGCCGTACGGAGGAAGCTGCACGCCGCGGACGAGCCTGCCGTCGGCAGGCGTCCCCAGGGCGAGCGAGTGCCGCCAATGGATGCGCTGGGGCTGCGGAGGACGAACAAAGGGCCCGTTACCTTGAAACGGCGTCACGAAGCCACACGCGACGAGTACCAGGGATAGGAGGGCGAGGGTGCGCACGCGAGGAGTACGCGGACCCGCGTCTGACCGGTCCCCGTAGACGCCGCATGGGCCTCTCCATCTTCCTCTCGGTCCTCGCGCTCGCCGCGCCGGGCGTTCAGGAGCGACACATCCTGGGCCACTCCGTTCAGGGGCGGCCCATCGTCGCCTACGAGAGAGGCAACCCGTTCAGCTCCGCGCGCGTCCTCGTCGTCGGCTGCATCCATGGGAACGAGCCGGCCGGAATCGCCGTCACGAGACGACTCCTCGCGGTCGGGCCGCCCCGGCGCGTCGACCTTTGGATCGTTCCGAGCATCAATCCGGACGGTCGCGCGAATGGCACTCGCCAGAACGCGCGGGGCGTCGACCTCAACCGCAACTTCTCGACGAACTGGCGTCCCAACGGCGTGCGGTGGGACCCCGAGTACCCGGGCCCTCGTCCCTTCTCCGAGCCGGAAAGTCGGATCGCGCGTGCCCTCATCCGGGCTGTGCGCCCGACGGTGACCATCTGGTTCCATCAGCCGCAAGCCGTCGTTCGCGGCTGGGGCGAGAGCATCCCGATGGCCCGACGCTACGCGCGGCTCGCGGGCGCTCCATATCGGACGATGCCGGTCCCGAACGGCGCCGCCACGGCCTGGCAGAGCGCGCATTTCCCGGGGACGAGCGCGTTCGTCGTCGAGCTTCCACCGGGCGCTCTCTCGACAGCGGCGACGCGACGCTATGTGGCCGCGGTTCTCTCCCTCACGTCCTCGGACCTGGCGAGGTGGGCACCCGCCTCTTCCATCTCGCGAAGCGCGCGCTCGGAGTCCCCCGGCTCCACGTCCACCCCACGGACGGCGTCCTCCACGACGGTCACATCGAAGCCAAGCCGCAGCGCATCGAGGACGGTGTTCTTGACGCAGTAGTCGGTCGCCAGGCCGGCCACGAAGAGGTCATCCACCCCCCGCTCGCGCAGGAGATCGAGGAGCAGCGTGTCCTGGAAGGCCGAATATCCCTGGCTGTTGGGATCCTGGCCCTTGTCGATGACGACGTCGACCTTGGCGCTCTCGAGAGCCGAATGGAGCTCCGCTCCGGGCGTGCCCTCGACGCAATGGACAGGCCAGATGGAAGCCGGGTCGGCGCCTCTCCAGTCGGTCGGGTCGACCTCGGTCCCCTGGAAGGAACCGTGGTCGGCCGGATGCCAGTCGCGCGTGGCGATCACGAGGTCGAACGAGTCGAGGAGCTCGTTGATCGGACCCGCGATCTGGTCACCTTCGGCGACCGGCAGCGCGCCTCCCGGTGTGAAGTCGTTCTGGAAGTCGACGATGAGGAGAGCGTCCACCCTTCGAGTCTAGACACAGGGTGGACCCCAGCCGCCGCGGCCTTCGTACGTTATTCGTGGACTTTTTCACGGTGTTCGCTCGTATAGTCGGCGCGCCATGCCTGGTTCGGGCCGCGACGAGCGCGCCTGGGTGCGAGGCGCCCAGGCGGGGTCGGCCTCGGACCTCGAGGCCTTGTTCCGCAGCCACTGGCCGCGCGCGTACCGCGCTGCCTATCTCGTCGTCCACGACCGCGCTGCCGCCGAGGACATCGCCCAGGAGGCGTTCATCTCGGCGGTGCGCGCGCTCAACACCTTCGATCGGCGCAGGCCGTTCGGCCCTTGGCTGCACCGGATCGTCGTCAACCGTGCCATCGACTGGGCACGGGCTCGCTCCCTGCGCCGCGAAGTCGGAGACGACTCTTTGGCCGCAATCCAGGCCGCCGAGGGCAACCCGACCCAGGCCTTGTCGAAGGGGATCACGACCGCGCTTGCGCATCTCTCCCCGGAGCACCGCGCCGTGATCGTCCTCCGCTACCTCCTCGACTACACGCCGGGCGAGATCGCCAAGCTGCTCGACGTGCCGCGGGGCACGGTCAACTCACGGTTGCGGCGCGGGCTCGATGCGTTGCAAGGGAGCGTTGAGGAGGAACGGTGACCGAGGCCGACCTCCGCCGACGCCTGAGAGAGGAGCCCATTCCAGGAGAGGCAGACGGCGCCGAGGGCGCGTGGGCGGTCACGCGCGAGGCGTTCGACCAGCGTGAGCGCGTCCCACGGGAGGAGCGGCGTTGGCGACCGGTGCTCGTCTTCGTTGTGATCGCGGCGCTCGTAGCGGCAGCGGTTACGGGGCCGGGGCGGGCGGTTGTCGAGAAGATCCGCGAGGCCGTCGGCCTAGAGAAGAGCGAGCCGCGCCTCGTCAGGCTTCCCGCGGGAGGTCTCCTCCTCGTCGATTCCGCGCCCGGCCCCTGGGTGGTCCACCGGGACGGCTCGAAACGACGCCTCGGGTCCTACGAGGCGGCGTCCTGGTCGCCGCAGGCCAAGTTCATCGTCGCCACGCGCGGCCGCGACGTCGTAGCGCTGGAGCCTGACGGAGACGTGCGCTGGACGCTGTCCAGGCCGCATCCCGTCTCGCAGGCGCGCTGGGCCCCGAGCGGCTTCCGCATTGCGTACCGAGAAGGCTCCAGCCTCCGCGT
The DNA here is from genome assembly GCA_036506175.1 of Gaiellaceae bacterium. Classification (GTDB taxonomy): domain Bacteria; phylum Actinomycetota; class Thermoleophilia; order Gaiellales; family Gaiellaceae; genus JAIBJP01. The sequence goes on from DASXSE010000084.1 coordinate 16,693, forward strand.
CGTGATCGGAAACGGCGAGGGGGACCACCTCGTGGCGCGGCGGGTTGCCGGCGTTGCGCCGGCCTGGCGGCTGAGCCCCGCCTCCCTCAACGCGGTCGCCTACGCGACCCGCGACGGCACCGTGCACGTGGTCAATGCCGATACCAGGCAGGAGCTCTGGCATACCTACGCGGGGTCGCAGGTGACCTCGCTCTTCTGGACGGAAGGGTCGTTACTGGTCTGGCGCCGCGGGATCGGCCACCTCTATGACTCCGGAGGTCGTCTGCAGGAGACGATCGACCTGAAACCGGGACACGTCGTGCTGGGAGCGGCATTCGGCCCGAGCGGCGAGCTCGTCTACACGGACTACGACCCGGACACGCAAGAAACGCGCGTAGTCCGCGGCGTCGTCGACCCGAAGACGATCTTCCGCGCCGCCGGAAAGCTGCAGGACGTCGCCTGGTCGCCGAACGGCAACTGGCTCCTCGTCACGTGGCCATCCGCCGACGAGTGGCTCTTCCTGCGCATGCCGACAGTCGACCGCTTCGTGACCGTCACGAACGTCATTGCGCAGTTCGATCCGGGTGCAATGGGGCCTCGGGCTGCTCCCCGCGTCGCCGGCTGGCTCAGACCTAGCTAGTACCTAACTAGCACCTAGCTAGTACCTAGCTAGCCGCTGCCGTAGCCGTAGCCGCCGCCGGTCGTCCCTTCCTGCTCGCCGGTGGTGGCTCCGCCCGTTCCCCCGCTCGCGCCGGCGCCGCCGACGATGAGCATTCCCTCCATGCCCTTGTCCCGATGGCCGTCGATCGGGCAGTAGAACTCGTACTCGCCCGTCTTGCTCAGCTCCACGGTCAAGTCGGCGCTTTCGCCCGGCTTGATCGTGTCGGTCTTCTTCTCCTCGATCCCCTGGCCCTCGATCTCGAACGCGTGGTCGACCTGGCCGTTGTTGGTGATGTGGAGAGTGACGGTCCCGGACTGGTCGACATTGACAGTCGACGGATCGATCTTGAACTCGCTCTCGTTCAGCGAAATCCCCTCGCCGCTCCCTGCCGCCGTCGTGCCGCCCCCACCGCCGCCGGAACCACATCCGGCGGCGAGAAGGGAGACGACAGCCAGTATCCCGGCGACTGAGATGCGCATTCGGTGGACGATACGGCGTTTCGTTCAGATTGGATTTAGGGCTCGTCTCAAACCGAGAGCTGAGTCGCCGGAGCGCGCTGTGCGGCGCGAGGCGGCGTCCTCGGTTGCGCCCGTATTTGGATTCAATACGAGCGCTTCCTGCGTCCTTGCCTCGCATCCGCCCAACACACCCCGGCAACGAGCCTCAGTCTGAAACGAGCCCTTCGCCATGCGCGTCTTGACGGTCGGACATGGAACCCGCTCTGCCGAGGAGCTCGTGGCGACGCTCTCGGGAGCCGGTGCGCAAACGCTCGTCGACGTGCGCCGATATCCGGGTTCGCGGCGTAATCCTCAGTTCAACCAGGGCGCGCTCGAGCGCAAGCTCGCCGAGGCGGGAATCGCGTATCGCCACGCCGCGGAGCTCGGCGGCCGGCGGAGCGGCGAGCCCGGCGAGGAACGGTTCACGTGCATTCGAGTCGCAGCGTTTCGGAGCTACGCCGCCCGCATGACGAGACATGAGTGGCAGGATGCGCTCGAGGCCGCGGTCGCCGAGCCGAATCCGTGCTTCATGTGCGCGGAGACCCCGTGGCGCAAGTGCCACCGGCGGCTGATCGCGGAGCTGTTGAACGCTCGGGGTCACGACGTCATCCACTTGGTCCGTCCGAATGAATACGAGCGCCATGTGCCCTGGGAGGAAGCGGAGATCCGCGACGGGAAGCTTTATCTTTGCGGGGAGTTGGTCGCGTAGTGATCCTCGAAAACGGTGTCATCCGGACCCTCGACGCGTCGCTCCCGCGGGCGAGCGCGCTCGCCATCGCGGGCGATGTGATCGCCGGCGGAGTCGGAACGCATGAGACCGCGCTCGCCAGCCCGGAGCGGGTGGACCTCGGCGGCCGCTGCGTGCTGCCCGGCTTGAACGACTCCCACGTCCATTTCCCCACCTGGTCGCTGGCGCAACGGCAGGTGCGTCTCGAGGGCGCGACGTCCCTCGACGAGGCGCTCGCCCGGGTCGCGTCGGCCGTTTCCCAGGTGTCAGAGGGACGGTGGCTGCGCGGTCTCGGCTGGCGGAGCGGGGACTGGTCGCCGCCCGTGGAGCCGACCAAGGAGGACCTCGACGCCGTCACCGGAGGCGTTCCCGTCGCGCTGATGGCGAAGGACTACCACTCACTCTGGCTAAACACGGCCGCCCTGGCACAGGCCGACGGCGACTTGCAGGTCCCGGGCGGCGTCGTCGAGCGGGATGAAAACGGGGAGCCCACAGGCGTGCTCCGCGAGGAATGCGCCTGGCACTTCCGCGATACATATGTGCGCCCGACGCTCGCCGAGATGGTCGAGGCCTCCCGGGAAGGAGTGCGCATTGCAAATTCCCGCGGGGTCACCTCCGTCCACGACAAGGACGGGTGGCTGGGCGCGCTCGAGGTCTGGCAGGAGCTTCGCAGCGAAGGCAGCCTCACGCTGCGAGTGTGGCAGTCGCTCCCGCACGAGCGCGTCGACTCGCTCGCCGAGCTGGGCATCCATTCGGGCCTGGGCGACGACCTCGTCCGCGTCGGCTACATCAAGGCGTTTATGGACGGGACGCTCGGATCGCGGACGGCGCGACTGGTCGACGGATCGGGAGTCGAGATCACGAGCCGCGACGAGTTCGAGGACATCGTCCGCCGCTCCGCGCGCGCGGGCTTCCCCGTCGCCGTGCATGCGATCGGCGACCTAGCCAACTGCGAGGCGCTGGATGCGTTCGAGGCGGCGCAGGACGAGTGGCGGCCTCGCGGCCTTCGCCAGCGCATCGAGCACGCTCAGCTGCTGAGAGAGGACGACATCTCCAGGTTCGCCGAGCTCGGGATCACGGCCTCCGTTCAATTCAGCCACGCGCCCTCGGACCGCGACATCGCCGACCGCTTTTGGGCCGGGATGACCGACCGTGCCTACGCGTTCCGCTCGCTACTAGATTCGGGCGCGCTCGTCGCGAACGGGTCCGACGCGCCGATCGAGGAGCTCGACCCGCTCCTGGGGATCCGCGCAGGGGTGCTTCGAACGCTCGACGATCGCGAGCCATGGCACCCGAAGCAGCGCGTCACCGTCGAGGAAGCTCTCCACGCGACCTGTGTCGCTCCGGCGTGGCTCTGCCGAGACGAGAGACGCCGCGGCAAGCTCCTACCCGGCTACCTCGCCGACCTCGTCGTGCTCGACCGCGATCCCCTGGACTGTGGACCCGAAGAGCTCGGCGAGATCGAGGTCGTCGCAACGATGCTCGGGGGCCGCTGGGTCTTCAACGCCCCACCCTGGGACTAGTGCGACGGTTTGCAGGCGGCGGGGCAGACAACTGCACTGGCTTGGGCGCCCACTAGAATTTAGATATGGCCATGCGAACCATGAAGGCCGTCCATGACGCGTCATGCTCGGTCGCCTGTACGGCTGAGATCATCGGATCGAAGTGGACGGCGATCATCGTCCACGACCTCTCGGAAGGCCCCCGGCGGTTCTCGGAGCTCGAGCGCTCCTGTCCCGGGATCAGCCCGCGCACGCTCTC
>DASXSE010000085.1:0-18728 GCA_036506175.1 Gaiellaceae bacterium
CCACCGGCCCGAACCCGCTCCCGCGGTGACCCGAGCTGCGCCGCCCGTCTCGCGCGCGCGGAGCTCCTGAATCTCCGCACGCGCTGGTGACTGGGGCGTCCGGTGGCGCCGATCTTCTACGCCTTCCGCGCCCACGCCACAAGAGCCTCACAGGCACGTTCGCAAGAGCGCAGGCAACCGAAGGAGCTGCCAACGCACCGGCGGCGAGCCTGTTGGCCGGAATTGCCGCTAAGAGGTCGAGCACGGCTTGGGTCGACCACTCTGGTCAAGTTCCGAGCCTTCTGGTCGATACCAGGGGAGAGGTCGGGGCAAGCTCATCCCTCCCCGAGCTAGGCGTCTCGGTGAGCCGCATGCCGAGTCAAGTCGCGCCCCGGCCTCACCTAATAGCTAGCCAAGACCACACCGGGACCACACGGGCACGGCATTCTGCGGCCTAGACGGCAGGAACGAACCGCATGGCTGAGCAAAACCCGTATCGCCCCGACGTCCTCCGCCTTTTCTCGGCAAAGGAAATGAGGCGCCGCCTTGCAGGGGTTCCGCCACGGCATGGCCCCCGCGACTAATGGGGACCCACACCTTCAGAGCACGAGGCCCTCAGCGGTGCAGTTTGGAGAGCATGAAGATGAACCCGATGCCGAGGACGCCCATCGCAATCATCGGAGCAGATGAAAGAACGGATATGGGCCGCGCGTCGCGGTATGGGACCGTGTGTTGGGACGCGGGTGTTTTTTTCGGCTCGGGTTCCGACGCCGAGAGTTCGCCTAACCGATCCTCGTCCACATCCTCCCCGAGCACGAGGACACGGTAGAAGAGCAGCGCCAGCGCCGGCACAACGATCAGCCCGAGCGTCTCGATTCCCATCCTGTAGGCGACAGCGTAACGCGTTCGGACCTTTGGCCATCCCGGCGCCTCTGTATTCCGATTTTCGCCGATGCTGACTTTCCCCTGTTGGAGTCCAGGGCCAACCAGGCCAATGGCTATAGGTGTCTCGCATGGCCGCTCTTTGGCTTCCCACGCTTCGGAGTGCTTATGGATTCGCACCCCCTCGTGCGTCAGGCCCCTCGGGGTTCGCGTCTTGCGCCGGTTCAGCTAGCTCTTGTGAACCCTGCCCGCGCAGACCGTCGGAATCCCCTTACCCACAAGCCCAAGTGTTCGGCTCTCGCCGGCTCCAAGGTGGGACCACTCCTGACGCAACCGGTAGCGGCTTTCAGCGTATGATCGGCGCCTGCGCCGTTCGAGGTGGCACCGTTAGGCACCACTCCGGGAACGACTCCCCTGGGCTACTGCAAAACAGTTAGCCGGGAGTCGTCCTCGGGATAGAAGTAGAGGACAACGGGCCGTCCGCGAAGGTCGGACAGCCTCACCTGTTCGCCGCTTTCGTTCGCGAGATCGAAATCGGGTGCCGGCGCGCCTTCCTCGACCATCGTTGCCAGTGTACGGAAGCTAGGGTCCCGCGCGGCGATGCTCGGCCTCCACCAGATCAACGCGATCCTCGTGATCCTGACGAATCTGCTCGCATTCGGCTGGGGACTGGTCTACCTGCTACGCAAGCGCTATCCGGGTCGGATCTACGCCCACCTCCTGGCGGCCGGACAGGCCCTCCTGATCGCCCAGGTCGCGCTCGGGTTGCTGCTTCTCTCCGACGGGCGCCGCGCGCCGGACCGCCTCCACTACGCGTACGGGGCATTCGCCCTTTTCGCTGCGCTGTCCCCGTGGCTCTACGCGCCCCCGGTCCCGGCGCGGAGGCTTGCGTGGTTCGTGGGAGCTACCCTGCTCGCAACCGCGCTCGCCGTGCGTGCGTACACAACGTCGTGAGAATGAGCCCCACCTTACGTGGCTTCGCGATCATCGTCGTGATCGCGGTTGTCATCACCGTCTTGCAGCTACAGATCGCTCTCTTCAGCCTTCTGTTGCTCGCCCAGATCGCGTTCTTCCTCGCGATCGCGTTCTTCCTCTTCCTCCTCTGGCGCGACCGGCGCGAGGAGATCTCGATGTGGAGCGCGCGTGCGCGCGCCGTCTTCTACGGCGCTGTGCTCCTAGCAGTGGTGGACATCGGCGTCGCGATCCTCACCCCGTATCCGGACGGGGGGCTCGAGACGCTCGCCTTCGTCGCGGTGCTCGCTGCCTGCGGCTACTCGCTCTGGCGCATCTGGCGCCAAGAACATACGTACAGTTATTAGGTCGTGCCGACGCGGGCGGCTGCGCCGTCCAGCGAGTCGAGTATGTCGCGGAGCCCCTGAGCCGTGCCGACGAAGATCGGCGTATCACGCTCCGTGTAGCGGCTCGCCTCCGTCTCGCGCAACGTCATCATCAGCTGCAGGAAGTCTGAGGGGCTCTCACACTCGAACGCCGTCATGAACTCCTGGTCGTCGATCCCGAAGGAGTACGTCGTGTGGTTCGTGATGGTGGCGAAGCGGCCTCCAACCGCGGCATGCTCCTGCATGGCCCGGCGGCGGTCGTCGATCGGCAGCGAGTACCACTCGCGCTTTTTCACGAAGGGGTAGACGACCAGGTACGGCGCGCCGCGAGGAACGACGCGTCGCGGCCCCTTGCTCCTCTGCTCGAAGTACTGCGACGGCTTCGTCGTGGCCAGGTAGGAGTACGGAGTCGTCAGGTAACCCGCGAGCGGCGTGGCGTTGATGTCGACGGCGAGCTCGCGCAGGTCGTCATACCGCTCCGTCAGCTTCCAGAAGAGGAAATCGACTTCCGGCCGGACACCGACGAGCGTGTACGCGCGGAGCTCCATGCGCTCCTGCCACGCCGCGACGACCTCTGCCAGCGCTTCCTTTCCCGCAGCCCGCTCCTCCACGGGCAGGCGGCGCCAGAAGGGATCAACCTTGTACAGCGTGTACGCGACGTATTGCGTCGAGGTCTCCGCGGCCACGGCGCAATCGTAGCGTTCACGTCACGAGTCACTCGTTACCTTCGAGAGAGGCGCGGGCCTATTCGCCAAACGCGGGCAGCGAGTAGGCCTGCGCCTACTTGGCCTCGCCTGCGACGGCCAGCGTGACCCCGACCTCGGGGAGCTGGCTGACCTCGGGTGCCGGCGTAAAGAGCCCTTCCCGCGACATGAGGAAGAGCTCGGGGATGATCTCGGCGCGGATCTCTCCGCCGGAAAAGACCCGCACGACCGAGCTCTGTGAGACGGCCACCGCCATGGCGTTCGTCTCGCGCGTCACCGATGCGGCTGCTGCGTGGCGTGTTCCGAGTCCGGGGAGGAAGTTGTCTGGCGAGGCCACGTCGACATCCACGTAGCGTCCGGCGGAGACGAAGGTCCCGTCGTCGTCCACCAGGAACGCCCCGTCGAGCTGCGCCAGCTCCTTGACGGTCTCGCGGAAGTCGGGGCGGTCGACGTGCAGGAGCTCTTCGGCATGCCCGTGCAGCGGATCGAGCAGGAGCGGCCGCGACTTCGCGACGACCGCGTCCACGTCGCCGATGACGAACAGCGTGCCGATCTTGCGGCCCTCGCGGCCCTCTCGCGCTATCTCGACGGCGAGCTGCACGATGGACTCGAGCGCGTGCTTACGCCTGCCGAGGCAATGGGCGCTCTTCGACACCGGCCCGTACGCCGTGCCGAACCAGCGGGGTTGCCCGTTGGTCGCCATATCTTCCGAAACGAGCCGGACCCGCTTTCTAATCCCTAGCATCGGGACGTGTCCGCGGAGCTCGCCGCCCTCATTCGCGAGAACCAGCCGTGCGTCGCACTTACGGGAGCGGGCGTCTCGACGGAGAGCGGGATCCCTGACTTTCGCTCACCGACCGGAATGTGGGCCGAGTTCGACCCGCTCGAGTACGCCACGCTGGGCGCTTTTCGAGACGATCCCGAGAAGGTCTGGCGCTTCTACGCGCCGCGGTTTGGGATGCTGACAGAGGCCGAGCCGAATGCCGCGCACCGCGCCCTCGCCGAGCTCGAGCGGACGGGCCTGCTCCGGGCAGTCGTCACGCAAAACATCGATCTCCTGCACGAGCGGGCGGGCAGCCGCGAGGTCATCGAGGTGCACGGCTCCATCCGCACGTCGACGTGCCTTGCGTGCGGCGCGCGGTACACGCTCGACGATGTGTTGGCTCTCCTCGACGAGGGACAGGGCGCGCCCCGTTGCACCGCCTGCGGTGCGGTCGTCAAGCCCGACGTCGTCTTCTTCGACGAGGTGCTTCCCGAGGCCGCGATCGACCGGGCATACGAGCTGGCCGGCGAGTCGGGCCTTCTGCTCGTCGTCGGCTCGTCGCTCGAGGTCTGGCCCGTTGCCGAGCTGCCGCTCGTAACCTTGCATCGCGGCGGGAAGGTTGCGGTCGTGAACGACGGCCCGACGTCCATCGACGATCGTGCGCAGCTCAAGCTCGGCGGTAAGGCCGGAAAGGTGCTGAGCGACACCGTGGCTAGGCTTGGAGAGGGATGACGACGGCCACGGAGAGCCGCACAGAACGGATCGAAGCGCAGCTCAAGGCGCTTCCCGCGAAGCCTGGCGTCTACCTCTTCCGCGGCCCGAACGACGCCGTCCTCTACGTCGGCCGAGCGAAGTCCCTGCGCGCCCGTGTCCGCTCCTACTTCCGCGGCGGCGACTCGCGCCAGGGGCTCGACAAGCTCACGAGCCGGGTCGAACGGATCGAGGTGATCCTGACGAGCACGGAGGCCGAGGCCTACCACCTCGAGCAGAACCTGATCCAGCGCTACAGGCCTCCCTTCAACGTCCGGCTGCGCGACGACAAGTCGTACCCGTACATCGCGGTCACCGTGGAGGACGACTACCCGCGCGTCATGTTCACGCGTGAGCGGCACCGGCGCGGGGTCGTTTACTTCGGCCCGTACGCGAATGCGAAGAAGGTGCGCGAGACGCTCGACGTGCTGAATCGCGTCTTCCGCTTCCGCCCGTGCGAAGGGCCGCAGCCCGGTCGTCACTCGGGCATTCCCTGCCTCGACTACCACATAGACCGCTGCCTGGCGCCGTGCGTCGGCTACGTCTCGAAAGAGGACTACCGGCAGATCATCGACGGCGTGGTGGATTTCCTCTCTGGCGAGACCCAGTCGATCCTCCGAGAGCTGGAGAAGCGAATGCAAGCGGCCTCCAATCGCCAGGACTTCGAGGAAGCGGCGCGCATGCGCAACCGGCTGTTCGCGGTCCGCCACCTTGCCGAGCGCCAAGCAGCGGACAAGCGCGCGATCGGGACCGTCGACGTGATCGGGATCGCCTCCTCGAACGGGAGCGCGGCAGTGCAGGTCTTCCCGCTTCGCGGCGGCCGGCTCACCGACCGGCACAGCTTCTTCCTCGAGAACGTGACGGGTCAGGATCTCGACTCGCTCCTAGAGGCCTTCTGCCTCGAGTATTACGGGAGCGCGCCGAGCATCCCACCGCTCATCGTGGTGCCGCCGGACGCCAGCTCCCTCGAGGGATTGGAGGAGTTCCTCTCCGACCTGCGCGGGACGAAAGTGGAGGTGCGGCCGGCTCGCCGCGGGGAGAAGCGCCGTCTCCAAGAGCTCGCGCAGCAGAACGCCGAGCTCGCCCTCGAGAGCGACACGATGCGGAGCGAGCGCACGCGGCTGCGGCGGATCGAGGCGCTCGAAGAGCTGCGTGAGCAGCTCAACCTGGAGAGCCTTCCGATCCGCATCGAGTGCTTCGACATCTCCAACATCCAGGAGACCGCGCCGGTCGGCTCGCTCGTCGTCTTCCAGGATGCGGTCCCGAAGAAGGCGCACTACCGGAAGTTCGGAGTTCGCTACGAGGGAGGCCAGGACGACTTCGCGATGATGCGGGAGGTCGTTGGCCGGCGATTCGCGAGGACGCGGCCCGCCACGAGCGGCGGCGACTACGACGAGAGCTTCGCCGCCGTGCCCAACCTCGTCGTCGTCGACGGAGGGAAGGGCCAGCTTTCCGCCGCCCTCGCGGCCATGCAGGAGTTCGACTTGCCACGCGTGGCCGTGATCGCGCTCGCCAAGCGGGCGGAGGAGGTCTTCGTCCCGGGCCGCTCCGATCCGATCGTCCTCGAGGCAGGCTCGGCCGGGTTGCAGCTCCTGCAGCGGATCCGGGACGAGGCGCACCGCTTTGCTCTCGGCTTCCATCGCCAGCGCCGCGACAAGGAAGCGCGTGAGTCGATTCTCGACGCGCTGCCGGGCGTCGGTCCCGCCCGCAAGCGCGCGCTCATACGTCACTTCGGGTCGCCGGAGCGTCTCCTGGCCGCGACAGCCGAGGAACTCGAGGGAGTCCCAGGCGTCCCCGCGAAGACGGGGCGCCAGATCTACGCAGCGCTGCACAAGGCGGGCCGGGCATAGCCGAGCCGGCGGCGGAGGTCCGCCCTGATCTTTCTGCTCCAGATGGCGCCTCACCTAGCCAGACCGCTGGTCGGCGGGCTTTAGCCGGGCAAATACGCGTCCGCGTTCAGTTACTCGCAGACGCCGCTGCGGCAGGATCCTGCGCGAGCTCGCCCCGTGTGACTAAACGCGCGGTCAGCGCGTTGGCTCGGGCTCGCTCGCTGCCTCCTTTGCGAGAGACGCCCCCAGAGGCCCGGCTAGTGCGTTGTTGGCTTCACCGACGCCTCGGCGAGGGCGTCGCGAAGTCCGGTTCCGAAACCGTGCTCCATCTCGATGCTGGCGCTGCCTTGCTCCTCGAGCGCAAGCGAGAGGACGGGCTGGGAGACCGCGCCTCGCTTCACGAGGATCTCGCCGAGGAGCTCACCGCTCCTCGCTTGCTCGGCGAGCGCATCGTTGATATCGGCGTCCGTGACGTGTCCTGCGCTGACGAGCAATCGGCCCAGAGGCCGCCCGCCTTCGCTCCTCGGGGGCTCCGCATGTGTCGCGTGACCGCTGATGGCAGCGCGCAAGCCGCCGCCGAAGCCGCGCTCAGGTTCGAGCTGGCCCGCCTGCTCGGCAAGCGTGCTCTCCAGCGCCGCGCGGGAGAGGACTCCGCGATCGAGGAGGATCTGACCCAGCCGACGCCTCGAGCGCCGCTGTTCGACGAGAGCCTCTGCGACGTCCTGCTCGACGACGAGCCCGCGGAGAACCAGCAGCTCGCCCAGGCGGCGGCGTCCTGCGGTCCTGCTGTTTGCGACGAGCGTGTGAGTCAAGGCCCTGCTCCTTCTCGAGCAGCTTTCCTCTCGTACTCGTTCTAGCCCGTCTGAGGGCCTGCGTTGTCCCTCAAGCGAGGGAAATTTGCGAATCAGGAAACGGGCTCGGGAGCCGGGTCGTTCCGGCCGAGAGCGTCGCGAAGCCCTGAGAAGAGACCGCGCTCCGGCTCGGCCTCAGCCTGAGCTTCGAGCGCGCGCGAGAGGACAGGCTCCGTCACCGAGCCCTGCTCGACGAGGATCTCGCCGATCAACCCGCCATTCTTGGCCTGCTCGGCGAGAGCACGGTTGATGTCGTCATCGCTGACGTAACCGTGGCGAACGAGCAGCTGACCGACAGGTTGTCGGCGCTGAAGCCGGTCCGTGCCCGTAGCTCCACGCTGGGCGCCGATGGCCTGACGCAGCCCGCCCCCGAAACCGCCTTCGGTCGCGGCTTCCCCGGCTTGCTCGGCCAGCGCGCTGTCGAGGGCCCCCGCGGAGATGATCCCGCGGTCGACGAGAATTTGGCCCACCCGACGCCCACTGCGCTTCTGCTCGGCGAGCGCGCTCTTCACGTCGGCCTCCGCCAGGAGCCCGCGCAGCACGAGCAGCTCGCCGATGCGACGCCACCGCGCTTCGCCACGCTGATCGAGGAATGCCGTACTCATCCGCAGATGGACCGTCTTTCTGTCCACTTCGGTTCTCGGGCCGCGCGCGGCAGCCTCGCATCCCTCCCGCGAGGGATCCTTAGATAGCGCCCTCGCTCCCGTCGGATCCCATGAACGGATAGCGGTAATCCGTCGGCGGGACGAACGTTTCCTTGATCGTCCGCGGACTGACCCAGCGGATGAGGTTCCAGAGCGAACCGGCCTTGTCGTTCGTGCCCGAGGCGCGTGAGCCGCCGAACGGCTGCTGAGCGACGACGGCGCCGGTCGGCTTGTCGTTCAGATAGAGGTTGCCGGCCGCGTAACGGAGCTTGTCCTCAGCGTCGATGAGCGCCTGGCGGTCGTCGGCGAAGATCGCGCCTGTGAGGCCGTAGGGCGCGGTCCGGTCGATCAGCTCCAGCGTGTCGTCCCATTTGCCTTCGGGATAGACGTAGGTGGTGACGACCGGGCCGAAGAGCTCGTCGCGGAGGAGGCGGAAGTTCGGATCCGCGGTCTCGATCACCGTCGGCTCGACAAAGTAGCCCTCGGTGTCGTCGACGCCTCCGCCCACGAGCACCTTCGATTTCGTGTGCTTCTTGGCTTCCTCGATGGCCTCGCGCTGCGTCTTCAGGGAGTTGGCGTCGATGACGGCGCCCATGAAGTTGGAGAAGTCGGCGACGTCGCCCATCTTCAGCTGGCCGACTTGCTCGACGAGGCGTTCTTTGAGCTCGGGCCAGAGGTTCGCAGGCGCGTACACGCGCGATGCGGCCGAGCACTTCTGCCCCTGGTACTCGAAGGAGCCGCGCACGATCGCGGTGGCGACCTCCTCGGCGCTCGCGGTCGGGTGGGCGACGATGAAGTCCTTGCCGCCGGTCTCGCCGACGATGCGCGGGTAGTTGCGGTAGTTCTCGATGTTCTTGCCGATCGTCTTCCACATCGTCTGGAAGACAGGCGTCGAGCCCGTGAAGTGGACGCCGGCGAGGTCGCGTGAAGCCAGTGACGCGTCGCCGATTTCCTGGCCGGGGCCGTAGACGAGGTTGATGACCCCGTCGGGGAGCCCGGCCTCCTGCAGCAGGCGCATTGTGTAGTAGGCGGAGAGCATCGCCGTGCCGGCCGGCTTCCAGACGATCGTGTTGCCGAGCAGCGCGGGCGCGGTGGGGAGGTTCCCGCCGATCGCCGTGAAGTTGAAGGGCGTTACGGCGAAGACGAAACCCTCGAGCGGTCGGTATTCCATCCGGTTCCACGCGCCCGTGGCCGACATCGGCTGCTCCTCGTACATCCGCGTCATGAGCCACGGGTTGAAGCGCCAGAAGTCCGTCAGCTCGCAAGCTGCGTCGATCTCGGCCTGGTGCGCCGTTTTCGACTGGCCGAGCATCGTCGCGGCGTTGAGCGTGTCGCGCCAGGGGCCCGCCAGGAGCTCGGCTGCCCGGAGGAAGACCGCGGCGCGCTCTTCCCAAGGCAGGCGGTGCCAGTCTTGCCAGGCCTCTCCGGCAGCTTCAATCGCCTTCTCGACCTCTGCGGCGCCGCCCTGGTGCACGTCGGCGAGAACGTGATCCTTCTCGTGCGGCATCACCGCTTGCTTCAGGTTCCCCGTCGTGACGTCCTTGCCGCCGATGATCATCGGGATCTCCGGCCGCTCGTTCTTCATTTGCTCGAGCCGGACTTGCAGGCTCGCCCGCTCCGGCGATCCGGGCGCGTACTCGCGCACCGGCTCGTTGCGCGGCGGCGGAACACGGAAGATCCCTGGAGCGCTCACCGATGGGCATTGTATTGGGCGTGGAAGTGTTGACGTACGACGTCGAGGGGTGGGGCGTGGGGGAGATCTGGCTCGACGGCGGGCACGTCGTGAACCATGAACTTCCCGCGCCAAGTCATGAAGGTCACGCGCCGAAAACGCACGAAAGCGACTTAGTTACACACTGTTACTTGCCACGAATGGTTGACCGAATTCAGGCGTATTTCGCGGGCGAGCCGGTTTCGTTCGCGGACGTGCCGCTCGACGAATCCTGGGGAACGCCGTTCCACGCTGCCGTCGCTGCCGCCCTGCGCGCCATCCCCTGGGGTGAGACCGTCACGTATGGAGAGCTGGCCGCCCTCGCCGGGCATCCGAACGCGCAGCGCGCTGCCGGGACCTTCTGCGCTCGCAACCGCTTCCCCCTGTTCGTGCCGTGCCACCGCGTCGTCTCCGCCTCCGGTCTTGGCTCCTATGGCTCGCTGGGACTCGACTACAAACGGCGTTTGCTCGAGCTGGAACATGCTCTCTGAGGACGTTCGCGCCGAGCTCGCCGCCATCGAGCCCCGCAAGGCCTGCGACCGGCTCGCTGAGCTATCCGCGCTAATCCGCGGAGCGGGCAGCATCCATTTGCGTGGCGGGGGACGAATCGGCCTCCATCTGGAGGTGTCGAGCCCTGCGGTCGCGCGGCGTGTCTTCAGCCTTCTACGCGCGTACGGCGTTCCGTGCGAGATCCACACCTTCAAGCGCCAAGCTTTCGAGCGCGCCACGCGCTTCCAGATCCACATCGAGGATGATGCGCGCGCGCTGCAGGCGCTGAACGAGATGGGAGTGGTGGACGTGCACCTCGCGCCTGTCGACCATCCGCCGAAGCGGATCGTCGGCCGTCCCTGTTGCCGCGCCGCCTATCTTCGCGGGGCGCTGCTCGCCTCCGGATCGGTCAGTGGGCCGCGTAATGCTCATCTCGAACTTCGCGCCGCGAGCGTCGAGGGCGCGGAGCTCCTCGCCGACCTCGGCCGAGCAGAAGGGTTCGACCTGGCCGTCCACGACCGGGGGCGGCATGCGATCGCCTACCTGAAGGGCCGGGAGGCTATTGCGGAGCTGCTGGCCTTCGTCGGCGCCCAGGACGCCGCGCTGCGTCTCGGTGAGAGCTCGGTCGTGGCTGCCACCAAGGCGCGAGCAAACCGGCTCGCTAACGCCGATCACGCGAACATCGTCCGAGCCAGCCGCGCGGCCGACGCGCAGCTCCGCGCGATCAAGCGTCTCGAGGCCGCCGGTCGTCTCTCGCATCTCCCGGCCGAGTTGCGGGAGGTGGCGGACTTACGGGTGCGAAATCCGACCCTTTCCTTGCGCGAATTGGCGCGGCGCCTCCGCCCTCCGGCGACGAAGGCGGCCGCTCATAGGCGCCTGGCGAAGCTCCAGAAACTGGCCGAACGCTGACTCCTGGCAGAAATTGGATAGTTCGTCTTGCATGCCCATCGATTGGCGCTATACGCTGACCTCTGAGCGGGTCCGTGCTCGTCGGATGTCGGATTCAGACCCCGTCCGGCATCACGGTCCGGAGTACGGTTCAACCGGAGGGGGAGGTCGTCCTCGGAGCTTCCCCTCCGGCCCGCTCGTCTCGCGTGCCGGTGGGACATCCCGGCGCGAGTAGAATCGCCCGCCGGGGGCACGAAAGGGAGGGCAGATGAGCGTACGGGTTGGCGTGAACGGCTTCGGGCGGATCGGGCGGAACTTCTTCCGCGCTGCCCGCAAACGCGGCTCCGATATCGAGTTCGTCGCCGTCAACGACATCGGCGACGCCAAGACGATGGCCCATCTGCTCAAGTACGACTCCGTCCTCGGCCCGCTGGACGACGAGGTCGAGCCCGCGAACGGCGGCATCCGCGTCGGCGACCTCGACCTCAAACTGCTGAACGAAAAGGACCCGGCGGCGCTCCCCTGGAAGGACCTCGACGTCGACGTCGTCGTCGAGTCCACGGGGCTCTTCACAAAGCGGGAGGACGCGCAGAAGCACCTGGAAGCGGGGGCGGAGAAGGTCGTCATCTCGGCTCCGGCCACCGATCCGGACGTGACGATCGTCCTGGGCGTCAACGACGACGTATACGACAAGGAGCAGCACCGCATCATCTCCAACGCGTCTTGCACGACGAACTGCGTCGCCCCGCTGGCGAAGGTGCTCCATGACGCGTGGCGGATCGAGTCCGGCTTCATGACGACCATCCACGCGTACACCAACGACCAGCAGATCCTCGACCTGCCACACAAGGACCTCCGACGGGCTCGCGCAGCGGGGATCAACCTCATCCCGACGTCGACCGGTGCCGCCAAGGCGATCGGGCTCGTCATCCCAGAGCTGCAGGGCAAGGTGGACGGGATCTCAATTCGCGCGCCCGTTCCGGACGGCTCGATCGTCGATCTGGTCGTCCATCTCGGCGCGGACGTCGGCAAGGAGGAGGTCAACGCCAAATTCGCCGAGGTGGCCGACAAGGGCGCCTGGGACGGGATCCTCCACTACTCCGACGACCCGATCGTCTCCACGGACGTCGTTGGCAGCTCCTATTCGGCCATCTTCGACAGCGAGCTGACGATGGCGAACGGCAACGAAGTCAAGGTGTTCGGCTGGTACGACAACGAGTGGGGTTATTCGTGCCGCCTCGCTGACCTCGTCGAACGCGTTCTGTGAGTGCATAAGCCGCGTTCGGTTCGCGACGCGGAGGTGGCCGGCAAGCGGGTGCTCGTGCGCGTCGACTTCAACGTCCCGCTGGAGGGCGGCAAGGTGGCAGACGACACCCGCATTCGTGCGGCCCTCCCGACCATCCATCTCCTCTTGGAGCGCGAAGCCGCCGAGGTCGTGTTGGCGTCGCATCTCGGGCGGCCGAAGGGCGAGGATCCGGCCTTGACGATGAAGCCGGTGGAGGCCCGGCTCCGTGAGCTCGTCGACGATTTGCGCATTCGAGTGCTCGAGAACACGCGCTTCAACGCAGGCGAAACGAAGAACGACCCCCAATTCGCGCGCGAGCTGGCTGACGACCTCGACCTCTACGTCAACGATGCGTTCGGAGCCGCGCACCGGGCGCACGCCTCGACGGAGGCGGTCGCGCACGTCCTGCCCGCCTATGCCGGCCTCCTTCTCGAACGCGAGCTCGAGGAGCTGGGCCGCCTGCTCGAGGATCCTGACCGGCCGTACGTCGCCGTGCTCGGCGGTGCGAAGGTCGAGGACAAGATCGGGGTCCTCCACTCGCTCCGCGAGCGTGCCGACGCGCTCTTGATCGGCGGCAAGATGGCCGAGGAGGTCGATCCTGCCAGTGGCTACGAGCTTCCGCGCGACGTCGTCGCGGCCGCGTCGTTCGACCCCGAGGCCGAAGCGAAGGTCGTTCCCGCCGACGCAGTCCCCGACGGTTGGCTCGGGCTGGACATCGGACCGGAAACGAGGCGCGCGTTCGCCGAGCGGATCGCGACGGCCGAGACTGTTTTCTGGAACGGCCCGATGGGCGTCTTCGAGTGGCCGCGCTTCGCGGAAGGGACGAAGGCGATCGCCGAGGCCGTCGCGGCAGCCGACGCGTATACCGTCGTGGGCGGCGGTGACTCCGTTCGCGCCGTCGAAGAGCTCGGCCTGGCGGACCGGATCGACTGGGTCTCGACCGGCGGCGGCGCGGCCCTCGAGCTCCTCGAAGGCAAGGAGCTACCAGGCGTCGTCGCGATCCCGGAAGATTGATGCCATGTTGATCGCCGGCAACTGGAAGATGCACAGGCGACCGTCCGACGTCGCGGGCTTCTGCCGCTCGCTGCGGATCCCGGACGGGGTGGACGTCGTCGTTTGCCCGCCGTACACCGGGCTGCGCGCGGCGGTCGAGACGGGTCTGACCGTCTACGCCCAGAACGTCCACTGGGAAGCCGAGGGCGCGTACACGGGCGAGGTCTCCGCCGAAATGCTCCTCGACATCGGCGTCCGCGGATCGATTGTCGGTCACTCGGAGCGTCGCCAGTACTTCGGTGAAACCGACGAAAGCGCTTGGAGCCGCGCGGAGCACGCTCTTGCGGCCGGGCTAACAGTCATCTACTGCGTCGGCGAGGTCGAGGCCGAACGCGAAGCGGGTCACACCGAGGAAGTCCTGCGCCGACAGCTTTCGGTGCTCTCCCATCACGACCGCCTCGTGGTCGCGTACGAGCCCGTCTGGGCAATCGGAACCGGCAAGACTGCGACCCCTGAGCAGGCACAGGAAGCCCATGCGTTCATCAAGAGCCTGCTCGACGTGCCCGTGCTCTACGGAGGCTCCGTAAAGCCGGAAAACGCGCAGGAGCTATTCGAGCAGCCGGACGTGGACGGCGCCCTCGTCGGCGGCGCCTCGCTGGACGCGGAATCCTTCACGGCGATTTGTCAGACGGCAGCAGCTATCCGCTCGTAGCGCTCGTCATCCTCGATGGGTGGGGCTGCGCGCCGCCAGGCCCTGGGAACGCGGTCGAGCTCGCCGATACGCCTGTCTTCGACGAGCTCTGGCGCCGCTTTCCGCACACGACTCTCGATGCCTCTGGCGAAAGCGTCGGCCTACCGCCGGGCCAGATGGGGAACTCCGAGGTCGGCCACCTCACGATCGGCGCCGGGCGGGTCGTCTACCAGGATCTCGTCCGCATCAACAAGGCGATCGAGGACGGAACCTTCTTCGAGAACCCCGAGCTCGTCGGAGCCTTCGACCGCGCGAAGAAGCGCGGTGCCCACGTCCACTTGCTCGGGCTCACCTCGTACGGGGGAGTCCATTCGCACATCGAGCACCTGCGCGCGCTCCTCGAGCTCGCGCAACGCCGGGGGATGAGCGATCACACCTTGGTCCACGCGTTCACCGACGGTCGCGACGTGCCGCCCGTTTCCGCCGTCAACGACCTCGCCGAGCTCGTCGCAGAGAGCGCGCGAATCGGCACCGTCTCAGGCCGCTACTACGCCATGGATCGGGACGGCCGCTGGGATCGCACCGACCGCGCGCTCGCAGCCATCGTCGCCGGAACGGGGACGCAGGCAACCGATCCGGTCGCGGCCGTGCGCGTGAGCTACGAGGCCGGCGTCACCGACGAGTTCATCGAGCCGGTCGTGCTGCCCGTCCCCCGGCTCACCAACGACGCCGCCGCGATCTTCTTCAACTTCCGGCCCGACCGGGCCCGGCAGCTCTCCCAAAGATTGCTCGAGGGCCGCTTCGACCTCACGACGATGACCCGCTACCGGGCCGATTTCGACTGCCCAGTCGCCTTCGAGGAGCAGGACGTCAGCGAGACGATGGCGGAGGTGCTCGCGGAGCACGGCGTCCGCCAGCTGCACGTGGCGGAGACCGAGAAGTACGCACACGTGACGTACTTCTTCAACGGTGGCCGGGAGGAGGAGTGGACGGGGGAGAACCGCATCCTCGTTCCGTCGCCGCGTGACGTTCCCACGTACGACAAGAAGCCCGAGATGTCTGCGGACGAGGTCGCCGCGCGCTTCGACGAGGAAATCGGCGACGGGTACGGCTTCGGCATCGTCAACTTCGCCAATCCGGACATGGTCGGGCACACCGGCGTCATCCCTGCTGTCATCAAGGCTGTCGAGACGGTCGACTCGTGCCTCGGGCGCGTCCTCGCGACCGTCGAGCGCCTCGGCGGCGTGTGCGTCGTCACGGCCGACCACGGAAACGCCGAGCAGATGCTCGAAGCGGACGGAATCAGCCCGCACACCGCTCACACGACCAATCCCGTCCCGCTCGTCGTGACGATTCCGGGCGCAGCGCTCCGCGACGGCGGCACGCTCTCCGATCTTGTGCCTACCTGTCTACACCTACTCGGAATTCCACCCGTCGGGGGAATGACCGGGAGGGAATTGGTTACTAGCGTGTAAAGGCGCGGCTATACTCGTCGCACCCAGCGGCCAGCGACATCCTTTGCCACTTCCACAGCCTGACCTGGACGTCCTCCGCAAGGCGCAGCGGGGCGATGAGCGCGCTTTCCGCGTCATCCTCAACACGTACGAGACGCCGGTCTACAACTACGTCCTCCGAATGGTGGGCGACCGGGCGCTTGCCGAGGACCTCTCGCAGGAGATCTTCCTGCGTATCTACCAGGGGCTCCCGGGCTTCTCGCTCCGCTGCCGCTTCACCACCTGGCTCTTTCAGGTGGCGAAGAACCGGGTGCTCGACGAGTTGAGAGCCCGCGAGCGCAAGCCACAGAGCATCCTCACACTCGACGACGTGCCGCCACTCGAGGTGGTCGACGCTCCCCCCGAGAGAGTCGAGACGATCGACGCGGTCTGGCGCGCCATCGCCGAGCTCAATCCAGACCTGAAGATGGCGCTGCTCCTCCGCGACGTGGTCGGACTCTCGTATACAGAGATCGCCGACGCGCTCGAGATCACCCTCGCGACTGTGAAATGGCGCATCTTCAAGGCGCGCGAAGAGGTGCAGCTCGCCCTCGTGCGCGAGGGCGTCGCGCTCGAATTCGGCGACCGCGCCGCCTCCTCGTAGCCTTCTCCTAACGCTTTCATAACCCCGGTGAGGGATCTTGCGCCGTCGGCGCAAGTTTTCGGCTGCGACCCCCTCTAGCTCTCTGAAGCCCCAGCCGAAAGGACACCTATGAGGAAGCTCCTCCAGCTCAAGACCATCCTGATCGCGCTCGTCATCGCCGTTCCGGCGGCCGCCGCCGGCACCGCCGCGGCGACCGGCGCGTTCAGCAGCAATGACAGGGCCCCGGCGAGCGATATCGCCACCGTCGCTCCCAACCCGGACAGCACCGAGGCCGAGGATCAGAACGCCGTCGAGCCGAACAACGACGACCAATCCGAACCGGCCGAGACCGAGGAACAGGACAACGAGGTCGAGGACCAGGACGAGAACGAGGTCGAGCAGCCCGAGGCGAACGACGAAGACCAGCCCGAAGCAAACAATGACGACCAGGGCGACGACAACAACGATCAGGGCGAGAACGAGGACAACGGTGGCAATGACGATCAGGGCGAGGGCGGCGACGACTGAGCCCGCGCGTCTCGAGGCCGGTCGCCTCTCCGTGGAGGCGGCCGGCGCTCGGCTGAGCGACCTCTTCGAGCAGCACGGCCGGATGGTTTACGGCGTGTGCAGGCTCCTCCTTCGCGACGCGGACGAGGCCGAGGACGCCGCTCAGCAGGTTTTCCTCTCCGCATATCGCAGCCTGCTCGGCGGCACCGAGCCGCAGGATCCCGCTGCGTGGCTCGGCACGATCGCACGCAACGAGTCGCGGGCGCGCATCCGAGCCGGAATGGAAAGGCCGCTCGCGCTCGTGGAGCAAGACGCCCCCACTGCGGACGCGGCGCATGTCGCGGCCCAGCACGCGGAGATCGAGGCCCTCTGCGGGGCGCTTGCAGAGCTCCCACAGCAGCAGCGGGAGGCGATCGTCCTCCGAGAGTTCTACGGGCTTTCGTACGACGAAGTCCGCGCTGCGCTCGGGGTCACCGACGCAGCTGTGGAATCCCTTATCTTCCGCGCCCGCAAGCGTCTGCAAGAGGAGCTTCGGCCTGCGCGTCTAGCGTCCGGAGCGATCGCGTTGCCAATCGCGTTGCGCGATGCGATCGCCGGCGCGGTGCCCGGCTTCGCATCGGGCTCCGGTTCGGGCGGGTTGCTGGCGAAGCTCGGGTCCTTGCCCCTTGTTGCGAAGCTGGCGGCCTCCGCAGCGACTCTGACCGCGGCGGGCACGATCGGTTTCGCCGAAATTCAGGCGCGGGACCACGACCATGGCAGCTCCGTTGGCAAGCCGGTCGCGCGTGACGTGCAGAAGAGTGCGCCAAAGGAGCGCGACCTCCATGCGACCGCGGCCTCCAGCACGTTCGTCGCCTTCGACAGCTCCGGTCCCGGCGGCGGAGGGGACGAGGGCCGCGGGACCGAGCAGAACGAGGAACAGAGCGAAGGCGGGAGCGGCGGCAACGAGGGCCCGGGCGAGGCCGAGACCGCGGCCGCGGAGACTCGAGAGGACGCGAGCGTCGAGCCCCAGCAGCCGGTCGAGTCAGGCGAATCCGGCGAATCGGATTCGGGCTCCGGTTCCGGCGATTCGGGCTTGACCGGCAGCGACGACTGATCAGATCCCGTGTGCGAGGCGCTCCGCCAGCGCCTCGGGGAGCCCCAGGTCTCTGATCTCCTCCTGTGTCAGCTCAACCGGGTAATCCACGCGCCGGTATTCCGCCCGCCAGCCGTCCAGATCGAGGATGAGGTAGGCAGCGCGCGGGTCGCCGTCGCGCGGCTGGCCCACCGAGCCGGGGTTGAGGATCCAGCGTCCCTCCGCAAGATCGAGCTCGGTCCCGCCGGGAGTGATGCTCGTCTCGAGGCGGTCCTCGGTGAGCGCGAAGGCGAGCGCGACGTGGCTGTGCCCGACCAGGAGGATGCGAGCGTCGGTCTCCGCGAACGACGCGAAGGCGGAGAGAGGTGTGAGCACGTACTCCCAGACCGGATCGCGCGCGCTCGCGTGGTAGAGCTCCACGTCGCCTTCTGAAGTTTGCGGTTCGAGCGACTCCATGAAGGCTCGGTGCTCCGGCTCCAGGACGGATTGCGTCCATCGGGCGCTCTCGGCTGCGTCGGGAGCGAAGTCCTCGAGGTCCAGGCGACCGAGCACGGCCAGGTCGTGGTTGCCGATCAGGCAGACGTCTGCGCGCTCTTCGACGGCGGCGCAACAAGCATTCGGCTGGGGGCCGTAGCCGACAAGGTCGCCCAGGCACCAGACTGCGTCCGGCGAGTCAGCGTTCAGCGACGCGAGCACGGCCTCGAGGGCATGACGGTTCGCGTGAATATCGGAGACGACCGCGACGCGCACGGGCGGGGCGTCTACCTATCGGTCTCAGGCAGATTCCTGATGCCCTCGCGGGCAGTCCACTTCGACCAGCTGTCGTTCATCGCGTCCATCAGCTCGCGCATGAAACGCGGCGACATGTTGACCCGGCTCACGACGACGCCTGGCACGTCGCCCTCGTCGACCTCATGATCGATTCGCGCGAACGTGATCGTGAACTCGTAATCCGAGAAGCTGACGTTGGCGAAGTTCGCGTAGGCGCCGGCGAGATGGTCAGGATCCAGATGGATGTTGAGCTGGCGCTCCTGGCCCTCTTCTTCCACAGCCCTACGATATAGCGCCATGCCAGCCGAAGCGATTGCACGAATCGAGCGCGGGCTCGAAGACGGACTCGGCGTGCCCGTGACCCTGGAACGGCCCGGGCAAGCCGAGCACGGCGACTACGCGACGAACGCGGCTCTGCGCGCAGCATCGGTCAAGAAGAGGCCGCCCATGGAAATTGCGGAGGAGCTTCGAGCCGCAGCCGCCTCCGTCGCCGGTGTCGCCGAGGC
>DASXSE010000086.1:0-20508 GCA_036506175.1 Gaiellaceae bacterium
CCGCTGCCGTCGCTAGTGCACACGCTCGGCTCGAGGGACACGAGCGTATAAGCGCTCGGCAGCGAACTCTCGAGAGCCGCGTGCGTGACATTGTTCGTCGCTCGGTTCGTGACGACGACGGCGTACTCGAGGTAGGACGGCGAGTCCGGGCGGGAAGGCGAGACGGTCTCCGGAGTGGCCGTCGCCAGGACGCAGACCCGGGGGCCTGTCGTTCCGCAGACCTCGGTTCCTTGCGCCGCCGACCGGCCGCTTCCGGCCAGGAGCGCCAGGGCCAGAAGGGCCGTAATCAACGCGGTCAGCCGCATAGCTCGCGGCAAATGTGTACCTCGCTCCCCGTTCTCCCTGGACCCCTAGCTCCGGTCCAGGCTCGATAGTCCCACTGACCGCCGCTCAGGTCAACCCCGAAGCGGACATGCGCCTGGCAGGAATCGAACCTGCGACCTTGCGCTCCGGAGGCGCACGCTCTATCCCCTGAGCTACAGGCGCGGAGACGCTTAGTGTACCGGGCGTGAGATTGAGCTATCACGCGGCCGCTTTGCCGCTGCGAGATCCTTTCACCATCTCGCGCTCGACGATCAAGGAGATCGAATCGATCTTCGTCCAGGTCGAGCTCGACGGAGTCATCGGTTACGGCGAGGGGTCGCCGGACGAGCACTTCGGCCAAAGCGTCGCATCCGCCGGCGCCTTCCTCGATGAGGCCGAGAAGCGCCTGGGAGACGACCCGTTTGCGCTCGAGGCCATCGAGCGCCGGCTGGCGGACTACCCAGGGGAGCCGGCGGCCAAGGCGGCGGTCGATGCGGCCTTGCACGACCTCTGCGGGAAGCTCACCGGCCGGCCCGTATGGCGCCTCCTCGGACTCGATCGCGCAGGCCCGCCCACGTCGTGGACGATCTGGCTCGGCGATCCAGACGAAATGGCGCGTCGCGCGGAGGCCGTGCGACATCGGTTCCGGCGTCTCAAGTTGAAGCTGGGCGCCCGGGACGGCCTCGATGTCGAACGGGTTCGCGCGGTGCGCGGCGTGACAAACCTCCCACTGCAGGTCGACGTGAACGAGTACTGGGAGCTCGACGAGGCGCTCGAGAACGTGCGTGCGCTCGAGGGCCTCGACGTTCAGTACGTGGAGCAGCCGTTGCCGGCAGGAGACGCCGGAGGCGCGAAGCTGAAGAAGGAATCGCCGGTGCCGATCTTCGTCGACGAGGACTGCCACACCGCCGCCGACGTGCCGCGCTGCGCCGAGATCGCCCACGGAGTGAACATGAAGCTGGCCAAGGCCGGCGGAATACGCGAGGCGGTGCGCATCGCTCATACGGCGCGGGCCGTCGGGCTGGGCGTCATGCTCGGCTGCATGGTCGAGTCGAGCGTCGGAATTGCCGCGGCCTGCCAGGTCGCCAGCCTCTGCGACCACGTCGATCTCGACGGCAACCTGCTTCTCGCAGAAGACCCTTGGGAAGGCGTGGAGTTCGTCGACGGGGTGCAAGTGCCGTCCGACCAACCGGGCCTCGGTGTAACTCGCGTCGACGGGGCGGCGCTGGCCAGGGAGGCCGGAGCGCGGCGCGCATACGCTCCGCGTCCAGAATGATGCGAGCCCAGCGCCGCCATCCTGCCAGTGCGTGTAACTAAACGCGCCAGCGTTGCAGCCGGGCTGCGCCCGGCGAGAGCATGAGCCGCCCAGCGTCGCGAGAGAAGCGGTACCTGATCCTCGCTGAGGGGAAAGCCCTCGATCCGCACTACGGGAAGACGGCCCGGGGGGTCATCCTCTACGGACCCGACCCTGTGACGGCTGTCGTCGACTCGCAAAACGCCGGCGCAGAGGTCGAGGGGATCCCTGTCGTCGCGACGATCGAAGAGGGGATCGCCCTTGACCCGAAGCCGACCACCGCGATAGTCGGGGTCGCGGTCGCCGGCGGACGCCTTCCGCCGGAGTGGCGCGCCCTTCTCCGCGGCGCGGTCGAGGCGGGCCTGGACCTCGAGTCCGGCATGCACGAGTTCCTTTCGGAGGATGCGGAACTGCAGAATCTTGCGCGAGGCCACGGCGTGGAGATCCGCGATCTGCGGAAACCGCCGGGAGACCTGAGCGTTCCGACCGGCGAGAACCTCACCCACGGGGCCAACGTCGTGCTCACAGTCGGCTCGGACTGCGCGATCGGCAAGAAGACCGTCGCGTTCGTGCTCGATCGCGAAGCGCGCGCCCGTGGCCTGAAATCGGTCTTCGTGCCGACCGGGCAGACCGGCATAGCCATTGCCGGCTGGGGAATCGCCGTGGACGCGGTCGTGGCGGACTTCCTCGCCGGAGCCGCAGAGAAGCTGGTCGTCGAGGGCGCCAAGCGGGGCGAACTCCTCTTCGTCGAGGGGCAGGGGTCGATCGTCCATCCGCAGTACTCGGGGGTCACCCTCGGGCTCTATCACGGGAGCGCGCCGCACCTCCTCGTCCTCTGCCACCTTGCGGGCGCGACCGAGATCGACGGATGCCCGGGCCATCCCATTCCGCGGCTCGCCGAGCTCGTCGAGCTCTATGAACGTCTTGCGCTTCCTGCACGCCCCGCACGGGTCGCGGCAATCGCGCTGAATACACACACATTGAGCGAGGACGAGGCCGAGCAGGCGATCGCGGAGGCGCGGGAGGAGACTGGATTGCCGGCCGATGACCCTGTCCGTTTCGGACCCGGCTATGTCTTGGAAGCAGTGCTGGACCGATTCCCGTCGGGTATAAAGGCGCGATGATCGACCCCCGCGTGACCAAGCTCGCCGAGCTCGTCGCCGACTACTCGCTAGGGCTCGATGAGCGTCAGATCGTGCGCATAGACGCGCCCGACGTCGCGGCGCCGCTCGCTATGGAGCTCTACCGGGCCGCCCTCGCTGCCGGCGCTTACCCGTACGCGAACGTGTCCGTGGACGGGTTGCTCGAGATCCTCCTCGAGGAGGGCTCGGAGGAGCAGATCGCCTACGTCTCCCCGGTCCAGTGGCAGGAGATGGAGACGATGGACGCTCTCGCCACGATCTGGTCGGACGAGAACACGCGCTCGCTCTCGCGCGTCGACCCGGGGCGTCATGCGCGTTTCCTCGGCGCGCAACGCACGCTCGCGAATCGCCGCTGGGAGCGGATTTCCGACGGTGAGATGCGCTGGTGCGGGATGCTCTTTCCTACGCACGCCCACGCCCAAGACGCGGAAATGTCGCTCGGGAGCTACGAGGATTTCGTCTACGGCGCGTGTCACGTCGACGAGGACGATCCTGCCGCCCACTGGCGCCTCGTCGCCGCTTCGCTCCGTGCGCGGGCCGAGGACCTCGAATCGGTACGCGAGCTGCGCATCGTCGGCGTGGACACAGATCTCCGCGTGGGCGTCGAAGGGCGTAAGTGGATCGCTGCCGAAGGGCGCTACAACATGCCGGACGGCGAGGTCTTCACGAGCCCGGTCGAGACCGAGACCGAAGGGGAGATCCGCTACACCTTCCCCGCCATCTACCACGGCCGCGAGGTCGAGGACATTCGGCTCCGTTTCGAAGGCGGAAAGGTGGTCGCGGCGGAGGCCGCGCGCGGCGGCCAGTATCTGAAATCGTTGCTGGACATGGACGCCGGGGCTCGCGTCCCCGGCGAGCTCGCGTTCGGTCTGAACTACGAGATCGACCGCTTCACGCGCAACATCCTCTTCGACGAAAAGATCGGCGGCACGATGCACCTGGCGCTGGGATCTGCTTTCCCGCAGGCCGGGGGCGGCAACGTCTCGGGCCTGCACTGGGACATGATCTGCGACCTCCGCCGGGACGGAGAGGTCTATGCCGACGGGGAACTGATCTGGAAGGCCGGACGTTTCCTGCACGAGCCGGAAGCGCCGACGGCCGAGCCCGTGAAGGCCGGCGAGCGTGGCTGACCCACGCGTCTCGCGCCTCGCGGACGTACTCGTCAACTATTCGACCAGCGTGCAGGCTGGGAATCTCGTGCTCCTCGAGACGGGACCGCTCGCCACGCCGCTTCTGCGCGCGCTCTATCAGCGCGTCGTTGAGGCCGGCGGTCATCCGCAGGTACGCATGGCGCTCGAAGGCGCCCCCGAGGCGCTCCTCGGGACCGGGTCGGACGACCAGATCGAATGGGTCAACCCTGCGCGCAAGGAGGACTTCGAGCGGGCTGACGTCCGCATCGCGGTCGAGGCCGATGCGAACACGCGCGCGCTGAGCGGGATCGATCCGGCGCGTCAAGCGCGTTTTGCGCGCGCGCGCGAGACCCTTCGTGAGCGATATCTCGAGCGTTCCCGCAACGGCGAGCTGAAGACGTGCGTCACGGCTTTCCCCACGAGCGCCTCGGCCCAGGACGCAGCGATGTCGCTCGCCGAGTACGAAGACTTCGTGTACCGAGCCGGCTTCCTCGACCAGGACGATCCCGTCGCCGCCTGGCGCTCGCTCGGCGAGAAGCTGGCCAAGCTCGCGGAGCGGCTCGGCCAGACCAGTGAACTCCGCGTAGTCGGGCAGGACACCGACCTCAGCGTCGGCGTGGGCGGCCGGACGTGGGTTGCGTGTGACGGCAAAGAGAACTTCCCCGATGGGGAGGTGTTCACGGGCCCGGTGGAAACGAGCGTCGAGGGCCGCATCCGCTTCACGTACCCGGCCACCTTCGGCGGCCGCGTCATTCGTGACGTCGAGCTCGAGTTTCGCGGCGGGGAGGTCGTACAGGCCCGGGCAGCAGCCGGAGAGGACTTTCTGCGCGAGATGATCGCCATGGACGAGGGGGCGCGGAGAGTGGGGGAGTTTGCCTTCGGGATGAACGACGCCGTCCAAGAGTTCACCGGCCACACCCTGTACGACGAGAAGATCGGGGGCACCATCCATCTGGCGCTCGGCATGTCGTATCCGGAGAGCGGCGGCGTGAACCAATCAGCCCTCCATTGGGATCTCGTGTGCGATCTTCGCTCGGGCAGCGAGGTCTACGCGGACGGCGAGCTCGTGTATCGCGACGGCGCCTTTCTGCCCGCGTTCCTCTGATCGCTCTGATCGGCGATACCCATCTTCCGCGTGGGGCGAGGCGGCTGCCGCAGCGATGTCTGCGCGTGTTGGAGCGGGCCGACCTGATCCTCCACGTCGGCGACTTCACCTCGCTCACATTCCTGGAAGAGCTGCAGGCGCTGGGCCCGGTCGCGGGCGTGCACGGCAACATGGACGAGCCTGCGGTCCGCGAAGCAATGCCAGGGCGGCTCGTGGTCGAGTCCGAAGACCTGCGCATAGGCCTGGTTCACGATGCGGGAGGGAGGACGGTGCGGGAGCAACGGCTGCAGGCGCTGTTCCCGGACTGCAGCGTGCTCGCTTACGGACACACGCATGTACCCGAGGTCAAGCGCGTGGGCGAGAAGTGGATCCTCAACCCGGGCAGCCCGACCGAGCGCCGGCGGGCTCCCGAGCACACCATGATCGTCCTGGCCGAAGGGATGCCGCAGCTCGTTTCGCTCGACCGCTGAGCTTGTTGCCGTCCGACGGTCTCGGTAGCATAGCGAACATATGTTCGCTCGCGGTTACATCTACGCATTGCTTCTTGCCTTGGCGGTCGTCGCCACGGCGCTCGTCTCGGCCCGTTCGTCTCGAGGCGCAGGAACGGAAGCCCGCCACGTCGTCCGGCCTGGCGAGACGCTCTGGACGCTCGCGGCCTCGCATTACCCGGGCGATCCGAGGAAGGGCGTGTGGCGTATTCAGGTGCGCAACGGCCTGGGGAGCGCCCCCTTGCAACCAGGGATGGTCCTTGCCCTGCCGCCCTAAGGCTTAGCCCGCGACGGCAGCCTGAGGCTCGGCGATGCCGAAGTCGTCGGGGCGCTTGCGCACCGCCTCGAAGAAGGCGTCGACGACCGCTGGAACGAACTGGGCGCCGCTACAGGCGCGCACCTCGTCGAGCGCCTCGTCGACGGTGAGCGCGCGCTGGTACGGGCGTTCGATCGTCATCGCGTCCCAGGCATCGGCGAGACCCGCGACGGCCGCGGCGAGCGGAATGTCTTCGCCTGCGAGCCCTTCGGGATACCCGCGGCCGTCCCAGCGCTCGTGATGGTGGCGGATGATCGGCACGGACTCGCGCAGCCGGCCGAACTTGGCGACGATTCGGGCTCCCTCGGCCGAGTGCCGCTTCATGAGCTCGTATTCCTCGTCGGTCAGGCGGCCGGGCTTGGTCAGAAGCGCGTCCGGGATGGCGATCTTGCCGATGTCGTGGAAGAGGGCGCCGAAGCGCAGTGCGTCGAGCTCCTTCACGCTCAGGCCGAGCTCTTGGCCGACGGAGATCGCTATCCGTTGCACGCGCTGTGAATGGCCGGCCGTGTAGGGATCCTTCGCCTCGACGGTCGCGTTGAGGCTCTCGATCGCCTCCAGGGAGCTCTCCTCGAGCCGGCGGTACGACTCGCTCAGCGCGATCGACCGCTCGCGGAGCGCCGTCGTCTGTCGGCGGAGCGTGCTCGACGCGCTGCGCGCGAGGAGGAGCAGCAGCGCCCACAAGAGGAGGAAGACGATGCCCGTGGCGATCCAGATCTCGCGCTTGCGGGCCGCGATGGAGGCTTCGAGTGGCGCCGCGTCCGCATACACCTCGTAGGCGCCGATGATCTCGTGCTCCCCCGACACCACGGGTGCATAGACCTCGAGGACTTCGTCGACCGGGATCTTCGACTCGACGGCTTCCTCAGCCTCCGCGGTGTCGTGGAGGTTCTCGAGCTCGCCCACGGCCTGGCCAGTGCGCAGGACCGTCCGCAGACCTTCCCCGAGCGGGAACTTCTTTCCGATTCGCTCGGGCGCTAGGGAGGTCCATGCGAGCACGCCGTCTCGGCGCCAGACCTTGACGCTGAGGATGTCGGGCCTCTCCGCCAGGTTGCGGCGGGCGATGCCCGTCGCGTCGTCGCCTACCCTGAGTTGCGTGCCGTAGACGACCCGCGGCGAGAGAACCCCGCTCGTGTACTCAGTCAGCGACCGCTTGGTATCGTCGACGGCCTGGCGCCGCAGCGCCTGCGTCATCGTCGAGCCGAGGACGATCGCGCTCGCTGCGAGAACGAGCGCGGTCACGCCGACGAACACCCACAGGAGTGTGAGCGAACGGGCGACCCGTTGCGTCATCGTCACACGCGCCACTACCGCACCAAAATCGGACTTCTCGCGCGCGGACTTGAGTCCTGCGCACCCCTACACTTCGGCCGTGGACCTCGACATTGTGTTTCTCGGCACGTCCGGCTCCGTCCCGACAGCGCGCCGTGGGCTTGCAGGCACGCTCGTGCGCCGGGGTGGCGATCGCATCCTCTTCGACTGCGGCGAGGGCACGCAGCGTCAGCTTTTGCGCTCGACCGTTGGGCTAATCGAGCTGCCCGAGGTTTTCCTGACGCACTACCACGCCGACCACTATCTCGGCCTGCCCGGGATGTTGAAGACGTTCGCGCTGCGTGGCCGGGAGGTTCCCCTCACGGTGTATGGCCCGCCGGGCCTCGCCGAGTTGTTCAAAGTCCTGCGCCGAGTCTTCGGGAAGCTCACCTACGACGTGAAGCTCGTCGAGTTGCGGCCAGGGGACACGCTCGACCGCGCTGACTACCGGGTTGGCGCGTTCGGTGTCGAGCACGGCGTCTCGGCGAACGGCTATGCGCTCGTCGAGACTCCGCGCCCAGGCCGGTTCCACGTGGAGACCGCCCGCCGGCTCGGTGTCCCAGAGGGCCCGCTCTTCGGCCGTTTACAGGGCGGTGAGCCCGTCGAACTGGCGGGCGGGGCGACCGTGCGCCCTGAGGATGTGCTTGGCCCGCCGAGGCCGGGGCGCAAGATCGTGCTGGCGGGGGACACGCGCCCCGCGCGCGAGGTGCTCGAAGCTGCGCGGGAGGCGGACGTCCTCGTCCACGAAGCCACCTTTGCGGCCGAGGAGCGCGAGCGCGCCGAAGACACCCTGCACGCGACGGCAGCGGACGCTGCGGAGCTAGCTCGGGGCGCAGGCGTGCGGATGCTCGCGCTGACGCATCTTTCCAACCGCTACTTCGGGCCCGAGATCGCCCGCGAGGCGCGCGCCGTCTTCCCCGAGACGGTCGTGCCGCGGGACTTCGATATCATCGACGTCCGCTTTCCTGAACGGGGCGGACCGCGTCTTGTCAAGGGTGGGGCACTGGGACGGCGGGAGGAGGCCGAGCCGAGTGGGAGCGATGGTGCAGGTAGTGGTGGCCGGGGACCTAGCGGAAGCGGAGGAGATCCAGACGATCCTGAACTCAGCCGGGATCCCGTCGGAGCTCGAGCCGGCCGTGGATCACCACCCGAGACAGCTGGATGACGCACCGCAGAAGGTGCTCGTCCCCGAGGATTCGCTCGAGGATGCTCAGCACGCCATCGAGGCGATGACCGATCCCGACGAGCTAGCTGGCGACTGAAAACGCCTAACTCTTCCAACGCCGTACTGGCGTCCGTCCGCCCACGTAGCTAGTCTCCTCCGCGCACACCTTTAACCCGGTCCCGTGAGGCCGGAAAGGAGTCGCTGATGGCTGCGCAAATCGAAGCGGGCAAGGTCCTCCTGGATTCCGAGGCCCTCAACCGGACGGTCGCCCGCATCGCTCACGAGATCGTCGAGGGCAATCCCGAGCTCGACCGGACGGCGCTGGTCGGCATTCACACGCGCGGTGTCCCGCTGGCACAACGCCTCCGGCGGTACATCGCCGACTTCGGCGGCTTCGAGGTCGCCCTGGGCACCGTCGACATCACCTTTCACCGCGATGACGTCGTCGTCCGGGACGGTCAGCCTCCGCGCCATCCCCAACCGGTCGTGCGCGCGACACGCCTCGATTTCCCGCTCGAAGGAGTGACGTGCGTGCTCGTGGACGACGTTCTCTCGACTGGGCGGACGATCCGCGCTGCGATCGAGACGCTGTTCGAGTACGGGCGCCCGGCGCGCGTCCAGCTCGCATGCCTGGTCGACCGCGGGCACCGCGAGCTCCCGATCCGGCCGGACTACGTCGGCAAGAACCTGCCCACCTCGCGCGAGGAGCGCATTCAGGTGCAGCTCGTCGAGGTTGACGAAGTCGATCGCGTTCTACTCATCCCCGAGCCCGAGAAAGGAAGGAACGATGGCTGAGGTCCATCCTCTCGTCCGCGACGAGCTGCTGCCCCCGCGCCGACTCGAGCGCCGCCACCTCATCTCGATTGCAGATTTGTCGCGCGAAGACATCGAACGCCTGTTGTCGCTCGCCCGGGCGTTCGCACGCTCGCTCGAGCGTGAGGTGAAGAAGCTGCCGACCCTCAAGGGCCGCACCGTTGTCAACCTCTTCTACGAGTCCTCGACCCGGACGTCATCGAGCTTCGAGCTCGCCGCGAAGCGCCTCTCCGCGGACGTCATGTCGATCAAATCCTCCGGCTCGGCAGTGGACAAGGGCGAGTCCCTGAAGGACACCGCCATCACGATCGGCGCGTACGACCCGGACATCGTCGTCATCCGCCACCCGCACATCGGAGCGCCGCACGTCGTCGCTCGGGCGACAAAGGCGCACGTGGTCAACGCTGGAGACGGCACACACCAGCATCCAACGCAGGCGCTCCTCGACCTCTACACGATCGACGAGGAGCTCGGCGGGATCGACGGCCTACACGTTGCGATCGTCGGCGACGTACTCCATTCGCGCGTCGCCCGCTCGAACATCCAGGCGTTCATCCTCATGGGCGCGCGGGTGACCGTGGTGGGCCCGCCGCCGCTCATTCCACGCGGAATCACCGCCCTCGGCTGCGACATCTCGTATTCGATTGACTCGATCCGCGACGCGGACGTGGTCTACGTCCTCCGCATGCAGAAGGAGCGCATGCTCGAGGGCGCCAACTACGTCCCGAGCCTGCGGGAGTACACCGCCCGCTGGGGCGTGACGCCCGGCCGCCTCCGTCCCGGCCAGCGGGTGATGCATCCCGGCCCGATGAACAGGGGCGTCGAGATCGACGCGGCGGTCGCAGATGCTGCGGACGCGCTGATCGAGCGCCAGGTGCGTAGCGGGCTCGTGGTGCGAATGGCTGTCCTCTACGACCTGCTCACTCACGGCCCTGTCGAGGTCAAGGTGGCCGAGATCGAGGAGGTGGCGTAGCCGTGTTGTTCGGAGGAAACGGACGTAAGGACGACCTCGTCCTCGAAGGGCTGCGGGTTATCGATCCGACGCAAGGGATCGACGAGGCGCTGACGATCACGGTCGAGCGGGGCGTAATCAGCCGGCTCGAACCTGCCGCGATCGAAAGCAACGGAAAGATCGTGGCACCGGCCTTCGTCGACCCGCACGTCCACCTGCGGACGCCCGGGCGCGAAGATGAAGAGGACATCGCGTCGGGCACCCGTGCAGCGGCCGCCGGCGGGTACTGCGCGATTCTCGCGATGCCGAACACGGATCCGATCGTCGATTCCGCGGCCGTGTTGGGCGCCCTCATCGAGCGCGCGGAGGTCGAGGCCGAAGTTCCTGTGGGCTTCTTCGCCGCCATCAGCAAGGGTCAGGCGGGCGCGGAGCTGACGGAGATGGTCGAGCTCGCGGAGCGCGGCGCGGCCGGTTTCACCGACGACGGGCGGCCGGTCGAATCCCCGGGCCTGCTTCGGCGCGCGCTCCAGTACCACTCGGCCGCTGGGCGCCGCATCGCGGTGCACTGCGAGGAGCCTGCACTCTCGCGCGCGGGACAGGTGCACGAGGGCACGGTTTCGGCCGAGCTCGGCTTCGCCGGCTATCCGTCGGTTGCCGAGAGCGTGATGGTTGGGCGTGATCTTGCGCTCGCCGCCTACGAGGAGCAGCCGATCCACCTGCTCCACCTCTCCGCACGCGAGTCGGTCGACGAGCTGCGCGCGGCTCAGGCGCAGGGTGTCGAGGCTACCGGTGAGGTCACGCCGCATCACCTCTGCCTGACGGACGAAGCGATCCGGAATCTCGATCCGAACCTCAAGATGAACCCACCGCTTCGGTCGGCCGAAGACCGCGCGGCCCTGATCTCGGGGCTGAAGGACGGGACCATCGCGGCGATCGCGACCGATCATGCGCCCCACGCGGCCCATGAGAAGGATGTCCCCTTCGAAGAGGCGCCGTTTGGAGTCACCGGGCTCGAGACCGCGTTCGCCGTTCTTTACACCCGCCTTGTCGAGCACGGAGTCGTTCCGCTTCCGACTCTTCTCGAGCGGATGAGCGCGGGGCCGGCCCGCATCTACGGGCTCGAGCCACCGCGGATCGAGGTCGGCGCGCCAGCAAACCTCGTCGTCCTCGACCTCGAGGCGACGTGGTGCGTCGACGAAGAGGGATTCCGCTCGCGCTCGGCCAACTCGTGGCTCCTCGGCGCGACAGTCACAGGCAAGGTCGTGCAGACGGTCGCCGGCGGCAAGCTGGTCTACGCAGCTTAATGTCGGCCACCGTCCTCACATCTCGCATCGCCCGTCGCGCTGCGAAGCCTCGTCTCGCGGCGTCCTCGGTCGCGCCCGTAGCCGCTGGCTACGAACGCTCCCTGCGTCCTTGCGAGTCTCTCTTCTCGCGGCCGGTCGACGCAATCTGCTCAGACGGTGGCCGATGAGCGGGTTCTTGCTCCTTGAGGACGGGACGGTCTTTCGGGGCCGCTCGGTCGGAGCGGAGGGGATCGCCCTCGGCGAGGCCGTCTTCACGACGGCGATGACCGGCTACCAGGAGATCGTCACCGACCCGAGCTACGCGGAGCAGCTCGTTTGCTTCACCGCGCCCATGGTGGGCAATTACGGCGTCGCCGACGCACGGGTGGAGTCGAGCGCGATTCACGCCCGGGCGGCACTCATGCGGAAGGCGGGGGGAGAAGAGTGGCCGCGCTGGCTCGCCGCGCAAGGCGTGGTGGCGCTCGAGGAGATCGACACGCGCGGTCTTGTTCTCCATCTGCGGGCGCGTGGAGCCATGCGCGCAGCCGCGGTGGCCGGAGCCGCGTCCACGGATGAGCTGCTCGCGGGCGTACGAGACGAGCGGCCGATGGCCGGTCGCGCGCTGGTCGACGACGTCTCCACGGAGAAGCCGTATCGCCTTGGCCGGCGGGGGCCTCACGTCGTCGTCATCGACTACGGCGTAAAGCGGTCGATTCTCAACCGCATCGTCGGTGCCGGCTGCCGCGTGACGGTGTTCCCGCACGATGTGGACTTCGGCACAGTTCTCGCCGCGAGCCCCGACGGAATCCTCCTTTCCAACGGGCCAGGCGATCCGGCCCCGCTGACGGACCACGTTGAAGTGGTGCGGGAGCTTCTGGGACGCGCGCCCATCCTCGGCATCTGCCTTGGCCACCAGCTCCTCGGTCTCGCCGCGGACTTGAAGACGTTCAAGCTCCCGTTCGGCCACCGCGGCGCGAACCATCCGGTGCTGGAGATCGCGACGAATCGCGTGCTGGTTACGAGCCAGAACCACGGCTTCGCGGTCGAAGGAGATTCGCCCGCCGTCACGCACGTCTCGCTCTACGACGGGACCGTCGAAGGCCTGGCCTTCGAGGGCGCTCGCTCGCTGCAGTTCCATCCGGAAGCGGGGCCTGGGCCGCACGATGCCTGGCCGCTCATCGAATCCTGGGTCGAGGAGATCCGCCTTGCCGAAGCGGCCTGACCTGCGTTCCATCTGCGTGATCGGCTCCGGGCCGATCGTGATCGGGCAGGCGTGCGAGTTCGACTACGCGGGCAGTCAGGCGCTCAAGGTCCTCCGTTCGGAGGGGTTCCGCACGATCGTCGTCAACTCGAACCCCGCGACGATCATGACCGACCCCGGCTTCGCCGATCGCACCTACCTCGAGCCGTTGGATCTGGAGGGGGTCGCCTCGGTCCTGGCGCGTGAGCGGCCCGATGCCCTCCTGCCGACGCTCGGCGGGCAGACGGCGCTGAATCTCGCCAGCAGGCTTGCCGAGGAAGGGCTGCTCATGGAACTGGGCGTCGAGCTCATCGGCGCGAGCTACGACGCGATTCGGCGCGCCGAGGACCGGGAGCTCTTCCGCGCGACCATGCGCGACGTGGGCCTCCGAGTTCCGGAGTCCACGATCGTCACGGCGCCGGAAGAGGTTCCGCTCGGCCTCCACTTTCCCGTCATCCTGCGGCCCGCTTTCACGCTCGGCGGCCACGGCGGCGGAATCGCTCGAGGCGAGGCGGAGCTCGAAGGACTCCTGGAGCGGGCTTTGCGTGAGAGTCCGGTCAGCCAGGTGCTCCTGGAGGAGTCTTTGCTGGGCTGGGATGAGTTCGAGCTCGAGGTCATGCGCGATGCGCGCGACAACGTCGTGATCGTGTGCTCGATCGAGAACCTCGACCCGATGGGCGTCCACACCGGGGACTCCATCACCGTCGCGCCCCAAATGACGCTTTCCGACGAGGCGTACCAGGAGCTGCGCGACGCGTCGGCGCGCGTCATCCGTGCGGTCGGCGTCGACACAGGCGGCTCCAACATCCAGTTCGCGCGCGAGCGCGAGACGGGCGAGCTCCGCATCATCGAGATGAATCCACGGGTTTCCCGCTCGTCGGCTCTGGCCAGCAAGGCGACGGGCTACCCGATCGCCAAGGTCGCCGCGAAGCTCGCGGTCGGCTACACGCTGGACGAGATCCCGAACGACCTGACGGGAACCACGCCCGCGAGCTTCGAGCCGACGCTCGACTACGTCGTCGTGAAGTTCCCGCGCTTTGCCTTCGAGAAGTTCCCGGGCGCGGACGAGACGCTCGGAACCCAGATGAAGTCGGTCGGGGAGGCGATGGGGATCGGGCGCACGTTCACGGAGGCGTTCCTGAAGGCGGCGCGCTCGCGCGAGCTGGACATCGACGGCGCAGCCCACGTGCCGAGCGGCGCGCATCCCTGGTTCCGAGACCAGATCGAGCGCGCCGACGCGCTCCTTGCTCGCGCGCGGTCCGTGGACGACCTCGTGACCGAGGACTGGATCCGCCTGAAGAGCGCCGGCTGGTCGGACGTCGATCTGGCCGATCTTTGGAGCGTGGCCGAAGCGGAGGTGCGGGCGAAGCGCCGCGCGTGGGGGGTGCGGCCGTCGTATCGACGCGTGGACTCGTGCGCGGCCGAGGTCGATGCGGGCTCGAATTACCTCTACTCGACATGGGGCGAGGGAGATGAGGCGCGCCCGCGGCCCGGCCGGTCCGTGGTCATCCTCGGCTCGGGCCCGAACCGCATCGGGCAGGGGATCGAGTTCGACTACTGCTGCGTCCACGCTGCCCGCGCATTCAAGGCGCTCGGCTACGAGACCGTGATGGTGAATTGCAACCCCGAGACGGTCTCCACCGACTACGACACGTCGGACCGGCTCTATTTCGAGCCGCTGCGCACCGAGGAAGTGCTCGAGATCTGCGCACGCGAGCGGCCGGCCGGCGTCGTCGTCCAGTTCGGAGGACAGACGCCGCTCAAGCTCGCTCGCGCGGTCGAGGAGGCGGGTCACACGATCCTGGGGACGCCGTTCGAGGCGGTCGACCTCGCCGAAGACCGCGAACGTTTCGCCGCCCTCTGCGACGAGCTGGAGATCTCGGTGCCGCCATGGGGAATGGCGTCGGGGCCGGATGAGGCCATCGCCATCGCCGAGCACATCGGCTACCCAGTCCTCGTCCGGCCTTCGTACGTCCTTGGCGGGCGCAACATGCGGGTCTGCTACTCGGCTGCGGAGGTCGCGCTTTCGGCACGCGGCGGCCTGGTCGATCGCTTCCTCGAAGGGGCGCTCGAGCTCGACGTGGACGCCCTCTGCGACGGGGAGGACACGTTCGTTGCCGCGGTCATGCAGCACGTCGAAGAGGCAGGAGTGCATTCAGGCGATTCGTCGTGCGTCCTCCCGCCGATCTCGGTCGATCCGGGCATGCTCGGCCGCGTCGAGGAAACCGTCCGGCGGCTCGCGCAGGCTCTTGGGGTGGTCGGACTCGTGAACGTCCAGCTCGCGATTCAGGAGGGCGACTTGTACGTCCTCGAAGCCAATCCGCGCGCATCGCGGACAGTTCCGTTCGCGAGCAAGGCGATCGGCTTGAACCTCGTCGAGGCGGCCTGCAAGCTGGCCGCCGGCGCACACCTCGCTGACCTGGATATGTCGCACGCCTACGCACCGGCACACGTCTCCGTCAAGGCGGCCGTGTTTCCATTCGTACGCTTCCCCGGCGCCGACCCGGTGCTCGGGCCCGAGATGCGCTCGACAGGCGAGGTCATGGCCAGTTCCGCCGATTTTCCTACTGCCTTCGCCAAAGCGGAGCGTGCTGCGGGACGGCCGTTGCCGGAGAGCGGCACCGCCTTCCTGTCCGTTCGCGACGGGGACAAGGGCGCTGCTGTCGAGCTCGGACGGCGGCTCAGCGGGCTCGGCTTCGATCTCTGCGCGACGTCGGGGACTGCGCATCGTCTGGCGGCTGCGGGGCTGCCGGTGACCCGGGTCCGAAAGGTGGGGGAGGAGGGCGAGGGCCTCACGGTCGTCGACCTGATCCGCCGCGAGCGCTGCGACCTCGTCGTCAACACCCCGGCAGGAAGCGGGGCGCGGTCGGACGGCTACTTGATCCGCGAGGCGGCGCTGGTCGCCCGCGTGCCCTGCGTGACGACGCTCGCCGGCGCGTTCGCAGCTGCGGAAGCGATCGCCCGCGCCCGCCAGGAAGACGCCCTTTCCCTCCAGGAGCGGCTCAGTGCGTAGCGAGACGTTGCCGGTCGCCGGCGTCGAGCGCATCGGGCTCTACAGCCTCATGCGCCTCAAGCGGGGCGGGATGGAGTCGGGCGTGCCGGGCCAGTTCTTCATGCTTTCCCCGCCTGGTCGCCTCCTGCCGCGGCCGATGAGCCTCTGCCTCGCCACCCGAACTGAGCTGGGCTTCCTCATCGACCCCATCGGGCCGGGCACGCGCGCGCTCGTCGACGTCGTACGCCGGGAGCCGATCCAGGTGCTCGGGCCCCTGGGCAACGGGTACCGGCTCGACGTCGACCGGCCGCTGCTGGTCGGCGGCGGGATCGGCGTGGCGCCGTTCCCCTACCTCTCAGAGCGGCTCGGGCGACCGCCCGCCGTCCTCGGTTTCCGCACCGAGGAGCACGCGGAGGCCGCGGCGCTCGTCCCCAATGCCGAGGTCGTCGTCGAGCCGCGACTCGTCACGGAGCTCCTGCGCCCCGGACACGACGTTCTCGCGTGCGGGCCGGAACCGATGCTGGTCGCCGTGCGCCGGCTGGCGCCGGGGGCCCAGCTGGCCTGGGAGGCGCCGATGGCTTGCGGCTATGGAGCTTGCTACGGCTGCGCGATCGAGATCAACGGCGAGCTCAAGCGCCTATGCGTCGAGGGGCCGGTTCTGGAGGCAGCTGCGTGATCCTGAACGCCTCCGGTTGCCTGGATGCCCTGACCGCGCCGGATGTGGCTGGGGAGCTGGACGCCTTCGTCACCAAGACCGTCACACCGCTTCCCCGCGGCGGCAACGAGCCCGTCCGCATCGCCGAGACCGACGTGGGCATGCTCAACTCGATCGGTCTGGCGAACCCGGGAATCGACGAGTTCGTCGAGGAGGTGCTGCCCCGGCTCGCAGAGCTCGACCGCCCGATCTGGGTTTCGGTCGGAGGGTTTTCGGCGGAGGACTACGCAAGCCTCTGCGTGATCCTCGACAGGCGCGACGAAGTCGCGGCCGTGGAGCTCAACGTTTCCTGTCCGAACGTCGCCGAGCCCGCCGGAAGCGTGGCCGAGATCGTCAAGACCGCCCGTGCCGCGACCTCCAAGACCCTTTACACGAAGCTCTCGCCCGCGAGCGCCGACATTGCTGCGGTCGCAGAAGCAGCGGTCGAGGCGGGCACGGACGGCCTCTCGCTCGTCAACACGATTCGCGGGCTCGCGCTAGACGGCGGAACGCTCGCACCCATCCTCTCCACGGCTACTGGGGGATTTTCAGGCCCGGCTCTCCGTCCCATCGCGCTCGCGGCGGTCTTCACCTGCTACCGGGCCACTGGGCTCCCGATCGTGGCCATGGGCGGGATCTCGACCGGCCGCCACGCACTCGAGTCGATCGCGGCGGGCGCGTCTGCCTGCGCACTGGGGACGATTCTCTTCTCGGATCCAGGCGCCCCGGCTCGAATCCGCTCCGAGTTGGACGTGGAAGCGCAGGCCTTGGGGTTCGAGAATCCCCTTGCTGCACGCGCCGCAGCCCATGGCGAGAAACCCGTTTTGCCGCTGCGACACGTTGCCTAGCTAGGCAAAATAGCCGGAATAGCAGCGAAAATCTCGCACTTGAAGCGCGGGAGGGCGCTGTTAGAATGGCGCGCCATGCAGGGCACGAAGACCCAGGTCCAGGCGCCCGTGCGATCGCTGGACCAGAGGATGGACGCTCTCAGACGAGCGAACGAGATTCGCGTCCGGCGAGCCCAGCTGAAGAAGGACTTGAAGAACGGGAGCGCGAGGATCGAGGACATCCTTCGCAACCCGCCCGCCTACGTCGAGACCGCCAAGGTCTTCGACATGCTCATGGCCGTCCCGAAGTTCGGGCGCGTGAAGGCGGCGCGCTTCCTCAACCAGTGCCGGATCAGCCAGTCGAAGACGGTCGGCGGGCTATCCGACCGGCAGCGCGCCGAGCTGGTCGGGTTGCTCCGGCGCTGAACGAGGGCGCGAAGCTCTTCGTCGTCACCGGCCCGTCGGGGGCCGGCAAGGGCACGCTCATCAAGGCGCTGCTCGACCGGCGCTCCGACCTCGAGTTGGCCGTCTCGGCCACGACCCGGCCTCGGCGTGAAGGGGAGATCGACGGCGTGCACTACTACTTCATCTCGGACGAGGAGTTCGACCGCCGCATCGCCGACGGGGAGTTCCTCGAATACGTGAACTTCGTGCACCAGCGGTCGGGAACGCTCTTCTCGGAGATCGAGCGGATCGCGGCAAAGGGGAAGTCCTGCCTCCTCGAACTCGAGCCGACGGGAGCACTCCGCGTGCGCGACCTCGTCGACGGAAGCGTGACGATCTTCGTAACGGCGCCGATCGCAGAGCTCGAGCGCCGGCTCCGAGAGCGTGCGACGGAAAGTGCAGGAGAGATCGAGGAGCGCCTCGCGCTTGCACGCGAGCATCAGAAGCTCGCGGGAGCGTTCCACTACGTGGTCGTGAACGACGAAGTCGAGCGCGCCGTCGACGAGCTGGACGAAATAGTCACAAAGGAGCTGAACGCGGCAGGTAGACTGAACCCGAGATGATGTATCCACGCATCGACGATCTGCTGGACAACGTGCAGCAGTCGCGCTACGGGGTCGTGATCGCGGCCGCCAAGCGCGCGCGTCAAATCAACAACTATCACCATCAGCTGGGCGAGGGGACGTTCGACGACTTCCCGCCTCCGCTTGTCGAGTCCCGCTCGAAGAACTACCTGACGATGGCCCTCGAAGAGATCGCCGAGGGCAAGATCAAGGTCTCGTTCCGCTAGCGCACTCCTAGCGGCGAAAGGAGCCGGATGGCTCGCGTTCTCGTCGGCGTCACGGGCGGCATCGCGGCCTACAAGGCCTGCGAACTCGTGCGGCTGCTCGTGAAAGCCGGGCACGAGGTGACCCCGCTCCTCACGCCCGACGCCGCGCGCTTCGTCACCCCCCATACCTTCGAGGCGCTGGCGCGCCGGGAAGCGCCGCGCGACCTCTACCCGCACCTCACGGAGGCCGATCTCCTCGTGATCGCGCCGCTCTCCGCGAACACGCTCGCCAAGCTCGCACACGGGCTCGCCGACAACGTTCTGACCCAGGCGGCTCTGGCATTCCGCGGGCCGGTGCTCGTCGCCCCGGCGATGAACGTGCGCATGTGGGAGCACTCCGCCACGAGGGACAACGTCGCGCTCCTCGTCAAAAGGGGAGTGGAGATCATCGGGCCCGAGGAAGGCGAATTGGCCGAGGGGGAGCACGGGCCGGGGCGCATGACCGAGCCGGAGGTCATCTTCGCCCGCTGCCAAGAACTTGTTTCGCAGCCGCCTGCAAGCGGGGGGCTGGGTGGAAAGAAAGTCGTGGTCTCCGCCGGCGGGACTCGAGAGCCCATCGACTTGGTCAGATTCGTGGGAAACCGGTCCTCCGGGCGCATGGGAGTCGCTCTCGCCGCTGAAGCGAAGCGGCGGGGGGCGGACGTGACCCTCGTCTATGCGAACGGGGCCGTGCCGGCGCCAGAGGGAGTCGAGGTCGTCCCGGCTCCGACGGCCGCCGACATGCGCCGCGAGATGCTCGAGAGGGCGAACGCGGACATCGTTCTCATGGCCGCAGCCGTCGCCGACTACCGACCCAGCAATCCTGAAAAGGGAAAGCGTCCGAAGGACCGGGACATGTGGACGCTGACCCTCGAGCCCACGGAAGACGTCCTCGCGGAGC
The DNA here is from genome assembly GCA_036506175.1 of Gaiellaceae bacterium. Lineage (GTDB taxonomy): Bacteria > Actinomycetota > Thermoleophilia > Gaiellales > Gaiellaceae > JAIBJP01. Next base: position 19,206 of record DASXSE010000086.1, read on the forward strand.
TGGGGAGCAAAAGGACAAACGGCCAGGTCCTGGTGGGCTTCGCGGCCGACAGCGGGGAGCGCGGCCTGGAACGCGCCCGTGAGAAACTCGCCAACAAACGAGGGAACCTCTTCGTCTTCAACGACGTATCTCAGTCTGGCGTCGGGTTCGAGGCCGAGGACAATGAGATCGTGCTCGTCTCCGAGCGGGGCGAGCGGAAGATCGGGAGGCGAAGCAAGGAGAATTGCGCTGTGGCTATCCTCGACGAGGTCGAGGCCTTACTGGGAGGGGCTTAATGGACGAGCAGGCGGCGGGAGTGGAGGAACGACTCGAGGCGACCAGAACGGCGGAGCTGGCCGAGCGCGTCATGGAGAACCTCCAGCGCGTCATCCACGCTCCCGAGGAGACGCTGCAGTATGCGTTTCTCTGCCTTCTGGCTGAAGGTCATCTGATCATCGAGGACTTCCCGGGCGTCGGAAAGACGAGCCTTGCGAAAGCGCTTGCGCGCTCGATCGACTGCGCGTTTTCGCGCTTGCAGTTCACCCCCGACCTGCTCCCGTCAGACGTCACCGGAGTCAATGTCTTCAACCAGCGCTCGAACGAGTTCGAATTCCGACCCGGCCCGGTCTTCGCGAACATCCTCCTGGTCGACGAGATCAACCGCGCGTCACCGAAGACGCAGTCGGCTCTCCTCGAGTGCATGCAGGAGCGCCAGGTGACCGTCGACGGCGTCTCGTACCAACTCCCGCCGCCGTTCATGGTTATGGCGACGCAGAACCCGATCGAGTACGAGGGCACGTATCCCCTGCCGGAGGCCGAGCTCGACCGCTTCACGATGAGGATCGCGATCGGGTATCCGCCTCTCGCCGACGAGGCGAAGATGCTCTCCGAGCAGACGATGGACACGCCGCTCGAGAACCTGGAATGCGTCGCGTCGGCCGAAGAGGTCCTGGCTGGGATCGAGGACGCCCGCCGCGTCTTCGTCGAGGAGAGCCTGAACCGCTACATCGTCGCGCTCCTGCGCCAGACGCGCTCCGACAGCCGCCTGTATCTCGGCGGCAGCCCTCGTGCCGGAATCGCCCTCCTGCGCGTTGCCAAGGCACGGGCGCTCGTCTCAGGGCGCGACTACGTCGAGCCGGAGGACGTCAAGGTGATCGCTCCGACGGTCCTCGCCCATCGCCTCATCCTCGCTCCGGAGGCGCGCTCGTCGGGTCTGGACGCCGAGGATCTCGTCCGGAACGTGCTCGAGCGGACGCCGGTCCCCGTCTAGGGGCCGCAGAGGCGTGCTGACCGACCGCGGCCGCTGGATCCTCGCGTTCGGCGG
>DASXSE010000087.1:0-2367 GCA_036506175.1 Gaiellaceae bacterium
AGCCCCACGCTCCTGGAGTCCACGCTGGTCGCAGTCCTCTCGGACGTCGTCGATTCGCTGCTCGGCCAGGGCTTCACGCGGATCCTCGTCGTCAACGGTCATGGCGGAAACACGGAGTCAGGCAGGGCGTGGGCACGACGCCGGCCGGACAAGGCGGTGGTCTGGCATGAGCTTTGGGAAGGACGACCGGACGAGATCGCGGCCGAGATCGATCCCGACTACGACCATGCGTCGTGGTCGGAGAACTTCCCCTGGACGCGGCTTCCCGGCGTCGTGATCCCCGCGCAGCGCAAGCCACCGGTCGAATGGCCCGCTGACGGAAACCCCGGGACGTGGAGGGAAGCCCTCGGCGACGGCTCTTTCGGCGGCCTCTACCAACGGTCGCCGCAAGACGAAAGCCGGCTCTGGGAGGCCGCGGTGCAGGCGATCCGTACCCGTCTCGAAGACTGGGCCGCATAGAAGGACGCGGCAACGCGCCTCGGGGGTCGTTCCCGAACACTCGCCCAGGCGAATGTCATGATCCGCCGCGTTGGCGTCGAGGCTGAGACCGGTGTGATGTGACGCCGAATCTGCCCCCCTGGGTTGACGGGTGGTGCCGCACCGTCCTGGGAGCCGAGCCTGTCGAGGCTCTCTTCCGCTCTTCCTATCTCTCCGAGGTAGTTGGTGTTCGCCTCGCCGACGGACGCGAGGTCGTCGTCAAGCGTCGCGTCGATGAATCGGGTCGGGCGGGCCGTTGCGTGACGGCGCAGAGACTGCTCGCCGAGCAAGGCTTTCCCTGTCCGATGCCCCTAACCGACGTGATCGTCAGCGAGGGCGTCGCGGTACATGCCGAGCGGTTCGTCGCAGGCGGCGAGCTCGAGACGAGGGACACACCCGAGGTGGCCGCGAGATCGGGTCGGCTTCTGGCCGACCTCGTCCGCCGCCTGGCGACCCTCGACCTCGATCCGCCGCTGCCAAACCCGGAGTGGGTGCGATGGGACGCGATGCCCGAGCGTGAGCGGGCCGTGGCGGTGCCTGCCTGGATCGAGGACGCCACCGCGCGCGTCCAGGCAAAGCTGGCTGGATGCGACCTGCCACCCGTGCTCGGTCACGCCGACTGGGAAGCGCAGAACATGCGCTGGCGGAACGGAGAGGCACACGCCGTCCACGACTGGGACAGTCTCGCCTGGTTGCCCGAAGCGGCGATCGCCGGGAGCGCTGCTGGGATCTTCGCGAGCCACGGCAAGACAGCGCTCGCGCCGCTCGAAAGCTCCGAAGCCTTTCTTCACGCCTACGAAGACGAACGCGATGCTCGCTTCTCGCCCTACGAGACGGAGATCGCCTGGGCAGCGAGCATCTGGGAAGCTCTCCACGACGCTCGCGAGGAACTGATCTACAAGCGGCCGAAGCTCAGCTACGAGCAGCTGAAAGCACAACGAGTCGAACGCTTCGCCCGAGCGGACGCCTGACGGCAACCGAGAACCAATCTCTCCTCGACACGCTTTCCCTCACCCTGGCCCAGGCGTCGCAATGCCACCCGGGGTGGCGGTCACGGGACTCCTAGCTTGCTGATCGCCGCGCCGTCGTCACACTCGACTGGCCCCTTCGTCCGAAGTTGCTCGATGTAGTCCTGGACCTCACTCCGGCTGGTGACACGGAGTAGGGCACACTCGATGATCCGTGCGCCTCCGCGTCGCTCTGGCTCACACGGCACCGTCCTCGCCGGCTCTCCCGGGCTCGCAGTTGAGCATGAACTGCCATGTTCCAGCCAGCTCTGAGCTGCGATCTTGAGCGCGCCGTCCTCGTAAACCCAACCCGTCCGGTCGAAGCGGGCGCAGTACGTTCTTTGGATGTAGCGGCAAGCGATCTCCTTGTTGGGCAAACCCTGCGTCCTTGCGTGCTCCATCAGCCGATCGACGCAGCGTTCAACCCTGCTGTTCGCCTTGCCCGAACTGCAGGCGCTGAGGGCCGCCGCCAAGAGCAGCACCGCGAAACAGACGCGCACGTTCGAACTGTATGACCACCCAGGCGCGTTGCGCGCTCGTCGGGTGACATTCCCGCACGCTGGCCCGGTCCGGACAACTCTGCTAGTCAGCCCACCAGTCGCGCTGACCATCGACGTCCTCGCGCGGAGCCTCGCCGAGGTTGGGCGCGCCGACGACGAGGATCTCGAGGCCCTCCGGCCCGGCCTCGTAGCCTCGCCACGTGCCGGGCGGGACCCGCACCGCGTCCCACTCTTTGAGTTCCACGATCTCGTCGTCGACTTTCATCCGCCCGCTCCCGCGCAGGACCACGTACACCTCCTCTTGCTTCATGTGCGTGTGGCCGTACGGAAAGCGATAGCCGGGCGGGACGCGCTGGTAGCTCAGGGCGGATTTCTCGAGCTCG
>DASXSE010000088.1:0-8569 GCA_036506175.1 Gaiellaceae bacterium
TCGCGCGCTGCATCCCGCTCGGGATCTCGACGTCCTTGACCTCGACGATCGAGACCTTGATTCCCCACGGCGAGGTGGCCTCGTCGATGATCTCCTGCAGGATCGCGTTGATCTTGTCGCGCTCGGAGAGGAGCTCGTCCAGGACGTGCTGGCCGAGGACGCTCCGCAGGGTCGTCTGCGATATCTGCGAGGTGGCGACCATGAAGTTCTCCACCTGCACGATCGCCTTCTCGGGTTCGATGATCCTGAAGTAGGCGACCGCGTTCACCCGCACCGGCACGTTGTCCTTGGTGATGACCTCCTGCGGCGGAATGTTGAGCGTGACCGTGCGCAGGTCGACGCGCACCATCTTGTCCACAACCGGGATCAGCAGGAACAGGCCCGGCCCTTTCGGCGGCGAATGCAGGCGGCCGAGGCGAAAGATGACGCCGCGTTCGTACTCCCGGGCGACGCGAATCGATGCCGAGAGTAGGAAGAGAGCGATGACGACGACAGCCGCGATTGCAATGAGTGCTGCTGTCATGGCCGGCGCATCCTATGCAGTTACAGGTTCGGGCGTCTCCGCGCGACGAACCTCGAGCACGAGACCTTCGTCGATTCCCTCTACCTGGACAGGTGTGCCGATGCCGAGTGGCTCACCATCCGTATGCGCCTGCCACAGCTCTCCGTGGACGAACACCAGGCCGTTTGGGTTGAGCGCCTTGCGTACGACTCCGACCTGACCGACGAGTTCCTCCTGTCCGGTCACCGGCCGTCTGCGGCGTGCTTGCACGATCTTTGTGACCGCGAAGATCACGAGCGCCGCGATCGTGCCACCAATGGCCACGGCGACCCACAGCGAGACCTGGTAGGCCGGTCCCGCAGGGTCGAAAAGCATCAAGGAGCCGATGACGAAGCAGGCTGCGCCGGCGAGCGCGAGCGCGCCGTGGCTCATCACGAAGGGCTCGGCGGCGAAGAACGCGGCTGCCAGCAGGATGAGGAGGATCCCCGCGGCGCTGACGGGGAGCACCTGAAGGCCGAAGAGGCCCACGATTAGCGAGATCGCGCCCACCGTTCCCGGGAAGATCAGTCCGGGGTTGAAGAGCTCTACCGTGATCCCGAGCGTCCCCAGGGAGAGCAGGAGGACGATGATGTTCGGGTCGATGATCGTGTTGAGGATGCGCTTCCAGAGCGACATCTTCACCGTGTCGATTTCCGCGTTGGCCGTGTGGAGAACGGCGCCCTTGGGCTCGACGCGCGTTCCGTCGATCTTGTCGAGCAGCGTGGGCAGGTCCGGCGCGATGTAGTCGACGACGTTCATCGACAGCGCCTCACGCGCCGGAAGGTTGGACGCGACGCGCACCGCCTTCTCGGCCCAGTCCGCGTTGCGGTCATGTTCCGAGGCGAGGGCGCGGATGTACGCGACCGCGTCGTTGATGACCTTCCGCTTGAGGTCGCTGGGGATGTTTCCGCCGTTCGTCGAGATGGGCGTCGACGAGCCGATGTTGGTCTCGGGGGCCATAGCGGCGACGTCGGCGGACATGGTGATGAAGACACCGGCAGACGCATCGCGGGAGCCGGGCGGATACACGTAGACGATCACCGGCACTTTCGAGCTGAGGATGTGCTTGATGATGTTTCGCATCGAGCTGTCGAGCCCGCCCGGCGTGTCCATGAGGATCGCGACGGCGTCGTAGTTCTGGTCATTCGCCCGCTCGATCGCCCCGTTCAGGTAGTCCTGCGTGACCGGGTTGACGTCGGTCGAGAACTCGACTGCGAGGACGCGATTGCGGTCGGCCGCGAGTGCGGTCCCGGCCAATGCGAGAGTGATCAGAAGGGCGCTCGAAAGAGCGAAAAATGCCCGCAGCGACGGCATTTTCAAGTGTAAGCATTCTATCAGTAAGGGTTCTTGCGCCCTTGAGGCCCGCGCAGGCCTCCGTCACCCTGCATCGAAGCCCTCGTCACCCACGATGACTCTTCCGCGGGCTCTTATCGTCGCCGTTCTCTACGCGCTGCTCAGCGGTGCCACGGCAGCGGCCGGGGACGTGCGGATGGTCACGCGTGACGAGCCGATCGGCGGATCCGAGCGCGTTTTGTCTCGTGCCGCGCCGCTCCGGTTCGACATGGTCGGGCTCCATTGGAGGGGGTCGGGCGCCGTCTGGTTCAAGACGCGCTCTGCTGCCGGCACGTGGAGCGACTGGCGCTATGCAGCGCCGGAGGAGGAAGACCTGCCGAATCGTGGAACGGCAGAGGACGGCGCCCGGCGCGGATGGCGGCTCGGAAACGCGTACTGGACAGGCCCGTCCACTGCGATTCGGTACCGGTTCTCGGGCACCGTCACGCGCCTTCGGGCCTTCTTCATCTGGAGCGCGGTCGACGCAGCTCCGACGCGCGCGGTCCTACGGGCGGGGCAGCCGGCAATCATCAGCCGAGCCCAGTGGGGCGCGGACGAATCCATCGTGCGCGCGCCGCCGTCCTATGCGAATCGCGTCCGCTTCGCGGTCGTTCACCACACGGCCGGAACGAACTCGTACACGATGGCGCAATCGGCAGCGATCGTGCGCGGAATCCAGCGTTATCACGTGCTCGCCAATGGTTGGAACGACATCGGTTACAACTTCCTCGTCGACAAGTACGGCCAGATCTTCGAGGGTCGGGGCGGGGGGATCGACCGCAACGTCATCGGCGCGCACGCCCAGGGCTTCAACACCGGCAGCACCGGCGTCGCGGTCCTCGGTACCTACAGCTCGGTGGGCGCCTCGACTGCGGCCCGGGCCGCGCTCGTTCGCTTGCTGGCCTGGCGTCTCGATGTGGCCCATGTCGACCCGCTTTCCAAGCTGACGTGGATCTCGGGAGGGAATCCGGAATACCCGGCCGGCACGGCCGTCCATCTACGAGCCGTTGCCGGCCATCGGGACACCGGGCCGACCAGCTGTCCTGGCGGCGCTCTCTACGGCCAGCTCCCGGGAATCGCCAGTGCGGTCGCCGCACGGGGGCTTCCCAAGCTGTACGACCCCGAGGTCGCGGGTGGCCTCGGTGGGGCGGTCCGTTTTACAGGTCGTTTGTCGACCGCCCTCCCTTGGACGGTGACGATTCGAGACGTGAACGGTGTCACCGTCGCGAGCGGAAATGGCTCCGGGACGAACGTGGACTGGACGTGGGACGCGTCCGCGACTCCGTTCGGAACGTTCACGTACGCCATTGCGGCCGGGCCCGACGTTCGCCCATGGACGTCAACCGTCCCCGGTCCGCCTCCCCTGGCGTTTGCGCGCACGGCCGCCTCGCCTGCGGCTTTAACCCCGAACGGCGACGGTATCGGGGAATCGATGAAGGTTTCGTTCTCCCTCACGACGGCGGCGGATGTGACGATCGAGATCGTCAACTCATCGGGGTCCGTTGTCCGGCGACTCGCGTCGTCGCGCGCTTTCCCCGGTGGAGGGTCATCGGTCGTCTGGGACGGTCGCAACTCGGGTGGCGGCCTCGTCTCCGACGGGCGCTACACGGTTCGGTTCAGCGCAGCGTCGCCGGGCCAGTCGGCGACAGCGAGCCGCGCCATCGTGGTAGATCGGACGCTCGGGCATCTTGCGGTGGCACCGGAGCTCTTCTCCCCCAACGGCGATGGCCGGCTCGACACGACGTCTGCGTCATATGACCTGATGCGCGCTGCCGCGGTGCGTGTCCAGATCCTGCGGAGGCGAACGCTGGTTGCCACGCTTGCGAATGGGGATCTCGTTGCCGGGACGCACTCCCTTTCCTGGGACGGCCGTGCTGGCGGGACACGGGTCGCCGATGGTCTCTATTCGTTTCGGATCCGGGCGACTACGTCGCTCGGCACGCGCACGCTGTCCCAACGGGTGCGAGTTGACACGACACGACCGGTCGTCCGGATCGTCTCGGCGGCTGCGCAGACGCGGACGAAAGTGACGCTCCGGCTGAGCGAGGCTGCGAGGGTGCGGGTCTGGTTCGGGCCGGTGGGCTGGTGGGGCGGTACGACGGTGACGGAGGACTTGCCCGCTGGTACCAGCACGGTCGTGCACGACGGCCGCTACGGCGGCGTCCGGGTCATCGCAACCGATGCTGCGGAGAACCGCAGCGCGGCGGTGACCTCGAAAGTCACCAAGCTCTAGCGCTCGAAACGAACCTCGCCGCTCTCGACGAGTCGCCGTTCGCCCTCCAGGTCGACTTCGAGCCGCCCGTCTCTCGCGATTCCCACCCCTATCCCCTCTCGCCCGTCGAGGTAGATGCGCCGCCCGCGCAGAAAATCGCGCGCGCCGATGCCGTCGTAGAGCGCGTCGAGACCTCCTTCGCGCCAGCGCTCGTAGTTCTGCTCGAGGGCGTGCAGAAGGTCGACGAGGAGCGGAGCACGCTCTCGAAGCACTCCGTCGCTCGTGTAAAGGGATCCCGGCGCAACCGTCGCCTCCTCTGGGAGTTCGTCCCGCGCCTGGTTCACGTTGATGCCGATGCCGACGACGACGGAGCCGTTTCGTGTCTCGGCCAGCACTCCGGCGACCTTGCGGCGGTTGACCATGACGTCGTTCGGCCATTTGAGTTGGACGGCGAGCTCCAAGGCACTTTCCACGATCTCCGCTGTCGCAAGACCCGCTACGAGCGAGAGCTCGGGCACCGGTCGGCCGGGAGGCGGCTTCAGAAGAACCGAGCAGAGAATCGCGCTCCCCGGCGGCGCTTCCCAGCCGCGGCCCAGCCTCCCGCGCCCTTGCGTCTGAACGTCGCAGACCGCAACAGCGCCCTCTTCGTCGCTGCTATCCAGGAGCTGCTGCGAGGACTCGCAGGAGTCTTCGTAGAGGTACGGCCGCCCGAAACGGCCGGTGAGAAGGGGCTCGACCTCCCCGGGGGCGAGCGAGTTGGGAGCGTCCACTTCACTACACTAACGGCGCCGTGCAACCGATCGCAGCCCAGCCCCGTCAGTACGAGCGGAATGGGCGCGCCACCCGGTTTTACGAACGGCTGACGGACGTGGAGCTCGTGCGGCGTGCAACAAGTGGGGACGCGCTGGCGCTCGACACTCTCGTGACGCGGTACGCGCCACGGGTGAACCGTCTGGCTGCCCAGCTCCTCGGAGATCTCGAGGAAGCGCGCGATGCCGCGCAGGAATCGCTCGTCAAGCTTTGCACGAAGTTGCGGCAGTTCCGTGGAGAGGCACAGTTCGCGACGTGGCTCCACCGGCTGGTCGTCAACACATGCCGCGACCGCATGGCTTTCCAGCGCGTGCGAAGGACAGAGCCGCTCGTGCTGGAGGAGGGGGCCACGGGCGAGGAGTCGGATCCTTCGTCGCTCGCCGCGCTGGCGGATCTGCGCCAGGACCTCCGCGAAGCGCTGTCGCGTCTGTCGCCCAAGCAGCGGGCGGCCGTCGTTCTGCGGGACTCATTCGGGCTCCCGTACACGGAAGTGGCGCGCCTCGTGAGCATTCCGGTCGGCACGGCCAAGTGCTATGTGCACCGCGCTCGGGCCCGCATAAGGGCCCATCTCGAGGAAATCGCCCGCGGATGACGACAGTACTCGACCGGGCGGGGATCGAGGAGATCCTTCCCCACCGTGATCCCTTTCTGCTCCTCGACGAGGTCGTCGAGCTCGAGCCCGGCGCGCGCGTCGTTGCGCGCAAGCTCGTACGGGAGGACGAGTGGTATCTCGCGGGCCACTTTCCCGGCCGGCCGATCATGCCCGGTGTCCTGATCGTGGAAGCGATGGCGCAGACGGGAGCGGTGGCCGTGCTCGCGGACGAGGCGAATCGAGGCAAGCTGGCGCTCTTCGCCGGAATCGACGACGTTCGTTTCAAGCGGATCGTCGAGCCTGGCGACGAGCTAGAGCTCACGTGCGAGCTGGAGCGCGTTCGCGGGCCGATCGGGCGGGGCAAGGCAACCGCGACAGTCGACGGCGACCTGGCCGCCCGCGGAACGCTCACCTTCGCCGTCACAGACCAGTAATGCTCGCGGACGTCTCTCGGAACGGTGCGATCGGCATCACGGGTGTCGGTTCCTACGTGCCCGAGCGCGTGCTCACCAACGACGACTTGGCGAAGATCGTCGACACCTCTGACGAGTGGATTACAGAACGCACCGGGATCAAGGAACGCCATGTAGCCGCTGAGACCCAGGCCGCGAGCGATCTGGCGCTGCCTGCGGCTCAGCAGGCGCTCGCGATGGCCGGCCTCGACCCCGCCGATGTGGAGCTCGTCATCGTCGCCACGGTGACGCCGGACATGTTCTTTCCGTCCACTGGCTCGCTCGTCGCGACCGCGCTCGGCGCGGACGATGCGGGTGCGTACGACCTCTCCGCGGGCTGCACCGGCTTCATGTACGCCCTCGCCCAGGCATACGGCGCAGTGGCCGGCGGACTGTCCGACAACGCGGTTGTGATCGGTGCGGAGACGCTGTCCAAGATCACGAACTGGCACGATCGCTCGACATGCGTCCTCTTCGGTGACGGTGCAGGAGCGGTTGTACTGGAGCGCGTCCCCGCCGGTGGCTTTCTCGGCTTCGAGCTCGGCTCGGACGGAGAGGGCGGCAAGGATCTTTCGGTTCCGGCGGGCGGCTCGCGCAACCCGGTCACTGCGCAGACCGTCGAACAGGAGATGCATTTCCTGCAGATGAACGGTCGCGAGGTCTACAAGTTCGCCACGCGTGTGCTCGTATCGTCCGCGGAAAAGCTCCTCGAAGAGTGCGGGCTCACGGTGGACGACGTCGACCTGTACATCCCCCACCAGGCCAACAAGCGAATCATCGACCACGCGGCGCGGAACCTCGGGATTCCGCAGGAGAAGATCTTCGTCAACCTGCAGAAGTACGGGAACACATCCTCGGCTTCGATTCCGCTTTGCCTTGCCGAGGCCGTGGCGGAAGGACGCTTGCAGAAGGGGACGCGTGTACTCATGACGGGCATGGGCGCGGGTCTCACTTGGGGCTCGGCCTACACGATCTGGAACGACGGGCACGCGGCGTGAAGGTCGCCTTCTGCTTTCCCGGCCAGGGATCCCAGGACGTCGGCATGGGGCGTGCCATCGCGGAGGAATTCCCGGAAGCGAGGGCGGTCTTCGACGAGGCCTCCGAGGCGGTTGGCTTCGACGTGGCCAAGCTCTGCTTCGAGGGACCGATCGAGGAGCTGACGAGAACCGAGATCCAGCAGCCGGCGCTCGTAGCCACCTCGATTGCGTGCCTGCGGACCGTCGAATCGGTCGGAATCAAGGCGGACTACGTGGTGGGTCACTCGGTCGGCGAGTACGCGGCGCTGGCAGCCGCACGAGCCGTCTCCGACAGTGACACGCTCAAGCTCGTGCGCGAGCGCGGCCGGGCGATGGAGGAAGCTGCGCGTGAGCACCCGGGAGCGATGGCCGCCGTACTCGGTCTCGAGGATTCGGTCGTGGAGGGTCTCTGTGCCGGGATCGACAACGTGTGGCCTGCGAACTACAACTGCCCGGGCCAGATCGTTGTCTCCGGGGAGAACGCGGCTGTCGACAAGCTCATCGAGGAAGCCGCCGCTGCTGGCGCGCGCAAAACGGTCAAGCTACGCGTCAGCGGAGCCTTCCACAGCCCGCTTGTCGCGCCTGCCGCAGACCATCTTCGCCCGGCTTTGAGCTCCGTCGGCTGGCGAGACCCAGCGCCCCCCTTCATGTCCACCGTGACCGCGCGGCTGGAGGACGCACGCCGCTTCGTCGACCTCCTCGTCGACCAGCTCACGGGCCCGGTGAAATTCACGCAGGCGGTTCACGGCCTCATCAAGGAAGGAGTCGGCATGTTCGTGGAGATCGGGCCGGGTCAGGTCCTGAGCGGGCTCCTACGCCGGTGTGACCGCTCGCTCCAGACGATCTCGGTCGGCGATCCGGACTCGCTGCGGAAGCTTCAGGAGACTCTCAGCACTGCCTGATCCCTTTGCCTCACTCGAGGGCAAGGTCGCTCTCGTCACCGGAGGATCGCGAGGCATTGGTGCGGCCATCGCTCGCGAGCTGGCCGCGGCAGGTGCTCGCGTGGCGGTCAACTACCGGTCGGGAAAGGAGGCCGCCGAAGAGATCGCCGGCGAGATCGGAGGTATCGCCGTGCAGGCCGATGTGTCCTCTCCCGAGGAGGCCGGCGGACTGCTCGAGCAGGTCGAAGGCGAGCTCGGCGACATCGATGCGCTCGTCAACAACGCGGGGGTGACGCGGGACACGCTCATCGCGCGCATGAGCGACGAGGATTGGGAGACGGTCATTGACACGAACCTGCGGGGGACCTTCAACACCGCGCGTGCCGTCTCCCGCAAGATGCTGCGCCGCCGCAGCGGCTCGATCGTGAACCTCTCAAGCGTCGTCGGCGTGCATGGGAATCCCGGGCAGGCGAACTACGCGGCCTCGAAGGCAGGCATCATCGGACTGACGAAGGCGCTCGCGCGGGAGCTCGGTTCGCGCGGTGTGCGCGTCAACGCAATTGCGCCCGGGTACATCACGACGGAGCTGACCGACGTCCTCAACGACGAGCAGCGCGGTTTGATCCTCCAGAACACCCCGCTGGGTCGTCTCGGAGAGCCGGAGGATGTCGCGCGTGCGGTACGCTTTCTCTGCTCGGACGAGGCCGCGTTCATCACTGGCGAGGTGTTACTC
>DASXSE010000089.1:0-10146 GCA_036506175.1 Gaiellaceae bacterium
ATCCGCGTGCGTGACGAAGCTGCGGTCCAGAACCGAATGCCAGCTGGCGCTCACAGTACGAGCGGGACCGGGCGATAGCCATTCGACGAGGACCTTGCCCAGGACGCCGAAGATGAGGATGGCGGCGACCGGCGCCAGCACGGCTTGCGCCCGCTTCGTGCCGGCGGCACGGGAACCCAACCTATGCGCGAGCAATGCGAGAAGCGGGAGGGCGAGGTAAAACGCGAGCTCGACCGTCAACGACCATGTCGGCAATACCCCCGTCCAGACCGAGCTTGCGTGGTACGTCTGCACGAGAAGCAGATTGGCCGTGAGGATGCCGGGGTCACTGACAGGGCCGACGACGGACCCGCGGCCGGGAACGACTTGTGCGACCGAGCTCTGGAGGACGAAGCTGCTCACCAGCAGCACGACCCAGAACGCGGGGATGATCCTCAGTGCGCGGTTCCGTAGATAGGCCCCGACCGGTTGGCCCGGCCGCCCGTCGAGGACGGCCGCGACCACGGGCCGGTAGAGAAGGAATCCCGAGAGCACGAAGAAGAGCGTCACGCCCGATTGGAGAGGCTCCATGAAGCCCGTCACAGGACCTAGGTTCCAAGTCAGGACGGCGGCGGATGTCAGGACCCAACAGTGAAATAGGAAAACACCCGAGGCCGCAACGCCGCGCAGGCTCTCGAGTTCGACGACGTGGTCACGTCCCGTCGCATCCACGGCTCTGGTCTTACTACAGTCGCCCGGGCGCGACCTATCCGTTCGGTTGGTCTTTCCCTTGCTCTTGGAGCAGCTTCTCGGTCGGCGCTCTCACAAACGCCGGCAAACGGGGGCGCCTAGCGCCTGAGCGCGCCCTGCGCGATCCGAATCACCCAGATCGACGTCAGGAGCGCATAGACGAGCGCGGGAAATCCGAGGGCGAACGTGGTGATGAGCGCGCGAACGACCGGACTCGCGTTCGCAGGAATGTACGCGTGCAAGAACGGGACGACGATCTGGCCCACGAGCATCGCAGCGCCGACATGCAGGATCGCCGTGCGGACGCCTTTCGGCGCGAGGTTGGGGAAGCGGATGTTGATCCAGAGTGCAAGCGCCGCCGCGCAAAGGGTCAGCGCGATCAGAAACTCTGGCACGGAGAGGGAGATTCCAGGCACTCCCGCGTCTATCGACGGATCCACGACGTTGCTTTACTACCCGAAGGTCCTGGATGGTACACAACCATCCGGCGGTGCCCGGACGTGCCGTTAGTGCTAGGCGGCCCACCCCGCGGAGGAGCGGCTCGCGGCCGTCAGGAGCCGTGTGCCCGCTCGAGAACGACGATCTCGCCGTTCTTGTACAGGCGACGGACACCGTCCTCGGCAAGGAGCGGCCGTTCGTTGAGCGCGGTCGCGTCTGGATCGAGCACGATCACGCGTGCGCCCCGCGCAGCATTCTTCCATCCCGCTGTGACCTGGTTCGTCCAGTAGTACGCGCTTCGAAGTTGCCCGTATGTCAGGAGCTCGAACCGCGCGTCGTACGCAAGTCGACCCTCGAGCTCTGGCGACTCCCAAAGGAGCCAGTCCGCGAACTTGACGTCCGCGAAGACGCGCGCGTTTGGGTCTCTGTCAGCCGCGCGGGCGACCGCCACGGCTGCCTCGCGAGGGAATCGCTCGCCGACGCCCGTCGCGGCGGCGCGCAAGGCCATCGGGACGCTGACGAGAACGAGTAGCGCGGCGGCGGCCGCGGCGATGGTGTCCAGGCGCCTCGAAGCGCTCCGCTGCGGAAGGACCTCGTCGAGGACCTGCGGGAGCACGATGAGCCCTGTGAGGCCGACGAACGCGATATTGCGAATCGCGAGCAGCGCGAGTACGACAGAAAGAAGGAACACGGCTTTCTGGAATAGCGAAACGCGCCCGCCTCGACTGGCCAGAAGCCAGATCCCGCCGAGCGCGAGCAGATAAATCGGAACGGTCGCCGGACGGAGCGTCAGGGGCCGCCACTCCGTGACGAGGCTCCCAAACCCCGTGTTGAAGATCGTCGCCTTGTAGTACGCGATCGCCGCGAATCCGTATGGCGTTGAGAGCACGGCACCGGCCGCGCCGAGCACCAAGAAGATCCCCCGTCGCGACCTTGCATGGTCGGAGCAGAGCGCGTAGAGCACGACGACGGCCACGCCGACGAGGACTGAGCCATGGACGTTGGCCCACAGCGCGAGGAGCGGAATGGCGAGAAACACCCGACGGGAAGGGGCGCGCTCGTCGCCGATGAGCAACCAGAGGAGGGCGACGAAGAGCAGGAGTCCGAGGACCTGCGTTCGCATCTGCCAGGAACCGGACACAATCGGAACGACCGTGATGACAACGGCCCACGCTGTCGCGCGCGCCGTTGCGCCCTGCATGCGAGCGAGGACGAGCGCGATAACGAGCGTCGCCGTCAGGAACGCGACATGAGCGAAGAGGGCGAGCGTCAAGCCGCCGGCCGAGACCAGCCCGTAGTAGAGAACCTGGCCGAGCCACTGCTGGTCGACCCAGTGGTTGCCCATCGTCCAGTACGTCAGGTGATCGTGCGTCGGAATTCCGTGCGCGACGATGTCACGCCCAGCGACGAGCATCAGCCATCCGTCCTGCCCGACCTGCATGGCAAGCCGCGAGCAGAGAACGGCGACGTAGACCCCGACGACGCAGACGAGTAGGCCTTCGTCGCGGATGCGGCCCACAGCCAGTCGGACGTCCACACGGCCGATGCGAGGCGCGTACGTCGGTTCGGCCAGCCGCTCCATCAGCGCGGTTGTGCCGGATCGTCGATGGTCAGGACGTCCTCCAAGCAGCGAGTTCCCGGCCCCCGTCACGGGCGAGCTTCGGGAAGAGCCGCGGGGTTCTGGCCGCGTATTGGCGGTACTCGGGGAACTCTGCCGCGAGCGCACGCTCCTCCATTCGCATGCGCGCGAGCTGAGCGCCGCAGAACGAAAGAGCAACGCAGACGTTCCATACGGACGGCGCACCGAGGAGGAACCCGCCCACCGTGCCCATCTCCCCCACGTAAACCGGATGGCGCACCAAGCCGTAGGGACCGCGGGTGACGAGGCCGCGTGCCTCGGGCAAGAAGCCGAAGCACGTGCCGAGGGCCAGGACTGCCGCAAGCAGCCACGCGCAGAAGACGAATGCGACGACGTCCCCGACAACCACTTGCGTCGTGCTCGTCGCGGATGGCTCTTTCATGAGCACAACGGCTGCGACCGCCACGCCCACCGCGAGAAACGCCCCCGCCTGGCGCGAACGCTTGCGGGGCTCGTCCCGCAGCGCCACGAAGACGCAGAAGGCCGCCAGGATCACGGTCTTCAGCACCCAGTATCCGGCGACGGCCCACGAATGCAGGCTCGAATCTCGCATCGCGTCCGCGAGCTGCCCGAGCGCGCTGAAACCGGTTGCGGCCGCAGCGAGAAAAAGGAGTCCCGTGACGACGAACCGGCTCATCGGCCGTGGAATGCGTCGATGAAGTCGAAGATGGCAGGCCCGAGGAGGATCACGAACATCGCCGGGAAGATGAGGAAAACGAGTGGGAAGAGGATCTTGATCGGCGCCTTCTGCGCCCGCTCCTCAGCATCCGCCCGCCGCCGCTTGCGCATCTCGATCGCGAGCGAGCGGAGGATCTCGCCGATCGAGACGCCGAGCGTCTCGCCCTGCGTTACCGCGCGCACGAACGACCGCATCGCCGGCGTGTCCGCGCGCGCCAGCATGTTCTGGAGGGCCTCAGGCGTGGAGAGGCCCATGTTCTGCTGTTGGAGCGCCAAGCGTAGCTCGTCACCGAGCGGCCCCTCCAGTCGTTCCGACGCGGTTTGCAGCGAGCCGCTGAAGCCAAGACCAGCCTCGACGGCGACGACGAGGATGTCGATCAGCTCGGGGAGCTCGTGGTCGATGTCCTCCATGCGGCGCCGCGCGCGTCTGTCCACGATCACGAGCGGTGCTTTCCACCCCAGGAAGACCGAGGCGATGCCGCCGAAGATCACGAATAGTCCCGAGAAACCAGCCGTTCCGGCAAACCAGATCCAAGCGGCGGGGAAGGTGACCGCCGCGAGCGTCTGGTAGCCGAGGAACTTTCGCGGGGCCGTCGTGTACAGGCCGGCGGACATGAGTCGATTTCGGAGCTCCTCCTCGCGGAGTGAGCTGAACCGCTTCCCAATAACGCCTCCGATCGCCCCGGCGATGTCGTCGACCGCGCCGCGGACGGCGGTCTGCTCCTTGGCGTCTCCATGGGAGCGCGAGTAGCCGTACGAGTCGATCTGAGCGATCGTTTCCGCCGTCCGCATCCGCGGCCAGGCGACCGCCTTGGCGACGAGGTAGACCGCCGCGCCCGCGAGGAACAGCCCAACGAGAAGGATCAGCACGACGCCTCCCTAGACCCGGATCCTGATGATCCGCCGAATGAACAGTGACCCTGAAATGACCATCAACGCAGCGATAACGAGGACCACGCGTCCTGACCCGTGGCTGTACAGCGGCTGGATATACGTCGGGTTGAGCAGCGTGATCGTGACGAGTAGGAGGATCGGGAGGCCGGTCAAGATCCAGCGCGTCATGCGCCCCTGGGCGGTGAGCGTCTTGACGAGCCGGCGAAGCTCGAACCGCTCACGGACCGTGTCCGCGACTCGGTCCAGGACTTCCGCAGTGTTCCCTCCGGTCTCGTGCTGAAGGGCAGCGACGAGGCCGACTTGCCGAACGTCCGTGCTGTTCATTCGCCGTGCGACGACCTCGAACGCCTCCTCGAGCGGAACGCCCAATTGCTCGTCTGCGATCACGCGCTGAAACTCGCGCCGCGAGGGGTCGGGGGAATCTTCGACGACCACGGAGAGGGCGCCGACCAGGCTGTGGCCCGCGCGTAGCGCCGACGCGAGGACCTGCAAGTTGTCCGGCAGCTGTTCTGCGAACGCCTGCCGCTCGCGCTCGAGCTTCCGCTGGATGATGGCACGGACGATCAGCGGGACCGAGAACCCGAGGATGCCGGCCAGCGTCCCGAAGACGACCGCGAAGATGTAGACGGCGATGAGGGTTCCGATCGCTGTCCAGGCGACGATCTGGACCGGCGGAATGGAGATGCGGGCCACATCCAGGTCCTCCTTGAACTGGACCCACCACTGCATCCCTTCGAACGACCTCTCCGCGCGCGCGTAGAGCCGGTCTTTGCGCGCCTGCGCGGTCAGCTTCTCCTCGGCCTCCGCCGTAGAGACGAATTCCGCGAGCCGTCTGCGCAGGACGACGCGCCGGGGCCGGATGAGCACAAGCAGTCCCAACGCGATCAGCCCAGCCGCGAGAACGGCTGTCGTCAGCATCCCGCTTACCGACTGCACGAACTTATCGAGCACTGACCGCTGGAAAGGCGCGGAGCTCGGCTCAACGGTCTCCGGGGTGACATACCCCGCCGTCGCGGCGCCCGGAAAGCCCTTGACCGTTACCGCGACGATCACGGACTTGTTCGCGGGCGCGGTCGACCGGTATCGAATCAGGTATTCGCTGGCAAAGCGCGCCCCGAGGGTGTCGAAGATGGGCGTCAGGTCCGCGGCGGTGTGTGCTTCCAAGTATTCGCCGCCGGCCAGGCGCGCCAATCGGCCCAACGGTCGGGGCGAGAACGTCCGGGAGTGCAGGCCCACCGAGAAGATCCGGACACGAGCGTCGTGGGCGGCTGCGACAGCGTCGTCGAGCGATTGGCTGCTGCCCGTGTCCGTCCCGTCTGACAAGACGACGACCGAGCCGACGCTGACCTTCGCCTGCTTCAGCATCGAGACTGCCAGCGCGACGCCATCGTAGACGTGCGTACCTTCGTGGAGCTTCGGCGTACCGGCGAGGGCGGCGTTGATCGCCTCTGCGTCGGTCGTGAACGGCAGAACGACAATCGCCTTGTCGTTGAAGGTGACGATTCCGAGCAGCTGATTGGCTTGGCGATGCTGCGCAAACGCCCGCGCGGCCTCGAGTGCGCCGGCGATCGCGGGCCCCCGCATGCTGCGGCTCGTGTCGATGACGAGCACGACGCCGAACTGCCCGGTTGCGGCAGCCTCCGCGGGCGTCACGGAGACACCTCGCATGAGCTGCCCGTTCTCGCGCACCTGGATCGCGTCCGGGCTGAGAGCAGCCGCGGAGGGGAGGGTCAAGACGTACGCGCGGCCCGGAAACGTCGCGCCGGCGGTCGGCCGAAGCCGAAGCCCGTTACCGGCCGTGGCGGCCGTAGAAGACGCCAGGACCACGATCCCGGCCAAAGCGGCCGCGAGGAGTCCCGAACGCCTCATAAGGCCCCTCGAGCCGGCTCTTCGAGACGCGTCCGCGGGCCACGTCCATCGATGAACAGTCCCACGGGCAAGCTCACGCCACGCTTTTCGAACTTGCTGAGGAACGTGGGGCGTAGTCCCGTCGGTTGCAGACTCCCGACGACCACCCGCTCGCTCGTGACCTCTTGGATCTTGAACTCGAAGATGTCTTGGAGCGTGATTACGTCGGACTCCATGCGCTGCACCTCGGTGATGGCCGTAACGCGCCGCGAGCCGTCCTCGAGGCGCTCGAGGTGGACGATCAAGTCGAGGGCCGACGCGACCTGCTGCCGGATCGCCCGCACAGGCAGGTCGTAGCCCGCCATGAGCACCATCGTCTCGACGCGCGAAAGTGCATCGCGTGGAGTGTTTGCATGGACGGTGCTGAGCGAGCCGTCGTGGCCGGTGTTCATCGCCTGGAGCATGTCGAGGGCCTCCGCTCCGCGGACCTCGCCGACGATGATGCGGTCGGGTCGCATACGGAGGGAGTTCCGGACGAGCTCCCGAATCGGGATCTCGCCTTCACCTTCGATGTTCTTTGGACGAGCCTCGAGCCGAAGCACATGGCGCTGGTTCAGCCGGAGCTCTGCGGCGTCCTCGATCGTCACGATGCGATCGGCATCAGGGACCGCCGTCGACAGTGCATTCAACAACGTGGTCTTTCCTGAGCCCGTACCCCCCGAGATGAGGACGTTCAGCTCCGCCAGCACACACCGTTGGAGGAACTCGACCGTCTCCGTCGTGAGGGTTCCCAGCCGGATGAGGTCGCCGAGGTCGAGCCGCTTCTTGCTGAACTTGCGAATCGTGAGCAGCGGCCCGCTGAGGGAAAGGGGCGGGATGACCGCGTTGATGCGGCTGCCGTCGGGAAGACGGGCGTCCACCATCGGTGACGATTCGTCCACGCGCCGCCCGACCTGCGCGACGATCTTGTTGATGATCCGGCGCAGGTGCGATTCGTCGGTGAACTTCACAGTCGTCTCGTAAAGACGGCCCTGGCGCTCGACCCAGACGTCGTAGGGGCCGTTGACCATGATCTCCGTCACGCTGTCGTCGCCGAGGAGGCGCTCGAGCGGGCCGTGCCCGAGGATGTCGTCGGCGATCTCGGCGGCCAAGCGGTCACGATCGTCGCGCGAAAGTCCCTGTTCGTCCGTGAGATGATCGCGAATGTCGTCTCCGACACGCTCGCGGAGCGCGTTCGGATCCATGTTGACGTTGAAGAGCTGGGGCCCGAGCTCCCCGATGATGGCGAGGTGGATGCGGTTCTTGACCTCGGCAAAGGGATCGCGCCCTGTCGGCGCGACGACCGGGCGGGTTGCTGAGAGCCGTTCGTGGAGTTCCATCAGTTCTTCTTCCTGAACAGGTGGAAGCGCCCGTTCTTCTCGGCCTGATTCGTACCGTCGTAAAGAGCAGCGAGCTGTCTGAACGCGCCGGCCGCCTCGGACTTCTCCTTGGCCAGGACGATGGGCATCCCCTCGTTGACCGACCGCGGAATCGCCCGATCGCTCGGGACGAGAACGTCCGGCATCCGGCCGATGACCGCCAGCACATCGTCGTGCGTGATTCCCACGCGGCTGTCTGCGCGGTTGAGGACGAGTCGCGTCCGCTCGCCGGAGTAACCCATGAGCTCAAGCGTGTCCATTCCGAGCTTCGTGTTCTTCAGCGAAAGCGAATCGAGCATGCCGACGAGACAGACGTGCGACGAGCTGTCGATTGACGCGATGACCTCCGGCGTGAAGCCCGGCGGCGTGTCGACGACGAGGTAGTCGTGGCACGACCGCAGCGTCGCGTAGACGTCCCGCAGGAAGTCGTTGTGGATCACGCCCGCGTGGTCCGGCCTCGTCGGCGCCATGAGCACGCGAACGCCCGAGCTGTGTTTTGACAGGTACGCCTCGAGCTTCTCGGCGTCCATCGAGCCGCCGGCCTTAGCCAGGTCGTAGATGGTCTTTTCAGGCGTGAGACCGAGCGAGAGCCCAAGATCCCCGAACTGGAGATCGAGGTCGACGACAGCGACTTTGTGGCCCGCCTCTGCCAGGCTCACCGACAGATTCGCCGTCGTGACCGTCTTTCCGGTTCCACCCTTAGGACCGAGTACGACGATCATCGGCGAGAGCGCAACTCCCGTCGCTACCGCCGCGCCCTGCTTTCGCGCCATGGCCTTCTGCAGCGCGAAGGAGACGTCGTCGGGCGTCATCGGAAGCGTGAGGATGTCGTCCGCACCCGCTTCGAACGCGCGCCGGACGAAGCCGTCGGGCGGCCCCGTCATCAGCACGACGACTGGCCGATCGCCCTGCTGCTTGACCGCGCCATCGATCAGGAAGAGCACGCGGTCCGAATAGCCGGCGCAGGCGATGACGAGGAGATCGGTGGGCGTCTCCTGGAGCGTCGCCCAGCCCTCCTCCAAGCCGTCGACGACGCCGACGAGCTGGATGTCCGTTCGATGCGCCGGGAGGGCGGCCGTGACCATGCCATGGTCGGCCCCCTCATCGACGGCTACGAGAGCCCTGATCGTCGTGGTCATCGCTTACCTCCCAGGGATCTGTAGACGACCACCGGCGGGACCCCGAGGAGGACGGTCTCCATGGAGACGATGTCCGGGCTCGTCGCGGCGGAGTTCGCACGCGGCCTCAGGGTCACCCAGAGGACGCCGTTGTCCGCTGAGAACGCGACCTTTGCTGCGTCGGGGTCGGAGAGGCGAATGGTCAGCTGAGGCTTCCCGCTGTTTCCGGCGAGGCCGTTGCTCGACGACTTCGGCGCCGCGAGCACGAGCGCGTTCTCAACGAGGAGCTTCAGCACGGGCCGCTCGCCGCCGGTCTGGGCGGGCGTGCCGTCGGCCTTCACTTGTCGGACGTTGAAGCTGCCGTATATGTCGACGTGGTCGCCCGCCTCGACTTGCGAGATCATCCCGCGGATCGTGTCGAACGGAAGGCTGACCGCCCTTTCGTCCTCGGTGATCTTGTTTGCGAGCGAGTCCGTCACGCTCGCGCTCAGCTTGGCGGTCGTCAGCTGCTCGCCGGGGAAGATGTCGGCCGAGGCCACGCGATCCTTCAGCGCTGCTGGATCGGTGATGGCACCGTCGTGCGCATCGGCCTTGGGCACCGAGCTGACGGAGTAGAGCTCCTGGTTCGCGATCACATCCCCCGAGGTGCCCTTTTCGATCAGGCCCTTGGCGACGAGAACGGAGACGGGAACCCCCGACTCACGCACGCTTTCGCGATAGCGATGCAGGTACGCGATCAGGATGATCGCCGCGAGAACCGCGGCCACCACGCTCACCGCAACCGTCCCGCCTCGGGTGGAAAGAAGTCGCTGTGCAAATTGCATGTGAAGCCCCTCCTTTAGTCCGTCAGAACGGCGACGCAGCTTCCGAACGAGTTGAAGTCACATGTCCCACCGGTGTCACCTGTGTTGATCGAGTCGACGTACTTGATGAAATGGCCCCAGATATCGCCACGCGTGTCGCCGGCGATCGACGCAGGGGGAGGCTCGTTGTCGGGACAGGGCGAGCCGGCGCCGACGTGGTCCCAGCCGGTGACGTAGAACGTTCCGAAGTCGGTGACCGGCACCCAGCCGCTACCACTTCCCTTGAAGGAACCGAAAGGCACGAGAATGAGGGGGATGGCGCGCGGGTCGCCCGGGTCGATCACGGGCATCTGCGTCGGGTCGCCCGGGTTCGTCCAATGATTAGTTGGGCAGGACGCGAAGCGGTCCGCCATCCCCTGCCGCAGCTGACCCACCTTGTCGCCCGTCTCGATCATCGCGCAGTTCAGCGGCAGCGTCGAGTTCGGACAAACCTGGCCTGTATTGATCTGGTACTCGGTGAGACAACCTGTGGCGATCTCGTCGCGGAACGTACGACCGGGGTCGCAGTCGATCGCGTAGTT